>JAPOYG010000279.1:15061-24024 GCA_026706755.1 Acidobacteriota bacterium
GTCGGGCAACGGGGAATCGGACGCCGATGGGCGGACCCGCGGGTGGTCCGGCTTCGACCGCTACAGCGCGCTGGGAGCCGACTGGGTCGTGGAGGGCGGCCACCAGCGAAGCGGAGACCGGTTGCGGTTGACGGCGCGGATCGTCGCCGTGGAGACGGGCGGCATCGCCTACAGCGCCCACGTCGACGGCACGCGGCACGACGTCTTCGACGCCCAGGACGCGATCGCGGAGGAGCTGGTCGAGCGCCTCATCTTGCCCGTGCCGGCGGCAGCAGCGGTCGGCGGTCGCGCGGGGGGTGCGACCTTCGACGGGCGGACCTGGCCGGAGGTGCCGCGATTCGCGCCCGTCGCGCCGCCGCTGGTCCCCGAAGGACCCGAGCGAGTGGGCCCGGGCGCCGGGGTCGCTCCGTCGCGCCCGCTCGGGCCGGCCGAAGGCGTGACGGGGACGCTCGCGTTGGCCGACGCCCCGCCGCCTGCGGAAGCCTCGTTGCTGGCCGACGCCCCGCGGCCGGCTGAAGGCCCGCCGCCGACCCGCTCCGACCCGCCCGCAGCTTCCGGCGCGGCGGCGCAGGCCGCCGGCGACAGACGCGCGGCGCGCGGCCGGGGACGTCCCGGCGGATTCGCGACCGTGCCGCTCGCCGCGCGGCCGACCACGGTGATCGTCCGCACGCGGGAGGCGCCGCGCATCGACGGCCGTCTCGACGACGCCGTGTGGCGGAACGCGACCCACCTGACGGAGTTCATCCAGATCGCGCCGGTCGAGGGAGCGCCCGGCTCGGAGCGGACCGAGGTCTGGATGGCCTACGACGACGACAATCTCTACTTCGCGTTCTACGCGCACTACTCCGACCCGGGCATGGTCCGCGTCTTCCGTGCCGATCGCGACGAGATCCGGGGCGACGACCGCATATCGGTGCTGTTCGACACCTTTCTCGACCAGCAGCGGGCCTACCAGTTCACGGTGAACGGCTACGGCGTACAGGGCGACTCGATCGTGAACGCCACCGGCAGAATGAGCAGCTCGAGCCGGAGCATGTCGATGTCCTCCGGCTCGTCGAGCGGCACCGGCTCCCGCAGCGGCGGCGGCGGCATGAGCAGCATGAGCTCGTCCGGCGCGTTCGGCATCTTCGGCGACGACTCGTGGAACGCCCTGTTCGAGACGGGCGGCGTCCTGGTGAGCGACGGGTGGACGGCGGAGATGGCGATCCCGTTCAAGAGCCTGCGCTACCCGGCCCGCCCCGGCGGCGCCCCGCACCGCTGGGGCTTCCAGATCACGCGCATCATCCGCGGCAAGTCCGAGGCCCAGTCGTGGGCGCCGATCTCCCGATCCGTGGCCGGCCAGATGACCCAGTTCGGGGTGCTGGAGGGCCTCGCGGACCTGTCGCAGAGCCGGAACATCGAGATCCTGCCGGAGCTCACGGGCGTGCAGTTCGGATCGCTCGACACCGGGACGGGCGGCTACGACGAGCGCGACCCGGACGGGGAGCTCGGCGTCGGCGTCAAGTACGGCATCACGCCGAACCTGACGGCCGACTTCACCTACAACCCCGACTTCTCGCAGATCGAGTCCGACCGGCCGCAGGTGGAGACCAACCAGCGCTTCGCGCTCTTCTACCCGGAGCAGCGCCCCTTCTTCCTCGAGGGCCAGGACATCTTCGAGACCGCAACGCCGGTCACGCTGGTGCACACCCGCACCATCGTCGATCCGCGGCTGGGGGCCAAGCTGACCGGGAAGGTCGGGAACGCGACGCTGGGGGTGGTCGTCGCCGACGACGAGGCGGCGGGCCGTCTCGACGACCGGTCGGATCCGATGTACGGCGCCTCCGCCCAGTCGTTCATCGGACGCGCGCGCTACGACCTCTACGCCGAGTCCTACCTCGGCGGCATCGCCACGGCGCGGGAGTTCGGCGACACCTACAACCGGATTGCGGGCGTCGACGGCCGCTTCCGGCTCAGCCGGACGAAGCGGGTGAACTTCCTGGCGATCGCCTCCGAGACCCGCGACGACGTGGACGGCGCGCTGGCCGGCGAGGTCTTCGAGGCGGACTTCACGAGCCAGGGCCGCAACCTGGGATATGGCGTGGCGCACAGCCGCATCGCGCCCGGCTTCCGGACCGCGACCGGCTTCGTGCCGCGCGTCGACGTGCAGCAGACGAGCGCCCACCTCTCCTACCGCTGGTGGCCGGAGACGAACATCCTGAGCTGGGGACCGACCCTCTCCTACCTGCGGCTCTACGACTTCGCAGGCGTACTGCAGGACGAGCAGGTCCAGGGGATGGCGAGCATTCAGCTCCGGAACAACGTCAACTTCTTCGGGACCGTCAGCCGCACGCTGGAGCGCTACGAGGAGATCGACTTCCACAAGAACGGCTACGGCTTCTTCGGCGTCATCAGCGCGCGCGTGCTGTCTGTCGTCGGCGGCATCAACTGGGGCGACGGCGTCTTCTACAGCACGAGCCCGTTCCTCGGCCGGTCGACCACCGGGAACTTCCTCGTCCGCTGGAACGCGACCTCCCGCCTCCGCACCGAGTTCACGGGCGTGTACAGCGCCTTCGACAACCCGATCGAGGGGACCGAGGTCTTCAACGTCAAGATCTTCCGCGCCCGGACCACCTACCAGTTCACCGACCGGTTGCTGCTGCGCCACATCATGGAGCACAACACGCTGGCGGTGACGCTGGGCAACAACGTGCTGATGACGTACCGCCTCAACGCGGGAACGGTGGCGCACCTGGGCTACGATGCCCGCTACCAGCAGGGCCGGCAGATCGACAGCCTGCTGTTCCCGACCGCGCAACTGCTGCGCCGGAACCGCGCCGTCTTCGGCAAGATCTCGTATCTGTTCCGTTACTAGGAGTCTGCGTCGGAGAACGTGCCATTGGAGTTCGTGACCGCGCAGACCGAGCCACCACGAACGTCATTCGTCCTCGGAGGGAAGCCAGGATGAGGATCCGAACCATCGTCATCGTCACCGCTGCGGCCCTGCTGCTCTCGGCCGGCGCCTCCACTGCCTCCGCCCAGCTCGATGCGGCCAGCGAGGGGCGCGTCGTCTACGGGCACCACCACCTGAACGTGACCGACGTCGCGCAGCACCGGCACTTCTGGGTCGAAGCGCTCGGTGGCACGCCGACGCCGATCGGGGCGGGCGAGATGTTCAAGTTCACGAACGTCCTGGTGTTCGTCACCCCGCGGGAGCCCGAGGGGGGCACCAAGGGCACGACGGTGAACCACATCGGTTTCTGGGTGCCCGACGTGCGCGCCGCCCTGGCGACGGTGCGCGACGCCGGCTATCCGGTCGTCACGCGCGAGGAGCTGCCGCCGTCGCTCGAGGTGGTGGACGACCTGGCGTACATCGCCGACCAGGACACCTACATCGCGTACGTCATGGGGCCCGACGAGGTGAAGGTGGAGCTGGTGGAGAACCGTGGCCAGGCCTCGCCCGTCGCGATGCACCACATCCACTTCGACGCCAACGACGTCGACGCGATGAAGGCGTGGTACGTCGAGATGCTGGGCGCCGAGCCCGGGATGCGCGGCTCGTTCCAGGCGGCGGATCTCCCCGGCGTCAACCTGACCTGGTCGCCGAGCTCGGCGGACCTCGCCGGCACCCAGGGCCGCAGCCTCGACCACATCGGCTTCGAGGTCGACAACCTGGAGGCGTTCTGCGAGGAGCTGGCCGCGAAGGGCGTCACCTTCGACCGCCCCTACGAAGTGATCGAGGCGCTCGGCCTCGGCATCGCCTTCTTCACCGATCCCTGGGGCACCTACGTCGAGCTGACGGAAGGCCTCGACGAGTTCTAGAGTCTGGGCCGCAAGTGCGGGCATCGCAGGCCTCTTCCGCCCACGCGGACTCCGCGCGCCCGCCACGGGAACTCGCGACGACGAGCCATCGAGGGAGGGACGAAATGGATGCTGAGAGTTCCCGCGCCGGGCGTCCCCGTAAGGCCGAGCGGCGGCGCTTCCTGAAGCACGCCGCCCGCGCCGGTGCCGCCCTGGCCGCGACCGGGCTGGGCCACGGGGTCGGCCGCGCGCAGGCGTCGCCGGCCATCGTGCGCTTCGACCACGTGGCGGTCCCGATGCGGAACACCGCCGCAATGGTGGCGTTCTACCGCGACCTGGGCTTCGACGTGATGGAGGGGGACCGGATCTGCTCGGTCCACTTCGGCGACAACAAGATCAACTTCCACCGGCCGCAGACCTGGGAGAGCGGGCAGTTCACGCTCCGGGCCCCCGCCGCGGTCCCGCCCTGCGGCGACTTCTGCTTCGTCTGGGGCCGGAGCGCGGCCGAGCTGGAGGAGACGCTCGCACGGGTCGGCGCGGAAGTCATCGAGGGCCCGTCGCCCCGGCAGGGCGGCCGCAGCGGCGGCGTCGACACGGGGACGAGCCGCTACATCCGGGATCCGGACGGGAACCTCCTCGAGTTCATCATCTACTGACGACCGGCCGCGGCCGCGGCCGAGCGAACACGTGCGCAGCCGGCGATGCGCCGGCCTTCCCCCAGGGGCACTGCTGCCTCGGGGAGGCCGTCCGCGCCGACGCAGGCTCTCGCGCCTGCGCAGACTCTTGACGCGTCTGTCAGCGGCGCCGGCGCCGGCAGGCACTGACCACCGTGCACCGCATCATCTTCGACACCGATTCGGCGGTCTTCAACGACGACGCGGCGGCGCTGGCGATGCTGCTCGGGCGCCCCGACCGCGTGGAGATCCTCGGCGTCACCGTAGTCGCCGGCAACCACACGGTGCCGCAGGGCGCGGAGCACATGCTCCACCTGCTGGAGCTGGTCGGCGCCGCCGGCGACGTTCCCCTCCACCTGGGCGCTCGGGCTCCCCTCGTCAACACGCCGGAGCAGGCGACTCGCCAGGAGGCACGCTGGGGGGCCATCTCGTTCAAGGGCGCCTTCGACCAGGGGCCCACGGTGCAGCCGCCGCACGGAGGGCGCTTCGCGGCCGTGCGTCCCAGCTCGACCGACGCGGTGTCCTACCTCGTCGACACCGTCGCCCGTCACCCGGGCGAGATCACCCTGGTGGCCGTGGGTCCGATGACGAACGTGGCGCTCGCCCTGCGCCGCGATCCGGGCCTCGCCGGCCGCCTGCGGAGCCTCGTCTTCATGGGCGGCAACGCCCGCGTGCCGGGCAACGTCACCCCGGCCGCCGAGTTCAACTTCTGGTTCGATCCCGAGGCCGCGGCCGAGGTCCTCGGGGCCGCGTTGCCCCGCGTCGTGATGTTCGGTCTCGACATCACCAACCACGCGCCGCTGCACCGGCCGCTCTTCGAGCGCATCGTCGCCGCCGACACGCCGCTCACCCGGCTGATGCGGCACGACATGGGCCCGGTGTTCGCCCGCGGGCCGGGGGCGACGCAGTACGTCTGGGACTGCATCACCGCGGCCTGGCTCATCGACCCGTCCGTCGTGACGCGCTCGGAGCGGCTGCCGATTCGGGTGGAGACGACGCTCGGGCCGTCGTACGGCGGCTCGTCCGTCGATCCGGAGGGAGCGGTCGTCGAGGTGATGACGGATCTGGATCTCGAGCGGTTCTACGCGCTGTACGCCGACCTCATCACGCGCCCTCTCGGGCCGGAACGCCAGGAGTCTGCGCCGTAGAACCCGCGACGCAAGAAACTCTCTCTCGCGCAGACTCCCAACGCGCCCGCCAGGGCGCGCTACGGCCGCTCGACCCGAGCGGCATCCACCCTGGCATGCGACGGTCGCGGGCGGGCGCCCGCCACCGTCTGCGGACCTGCCTCCCCGGCAGGGTCGCCGGGTGCGGCGAGGCCCCCCGGCCGTCCCGCGGAAGTGGTCGCGGCGGCGGTCCGGTGGCGGCTACTGGCCGGGCACGACGAGCTGCAGCCCGATCGCGATCAGGCTGACCACGAACGCCACCGCCAGCGCGGCGATGATCGTCTTGATGGTGAGATCGGCCGCCCTCGGCGTGAGCGACTGGGCCACCCCCGCCACCAGCGCCCCGGCCACCCCGATGATCGAGACACCCAGGAACGCAAAGAAAACGACCGCTATCACGAGCGTCGTCGTCTCGCCCACGTCACACCTCCTGCTCCGCCGGCCGCCTCGGCGGCGCTTCGCATCGAGGGGGACTGTAACACGCGCGCCCGGTCACCCGCGCACCGGCCGCCCGGGGCGGCCCGCCTCCCGCGGCAGCCGGAGCCTGACACGCATCGTGGTGCCCCGACCGATGCCCTCGCTCAGCGGCTCTATGGTCCCGCCCGATCCGACCACGAAGTTGGCGGCCGAATGGAGCCCGAGCCCGGTGCCCGACTCCTTGGTCGTGTAGCCGGCGGTGAAGATCTCGCGCATGGACTCCGGCGCGACGCCGATGCCGTTGTCCGTCACGTCGAGCGCGACGTGATCCGCCTCCGACCAGGCCACGATGCGAACGCGAGGCCCGGGCACGAGTGCCTGACCCGTGCTCGCGAGTGCGTCGATGGCCTCCATCGCGTTCTTGACCAGGTTGACCAGCATCTGGTGGAACTGGCTTTCCTTGTCGTGCAGCGGTGTGGCATGAGCGCTGATATGGGTATCCGGACCGGGCAGGTACAGGTCCATCTCGTTCGTCGATTCGCCGCGCAACGCAGCCACGAGCGGATACTCGTCGCGCGCCAGTGGAGTCACCGCGTCGGAGAGGCACAGATAGTCGTCCCGGTTCCAGTCCCGACAGTCCGGAACGGTGTCCGGCAGTCCGAGGATGCGCCTCCGCGCTCGGGTTGAAGACGACGACACCCTGGTCCGCGCCGACGACGACTCCCTCCGCCATGCTGTCGAACACGGTCTCCATGAGATCGACCTGGTTCTGGAGCCGGGCGTCCGTCTCTTCCAGTCTGGCCTCCGTTCGCTTTTGCGCGGTGACGTCGCGGAACACGAGGACGCTGCCTTCCAGTCGACCCTCGGGGTCATGGATGGGCCGGGTGGAGATGGACAGGTGGGTACCGTTGCCCGACCGGCGATCCCGCACGAACAGGCAGCGGCCGTCAGCGGCCGACCCGTCCAGGGCACGCCGTATCGGAAGGTCGGCGTTGGCGACGGGCGTGGCCTCGTCGGGCTCCAGGACATCCAGCCTCTCCAGCCACTTGTGGGGATCGTCGTTCGGGTCGGAGTCGAACGTGGCGAACGCGGCTCGATTGATCAACCGGCAGGCGATCCTGCCACCGACCGCAACGCCCCCGTTCGGGGACGTCCCGGCGGGCGGCGCGCAACCTCGCGACTCCCTGCCAGCGTTAGCCGAGCAGGTCGCGCAGCGCGGGCTCGATCTCCGGGAAGCGGAACGAGAAGCCGCCGGCGAGGGCGCGGGTCGGCGTCACGTGCTGCCCCTCGGTCAGCAGCACCGACACCTCGCCGAGGGCGATCCGCAGCACGAAGCCGGGGACGGGGAAGATGGCCGGCCGCCGCAGCACCCGGCCGAGAGCCTTCGACAGCTCGCGGTTGGTGACCGGCGTCGGGGCGGTGCCATTGTAGAACCCGCTCGCGTCCTCGTTGTCGAGCAGCCACTCGAACATGCGCAGCAGATCCTCCATGTGGATCCACGACACCCACTGCCGGCCGTTGCCCACCGGGCCTCCCACGCCGAGGCGGAACGGCAGCAGCATCTTCTGGAGCGCGCCTCCGCCGCGCCCCTGCACGACCCCGATCCGCACGGTGGCGGTGCGCACGCCCGCGTCGATCGCCGGCTGCCGGGCCGCCTCCCACTCGGCGCAGACCCGCCCGAGGAAGTCGTCCGCGGGCTCGTCGTCGACGGTGTAGCGCCGATCCGCGTCGGGGGCGTAGTAGCCGATCGCGGACGCGGTGAGGAAGGCGCGCGGCTTCGCCTCGGCGACGGCTGCCGCGAGCTGGCGCGTCGTGTCCACGCGGCTCGTCCGCAGGCGCTCCTTCTGGCGCGCCGTCCACCGACGCCCCAGCAGCGGCTCGCCCGCGAGATGGATGACCGCTTCGCTCTCCCCGACCGCCGCGCGCAGCGCGTCGGGCGCCCACGTGACGTCGCCGCCGGTGCCGCGGCTGACGACGCGGACGGCGTGGCCCGCCTCCTCGAGGCGGGTCTTGAGCCGGGAGCCGATGAAGCCCGTTCCGCCGGTGAGCAGTATCTTCATGGTGTCTTCCTGCGTGATGCGGTCGGCTTGCCGTTCGCCTTCCTGGATCTGCGGGTGCCGGCGCGGGCGGCGGCGGTCAGCGTGCGGAGCCCGAGGCCGCTCAACATGCCACCCTCCAGAAAGCGCTGCGCCATGGTGTCGGCCATCCCGACGCACGCCTCGATGGACTCGAGGCGCTCCCGAAGCACGGCGGCTTCCTCGGAGGAGGCCGACTCCAGGCGCGGGATCCAGTCCCGGACCCCGGCCAGGATCGGGTCCCATTCGCGGCGCTTCCGCGTCTCGACGATGCTCCGGACGACGGAGGCGAGGTCGTCCTGGACCGCGTGACGCACGCGCCGCTGACCGGGGTCCTGCACGGCGACCACCAGACCCCAGTCCCGCAGCTCCTTGCACGCCATGCTGACCGCGCCCCGGCTCATGGTCAGTCCGGCCATGATCTCGTCGCTCCCGGCACCGCGCGGACAGCCGAGCAGCCAGCCGTAGACGCGCGCCGTGCCGGCGGGAATGCCCCAGAACTGCCCGAGCCGGGACCAGAGCTGCACGAGCTCGGCCCGCACCTCCGTGGTGGCGGGGTCCGCGTGTCCCGCCCGCCGGGCCGGTCGAGCCTCGAGCCGCGTCATTCGTGCCTCCCGAGCATTATCTGCACTGGAATCTGGTAATGTCAATACATTCTGAAAATACAGGTCCGCTCGTCCCGGAGCCCGAAAGCTCGCCGGGCGGCGCGGCGCCGGCGGCTTGCGCACCGAACGGCGTCGGATAGGATGAGGCCCGCACGTGTCTCCGAGCCGGCGGCATGCCCGGCTTCCGGAACCTCGGGAGGGAAGGTGAGCCGTGAGAAACAGGTGTCGAGCGGTGAGTGCGTCGAT
>JAPOYG010000279.1:24421-26046 GCA_026706755.1 Acidobacteriota bacterium
CACGTCCTCTACAAGCTGAGCCCCGCGGGTGAGACCCTGATGCAGCTCGGCACGAAGGGCGTCGCCGGCGCGGGCCGCGACACCTTCAACCTGCCGACCGACGTCGCCTTCGCCCCCAACGGCGACATCTACGTCAGCGACGGCTACGGAAACCCCCGCATCGTGCGCTTCTCCCCCGACGGCGAGTACGTCGCGGAGTGGGGCTCCCGCGGCACCGGGCCGGGGGAGTTCGGCCTGCCGCACGGCATCGCGGTGGCCGGGGACGGCCGGGTCTACGCCGTCGACCGGGACAACCGCCGCGTGCAGGTGTTCGGCGCCGACGGCGCGTTCCTCGACGAGTGGGCGGACCTGACCGGGGTGCAGGCGCTCTTCGTGACCCGCGAGCAGCAGATCTGGGCCGGCGCCGCCCTCCGCGACCTCGACGGCACCGTCCGGGCCGAGCTGCCCGGCGGCGGCGGCGGACACGGCATGACCGTCGGGCACGACGGAGCGGTGTACGTGGCGCAACTCGGCGGGCGCGTGCAGAAGTTCGTGCAGTCGGCGGGAGAGTGACCGCGGCGGCGCCGTCGTTGGCGCGGGCATGGGTCGACCGCCACGCGCGGAGGATGCGAGCAACGAACCGCACGAGTGCCTGTTGGCTGCGCTATAGTCGGGTCCGGACGGCGGACCTCGGGAACCAGGGAGTGAACCAATGGCAGAAGAGCAGACGCAGGAACGGCCGGCGCGGGACCAGGAGCCGGTGCGGGACCAGGAGATAGACCGGCGCGTCTTCGACCTCTACGACGAGTACTGCCACGGCTACATCGATCGGCGCGAGTTCCTGAGCCGCGCCGCCGCCCTCACGATCGGCGGCGTCTCCGCCCTCTGGATGGCGCAGGCGCTCCTGCCGCGCTACGCCGAGGCGCAGACGATCTCGTTCACGGATTCGCGCATCCGGGCGAACTACGTCGAGTACGACTCGCCCGGCGGCACGTCGGGGACGATGCGCGGCTACCTCGTGCAGCCGAGCGGCGACGGGCCGTTCCCGGCCGTGGTGGTCATCCACGAGAACCGCGGGCTGAATCCGCACATCGAGGACGTCGCGCGGCGTGCCGCCGCGGCCGGCTTCCTGGCCCTGGCGCCGGACGGGCTGTCGCCGGTGGGCGGCTACCCCGGCAACGACGATGACGGCCGGACGCTGCAGCGGAGCCTCGAGCCCGCCCGCCTCGATCGGGACATGATCAACAGCGCGCGCTACCTCAAGGGCCACGAGCTCTCGAACGGCCAGCTCGGCGCCACCGGGTTCTGCTGGGGCGGCGGCATGACCAACCGCCTCGCGGTCGAGCTGGGCTCCGACCTGCAGGCCGGCGTCCCCTTCTACGGCGCCTCGGCCGCGAGCGAGGACGTCGGTCGGATCGAGGCCGCCATCCTCATCATCTACGCCAGCCACGACCCGCGCATCAACGCCATGTGGCCCGAGTACGAGGCTGCGCTCAAGGAGCACGGCGTCGACTACGAGATGGAGATGTACGAGGGGACGCTGCACGGCTTCCACAACAACTCGACGCCGCGCTACAACGAGGCGGCCGCCGCGCTGGCGTGGAACCGCACCGTGGGCTTCTGGCGGCGGCACCTCGGCGTGTAGG
>JAPOYG010000279.1:26064-28897 GCA_026706755.1 Acidobacteriota bacterium
GCGGGCGGCCAGGCGACGCCGGCGGCCCGGGCGGCGGCCACGGCACGGTCACGCCCGGCCGCAGTCGGCGTGCGAAGCGGCACGTGTGTCACAGGAGGAGGCAGCGTGGGCGACATCGAACGGCGGTGGCGGCGCGGCGTCACGCGCCGGCAGGCGCTCGGCGGACTGGCGTCGTTTCTGGCGGGGTCGCCCGCCCTGCTGCACGCGCAGCGCGACCCGTGGCCGCTCGGCCCGCACCGGCGCTTCCTCGGCTTCGACGAGATGCGCGACGTGTTCGACTTCGAGCCGATCTTCCGCGCCAACGTGCCGCTCACGATCTACGACTTCACGGCCCACGGGACGGAGTCGGAGTTCACGCTCAACCGCAACCGCGATGCGTTCGACTGGGTGCAGCTCATCGGCCGGGGCGGCGTCGACCCGGCGGACGTGGACACGTCGACGGAGCTCTTCGGACACGCGATGCCGAGCCCGATCATGCTCGCGCCGACGTCCCGCCAGCGCGACCTCCATCCGGACGGCGAGCTCGGCATGCATCGGGCGGCGACCACGACCGGCGCCATGATGATCGTGAGCAACGCGTCGAGCTTCCCCTTCGCGCGCATCGCCCGGGGGGCCGACGGCCCGCTCTGGTACCAGCGCTACGCGACGCGGGAGATGGAGCCCAACCGGGTCGCGCTCGGCGAGGCGCAGGAGGTCGGGGCGCAGACGATCGTCGTGACCATCGACCAGCAGGCGTCCTTCTACGAGCGCGACCTGCACGACCGCCATCTCGGCGGGACGCCGCGCCGCGTGACGCGGCGTGTGGTCGACAACCCGCCCAATCCCTACCGCGTCAACGCAGGCCGGCTGTGGTACGAGTGGAGGCTCTTCGACGACCTGCGGCCGATGTGCGAGGTCCCGATGCTGGCCAAGGGCATCCTGACCGGCGAGGGGGCGAAGAAGTGCCTGGAGCACGGCGTCGACGGCATCATCGTCTCCAACCACGGGGGGCGCGCCATCGACTACGGCCCCTCCAGCCTCGAAGTGCTGGAGGAGGTGGTCGAGGCGGTCGGCGGGCGCGTCCCGGTGCTGGTCGACAGCGGCTTCCGCCGCGGCAGCGATGCCCTGAAGGCGCTCGCCCTCGGCGCCGACGCCGTCTGCTTCGGCCGGGCGTCCCGCTGGGGGCTCGGCGCGTTCGGCGAGGCGGGCGCCCAGAAGGTGCTGGAGATCCTCGACGCGGAGCTCCGGCAGGCGATGGCGGCGGCCGGCGTGGCGTCGATCGGCGAGATAGACCGCAGCCTCGTGAGGACGGACTTCCCGTAGGAGTCTGCACCCAGGAGGGCCCGGACTCCTCGGATGATTGGCTGGGCGTCAAGCGGAGCCGTCGGACGACGATTCGCCCACCCGCCCGTGAGCGCGGGTTACCGGGCGGCGTAGCGCGATGATTATCGACAGACGCGATTCTCTGCGGCGGTTCGGGGCGTTCGTGTCCGGCTCGCCCCTCGCGCGGGCGCAGGGGGAGCCGGGGGGCGGGGCGCCGCCATCTGACCGGCTGGCCCCGGTGCTCGAGTTGGTCAACGTCCCCGAGTTCGAGGCGATGGCCGCGCTGGTGCTCCCGCGCGATCGCTTCGAGGCGATTCGCGGGGGCCAGCGCACGTCGTTCGACCGGATGACGTTCCGCCAGCGGTTGATGGTCTACGCGATGGACCTCGACCTGACCACGCGATTGTTCGGGCACGACATGTTCGCCCCGATCCTCGTCGGTCCGGTCGCGCGGCAGGGCGAGCTCCATCCCGACGGCGAGCTGGCGACGGCGCGCGGCGCCTCGGCCGCGAAGGCGGTGATGGTCGCCACGCGGCAGTCGAGCCGCCCGCTCGACGAGGTGGTCGCGGCGAGCGACGAGCCCGTCTGGTACCAGCTCTACGCCGACGCGGGCGATCTGGAGGACGACGCCGCGCGCGCGGTGGACGCCGGGTGCCGGGCGGTCTGCGTCACCGTCGGCGTCTCCGCCGAGCGTCGCCCCGCCCCGACCGACTGGGACGCCGTCGCCCGCCTGGCGGAGGCGGTCGACGTTCCCGTCGTGGTCAAGGGGATCATGAGTACGGCCGACGCCGAGACCGCGCTCGCGGCGGGCGCGCAGGGGCTCGTGGTTTCGAACCACGGGGGCCTGGCCGGCGGCGGCGAGACCCTCGCCGTCGACGTGCTGCCCGCGGTCGCCGACGCGGTGGCCGGCCGCGTGCCCGTCCTGGCCGACGGGAGCTTCCGCAGGGGCACCGACATCCTCAAGGGTCTCGCCCTCGGCGCCACCGCCGTCCTCGTCGCACGCCCGCCGATGTGGGGCCTGGCCGCCTACGGCGCCGACGGCGTCCGGACCGTCGTCGAGATCCTGCAGACCGAGCTCGCCCGCAACATGGCCGCCTCCGGCCGCCCGCAGATCGACATGATCGACCGCGCCCTGGTCCGCTTCGACTCGCGGTAGGCGCCTACGTTTCCGAAACGTCGATCTGCGCGATCTTCATGAGGTGCCTCTGCAGGCCGCGTTTCAGCGCGGCGGCATGGACCGGGACGGAGATGCGGGCAGTGCTCCCTTCCTTCATGTAGACGTGGTGGCTGCCCCTGACCCGCTTCAACCGCCAGCCGTGCGACTCGATCAGTCGACAGAACTGCTGGCCGCTGAGGACCTTCACACGGCGATCTCGATGACCTTGTCGGTCTCGGACACGGGAACATCCTGAACGTCCACCGACAGACAGCCTTCCACGGCGTCGTAGAGGTTGGTCAGGAGCTCCTCGAACGACTCTCCCTGTGTCGCACAACCCGGTATGGACGGCACTTCTGCCCAGTACCCCCCCTC
>JAPOYG010000259.1 GCA_026706755.1 Acidobacteriota bacterium
ATGATCTGGAAGTTGTCCTCGTCGAAGAGCCGCGGCGAGTCGCGGCGCATCTCGGTCGCGATCACCGCCTCCGGGCGCGAGTCGAACGCCTCGACGCCGATGTAGAGGGCGCGCGCGTCGTAGAGCAGCCGGACGACGGTGGGCTCGGTGGCGGGCTCCCCCTCGGACGGCTCCTGCTGCACGAAGGCGTCGACGATCGCGGCCGACCTCCACGCTTCCTCGTCGAGTCGGCCGTCGATGCGCGGCGCCTGCTCCGTGCGCCGCGGGGTGACGCGGTACAGCTCGGCGGGAGCGAGAGAAAGGCCCGCCGCCGGCTCGCGGGGAAGACGTTGCGCTTCCGGACTCTCCGCGGACTCGGCTGCGGGATCCGCCGGCTGCGCGCGGGCGGGGGAGGCGAGCGCCGTCACCAGCACGGCGCCCAGCAGGGCGATCGGCCATCGGTGCCGCCGCATCGGTCAGTCGGCGCCCGCCGCGCCCCCTACCGGACCGGTTCGCCGGAGGTAGCGCACCGCCGCCCGCGCCGCGGCGGCCGCGGCCAGCATCCCGACCAGCCATGGCAGGATGCCGATCAGGAGCGCGCTCGCCAGCGCCGCCCACGTGATGGGGTACTGGCTCAGCACGTCGTAGCGCTCCAGCATCCAGTGCCAGCTCGTGTGCGCGACGAGGGCCGAGATCACGATGATCCCGGCGCGCTCGGCGACGAGGAAGCGGAACAGCAGCTCGAGCAACGGCACGGCGAGCGCGATGACGAGGAGCTGCCCGAGCTCGACCCCGACATTGAAGGCCAGCAGCGACGTCACGAGGTGCGACCCGGCGAACTGCAGGGTCTCCCGCAGGGCGAACGAGAAGCCGAAGCCGTGCACGAGGCCGAAGCCGAAGGCCATCAGCCAGCGGCGCCGGACCGGCGTCCCGTCGCCGGAACCGGCGGCCAGGATGTTCTCGAACGCCATGTAGACGATGGAGATGGCGATGAGCGTCTCGACCAGGGGCGGGAACCAGAGGAAGTCGGGGGCGAACCCATAGGCGGAAGCGATGAGGGTCACGGAATGCGCCACCGTGAACCCGGTGATGATCGGCACCAGCGCCCGGAAGCGGCGGAAGGGGACGACCAGGCAGAGGAGGAACAGGAGGTGGTCGGTGCCGTCGAGGATGTGCTCGTAGCCGGAGGCGACGAAGCGCGCCGCGGCCTGGTGCCAGCGCGGATCGAGCGTCACCAGGCCGGGGTCGCCGCGGAGCTCGAATGCCCGCTCGGCGCCCTCCGGGGTGATGAAGCGGAGCACGGTGACGACCCGCATCCCGAGCCGCTCGACGCCCGGCCGGATGGAGAAGCTCGACTCCTCGGACGCGATCGGGTAGTCGAGCACGACGTCGAGCATCGCCTGGCGCCAGATGATCTGCAGGCTGTCAGGCAGCCGCTCGCCGGTCAGGATGTTGGCCAGGGCCGTGTCGTAGGCCTGGAACGAGCGGTCGGAGGGAAGCGACAACCGCAGGGCCGCGATCTCCGGTTCCGCGAGCCGGACCCCGTCCTCGTAGAGCTCCACCTCCTGCGCGAGCCAGAGCTGGGCGGCGTCCGGCAGGAGCGGCTCGGCGCCCTCCAGGTCCAGGTAGCCGGGGCCCCGCAGGGGGAAGTTGATGTCCTGCATCGCCTCGAGCGGCACGCGGACCAGCAGGCGGAGGCGCTCCCCCTCCGGCTTGGCGAACGCCTGCACGGTCACGTCGCTCGGGATGTCGTGTGCCTCGGGGTCGGCCCGCAGGCCGAACAGCAGCCCCGCCGCGGCCACGAGGACTAGCGCCCGCGGCCCGAGCCGGAAGGGCGAGCGGGCGCGCGGCAGCGGCCGTCCCGGACGTCCCCGCAGTCGAACGCAACCCCCGATCGCTCCCAGCCCCTGTGTCACGGTCCCGCCCTCTCCCGCGGGCCGTCCGCCCGCGAGTTTCCAAGTATACTGGCGCGTTCCGGTGGCGGCCCGGGCCGGACCCCGGCACCGCGGCGCCCGTGGAGCGCGGCAACCGCCCGGCTCGGGGTGGCCGGTCGGCGCCTTGTCCCGGCCGCGGCCGGTTCGGACGCCCGTGCGGCACGGTCGAGCGTGCCGGTCGCCATCGTCATCGCCGGAGGGGGAGAGGTCAGGATGATTCGAAAGCTCACGTTGTTGACGCTGGTGGCGGCGGCCGGCTTCGCCGTCGCATGCGCCGGCACCATGGCGAAGGAAGCGGCGGAGAGCGCCGGCCAGGACGACGCCGTGATGGTGCCCATGTTCGAGGTCGATCCGCTGTGGCCGAAGAACCTGCCCAACCACTGGCTGATGGGGCCGACCATCGGCGTCGACGTCGACTCGCGCGACAACATCTGGGTCGTGCACCGCAACACGCCCGACAACTTCCAGGGCGGCACCGAGATCGGGATGACCTACGACCCGCCGATCAGCGAGTGCTGCCAGCCCGGCCCGCCCGTGCTCGTGTTCGACCAGGAGGGCAACCTGCTCGACAGTTGGGGCGGCCCCGGCACCGAGACCGGCGACTACGTCTGGCCGGAGTCGAACCACGGCATCACCGTCGACCACATGGACAACGTCTGGATCGGCGGCAACGGCGGCGGCGACGCCCACGTGCTGAAGTTCACGCGCAGCGGCGAGTTCCTGCTGCAGGCGGGCCGCCACAACGCGCGCGTCACCGGCGAGGACGACGAGGGCAACCGCATCTTCCAGCGCGACAGCCACTCCGCCGACAGCTACGGCCGCGTCGCCAAGATCGGCATCGACCCCGATGCCAACGAGGCCTACTTCGCCGACGGCTACTACAACAAGCGCGTCGCGGTGGTCGACGCGGACACCGGCGAGCTGAAGCGCTACTGGGGCGCCTACGGCAACGAGCCGGACGACGACTACGACTTCGGCGGCCCCTACCAGCCGGGCGGCACCCCGGCGCAGCAGTTCCGCGGGCCGGTTCATTGCGGCGAGATCTCGAACGACGGGCTGGTCTACGTCTGCGACCGCGCCGAGGACCGCGTCCAGGTCTTCCGCAAGGACGGGACGTTCGTCCGCGAGGCCCTCATCGCGACGCACACCCGCCTCCAGGGCTCGACGTGGGACATCGACTTCTCGCCCGACCCCGAGCAGCGGTTCCTGTACCTCGCCGACGGGCAGAACATGAAGGTCTACATCATCGAGCGCGAGACGATGAAGGTCCTCACCGCGTTCGGCGACGGCGGCCGCCAGCC
>JAPOYG010000446.1 GCA_026706755.1 Acidobacteriota bacterium
TGCGGCTCGAGGGGCGCGCCTTCGGGCCGGGCGCGAACGCGCGCGTGAGCATCCGCGATCTCGTTCGCCACACCCTGCGGCACAGGCCGGACCGCATCGTCCTCGGGGAGGTGCGCGGCGGCGAGGCGGCGGACGTGATCCAGGCCCTGGTGACGGGGCACGGCGGCTCCCTCAGCACGATCCACGCCTCGACCTGCGCGGGAGCGCTCGACCGGCTGGCGACCTGCGCGCTGCAGGCGGGCGACGCGCTCCCGTGGGACGTGGTCTGCCGCTCGGTGGCGGCGGCCTTTCAGCTCGTGGTGCGCCAGGCGCGGGTCGACGGGGTGCGCGCGGTCCGCGAGGCGGTCGCGGTCCTCGGCTACGAGCCGCGGACCGGCGGCTGGCTCACGCGGACGCTGTGGGACGAGGCGGAGGTGGCGGCCGGCCCGGAGAAACCCGACACGCCCGCCGCGCCGGGGTGGCGCCGCGTGGCGGGCGTCCCGGGCCTGCTGGTGAGCCCGGCCGAGCCGGTGACGGTCGCCGGTCTGCTCCGTTCGCTCGGGGACACCCGGCGGAGTCCGGCCACACGCCGGCTGTGGCGTAGCCGCGGCAGTCGCCGGCGTCCGGCTTCCCGGGAGGCGGCATGAGCCTGTTCGAGAGCGAGCCGGCCCGCGATGTCGACGCCGCGGTGGCGCTCGCCGCCGCGGAGGAGGCCGCGAGGCGCCGCCGGGACGAGGACGAGCGGCGCGTTCCCGAGGGCGCCGATCCGGACCCGGGCGGCGCGCCGGGTGCGCCTCGGCCGGAGCCGGAGAAGCCGGCGGCCGCCGCTGCCGCCGCCGCCGGGGAGCGGGGCGGGAAGCCGGCCGCGCCGGCCATCGACGCCGGGCGCGCCGCCGCCATCGTCGCCGACCTGCTCGCGCTGCGCGGCGTGGGCGACAAGGCCGTGGCCGATCTCATCGTGGCGCAGCTCGGCGGGGCCGGCGTGGACGTCCGCCGCCTCGTGGCGGACATCGAGGCCGCGCAGGACCGCGACCGCGTGTCGGTGGCGGCCGAGACGCTCGCGGGGCAGTTGCGGGGCGTGATCGAGCAGGTGCAGCGGACGGCCGGGGCGTCGGGCGCGGCCGTCGAGGTCCGGCTCAAGGAGATGGAGGGCCTCGCCTACGTGCTCATCCAGACGGCGCTGGCGGCGCAGTCGTGCCTGGAGCTCACCGAGCGGTCGGGCGGCCGGATCGGCACGCGGCTGCAGGACATCGTCCGGGCCGCCGACGAGTTCCTGCACGCCGTGGGCGGCGCCCACGCCGAGGTCCTCGCGGCGGAGAAGGCCGCGGGCAAGTGGGTGGCCGACGCCGCCGCGGTGGGCCGCGGCCTGTGGTGGTGGTCTCTCGTGGGCGGCTTCGTCGGCGGCGTGCTCGGCGTCTTCGTGTCGGTGCTGTTCGCGTGGGCAGGGCGGTAAGCGGATGGACCTGGTGGACACGGACCCGGATCGTGAGCGCGACGGCCGCCGACGCACGGAGAAGGGCGTGGCCGCCGGCGCCGGGGAGGAGCGTGCGTCTGCTCAGTCGCAGCCGCCGCCGGCGTCCGAT
Organism: Acidobacteriota bacterium; assembly: GCA_026706755.1. Lineage (GTDB taxonomy): Bacteria > Acidobacteriota > Vicinamibacteria > Vicinamibacterales > UBA8438 > JAGWAJ01. Next base: position 1,563 of record JAPOYG010000446.1, read on the forward strand.
GGCGACCCCTCCGCTGCGCGACGCTCTCGCGGTGAGGAGAACGACCGCGTCCGGCCGGCGCGCCCGGCCGGCGCCGCTCACCGGGAGCCGCCCGCGGGGTCCCGCGAGTCGGATGCCGATCCCGATTCCCGGCGCCGGTCCCGTGACGACGAGGAGGACAGCCTCGCCAGGCGTCTGGCGGGCGCCGCCGATCAGCCGGACAGGGCGGTCTGCAAGTACATCGTCGATTGCTTCGACACCGCGGTCCGCAGGGCCGTCCAGGCGTTCGACGAGCGCCTCGACCGGCTCGTGGGCGAGCGGGACCCGGCCACGCTCGGCCGGCGCCTCGGCGACGAGCTGGAGGCCGGCCGGCGCGCCTTCCGCGAGGAGATCGAAGGCGTCCGCGACAGCGTGCTGAAGGAGGTCCGCGAGACCCTCGGGGACGGTTACCGGATGGAGGCCGGCGCGCGTTCCGTGCACGGCGAGGTGGCGCCGGCCGGGTCACCGAAGAGCGCGGTCGACGCCGCCCGCGAGCAGTTCCGCGCGGAGGTCGACGCCGCCCGGAAGGAAGTGGTCCGGGAGGTCCACGGCGCTCTCGGGGGCGCTCCGGAGTTCGACGGCCTCTCGTCGCGGGTCGTGGTCCCGCCGGTGCCCGCGGGTGCGGATGCCGACCGCGGTGGGGTCACGGCGTTGGCCGCGCGGGACGCCCGGGCCGATTTCGTCGGCACGCCCCGGGCCGTCGCCCTCGGGCACGTCACGCAGGCGTCGTTGATGGTGGCCGCGGCGCGCGGCCCCGGGTCGATGGTCGAGATGGCGCATTCGATCGAGCGGTCGCCGTTGCGGCAGGCGGCGCTCGAGACCGTGCGGTGCGACCCGGTGCTCGTGGGCCTGTGCGCCGACCTGCGCGACGCCGATTGCCGGAAGCGCGGCGCTCCGGTCCCCGCGGAGTCTCCGCTCAGGACGCTGGCGGGCGATCTGCAGGCGCGCCACCTGGCCCGGTGCCGCGAGGACCCGCGCGGGGCCGACGGCGACGAGCGGGCGTTCGCGCCGGGACGGGCGGCGCTCCGGTCCGGGCCGTGCGCGGCGGAGGCGGCCGCGCTCGCCCGGCCGTACGGGGCCGCCTGCCGCGTCGAGATCGACGCGAGACTCGGCCGGGTGCCGCCGGCGCTCCCGAGCGATCGGGACCTCGGCGGCCGCGAGCTCAGCCTGGAGGGCCGGGCGTGGCTGGATCGGATGCGCGGGCGTTCGGTGGTCCCGGAGGCGGGTCCGGATCGCGCCGTCGTGCCGGGCGCGCCGCGCGGGGCCGTGAGGAGCCTGCTGGGACGGCGGGCGCAGGGCTTCGACCGCGTGCTGCAGCTCGCCGAGACCCGCCGCGGGAGGGTGGCGGCCGCCGTTTCGTCGCGCCTCCTCGCTTGGGGAACGTCCGGCGGCCCTGGCCGCCTGAAGGCGGTCGGCCTCGTGCTCGGCGGCAGCCGGCACCTGATGGCCGGGCTCGTGCGGGCCGGCGCCGATCCGATCGCCGTAGCCGCGGCCTCGTCGCGGGGCGCGGCGCGGGCGATCGCGGCCGGCGTCCCGGGCTCGCTGGCCGACGGGGCGCGGTCGTCCGACAACCGCCGCCTGGTGCAGGTCGCCGAGGAGCTCGACCGGCGCCAGCGCGGCGCCGAGCTGACGG
>JAPOYG010000569.1 GCA_026706755.1 Acidobacteriota bacterium
GCGCCTCCCGCGGAAGCCGGTGCGCCGTCGTTCTCCCCCGTCACCTGGGAACGGCTGCTGGCGGCGGCCGACGAGCCGCACAACTGGCTGATGTACTCGGGCACCTTCGACAGCAAGCGCTACAGCGGGCTCGACCAGATCCATGCCGGCAACGTCGGCGAGCTGGAGCTCGAGTGGGCCTACCAGCTCTCGGCCCTCGACCGCGCCGAGACCACGCCGCTGGTCGTCGACGGCGTGATGTTCGTCACCGAGGCGCCGAGCAACGTCGTGGCCCTCGACGCCGCCACCGGCCGCGAGTACTGGCGCTACGAGCACGAGCTGCCGGACGACCTCCGCATCTGCTGCGGGCGGAACAACCGGGGCGTGGCCATCCTGCACGAGACGCTCTACATGAGCACCCTCGACGCGCACCTCGCCGCCGTCGACGCCCGCACGGGCAACCTGCGCTGGGAGGCCGAGGTGGCCGACCACCGCGGCGGCTACAGCAAGACCGCGGCGCCGCTCGTCGTCAAGGACCGCGTGGTGACCGGCATCGCGGGCGGCGAGTTCGGCATCCGCGGCTTCCTCGACGCCTACGACGCCGAGAGCGGCGAGCGCGCCTGGCGCACCTACACGATTCCGGGGCCCGACCATCCCGACAACCGGACCTGGGCCGGGGAGTCGTGGCGCACGGGCGGCTCGCCGACCTGGATCACGGGCTCCTACGACCCGGACCTCGACCTCGTCTACTGGGGCACCGGCAACCCCGGACCCGACTACAACGGCGAGGTTCGCCTGGGCGACAACCTGTACGCCGACTCCGTGCTCGCCCTCGACGGCGACAGCGGCGACATGGCGTGGTACTTCCAGTTCACGCCGCACGACGTGCACGACTGGGACGCCATCCAGATCCCGATCCTGGCCGACCTCGACGTCGACGGCGAGCGCCGCCGCCTGATGCTCTGGGCGAACCGCAACGGCTTCTACTACACGCTGGATCGCGAGACCGGCGAGTTCCTCACCGGCCGGCCCTTCGCCCGCATGACGTGGGCCTCGGGCCTCGACGAGAACGGCCGCCCGATCCGCGTGCCCGGGCTCTTCCCCAGCGAGGAAGGCGTGGTGGTATCGCCCTCGGCGGCCGGCGCGACCAACTGGATGTCGCCCGCGTTCAGCCCGCGGACGGAGCTCTTCTACGTGATGGCCTACGACGGCGAGGCGCGCTTCTTCATCCGCGACGAGGAGTACGTCGAGGGCGACCGCTACATCGGCGGCGGCCAGATCCAGTTCCAGCCCATCGAGGAGTACACGAGCGCCGTGCGCGCCCTCGACCCGCTGACCGGCGACCTGCGGTGGGAGTACCGCGTGCAGCCGCACACCTGGGCCGGTCTGCTCGCCACGGCCGGCGACCTGGTCTTCGGCGGGAGCGTCGACGGCTACTTCTACGCCCTCGACGCCGCGAGCGGCCGGGAGCTGTGGCACGTCGCGGTCGGGGCGCAGGTGCGTGCCTCCCCCATCACCTACGCCGTCGACGGGCAGCAGTACGTGACCATCGCGGCCGGCAACGTCATCTTCACCTTCGGCCTCGACGCCGAGTGACCCGGCGGAGCCAACCGGCACGGACTCGACCCACGAGCGGAGGGACCATGACCAGGATCACGAAGGGCACTCTCGCAACCACCGCCACCTTCGTCGTCGTGCTTCTCTTCCTGGTGGCCGGCCTCCCGGGCGCATCCTCCGCGACCGCCGCGGGCGCGGGGACGCAGCAGGAAGACGCCGGGCAGAGCGTGACGCCTGAGCAGTTCGACCGATGGATGGCGGATTACTCAAACTGGGGCCGCTGGGGCCCCGACGACGAGCTCGGCACGCTCAACCTCATCACCGACGCGAAGCGCGTCGAGGCCGCTGCGCTCGTCCGCGCCGGCCGCACCGTCTCCCTCTCCCGCGACCCGGTCGTCGGCCAGGCGGCAACGTTTCAGCGCGGCTTCGAGAACGTCTTCGCCTACGGCGCACCGGTCCTCGGCGAGCGCGCGGCGTGGATCGAGGAGCAGCACCGCATCGGTTACCACGGGAGCCCGCTCACCCACCTCGACGCGCTCTGCCACGTCGCCTGGGACGGCATGACCTACAACGGCCGCCGCTTCGACGAGACCGCCACCGTAGAGGAGGGCTGCACGAAGAACGGCGTCTATCCCATACGGGACGGCGTCGTCACCCGCGGCATCCTGATGGACATGCCAGGGGCGGAGAGGGTCGACACGGCCGCCATCGAGGCGTGGGAGCGCGAGACCGGCATCACGATCACCGCCGGCGACGCCCTCTTCCTCTGGACGGCAGGCAGCGGGGGCTTCGACAACTCCATCATGCCGTTCCTCCGCGAGCGCGACATCGCGCTGCTGCTCGCCGACAGCGGCGTCGTCGACGGCGGCCCCATCGAGGGCCGCACGACGCTCCCGATGCACATGTTCACGCTCGTCGCCCTCGGCATGCCGCTCATCGACGGCGCCGACCTCGAGCCCCTCGCCGCCACCGCGGCCGAGCTCGACCGCTACGAGTTCCTCTTCGTCATCGCCCCGCTGCGGGTGCCCAACGGCGCCGGGTCGGCCATCAACCCGCTTGCCGTGTTCTGAGGAGGAAGTCAGATCGGCGCAGGCGGAACGCGCCGGCGGCTCCCAGTGAAGCTCACGGTTATCGTTCCCGCCTACAACGAGGAGGCGTGCCTCGCGGGCACGCTGCATGCGATCAACGAGGCGGTGGCGCAGTTGCGGGCGCGGCCCGACGTCGAAGCTGAGGTCGTCGTGGTCGACAACGCCAGTGTGGACGCGACCGGAGCGATCGCCCGGCGCCACGGCGCGATCGTTGTCCAAGAACCGGTGCAGGGCATTGCGCGGGCAAGGAACGCGGGGGCCCGGAGCGCGACCGGAGGCGTGCTGGTCTTCATCGATGCCGATGTCATCGTGCCCCGCTCGCTCCTCGATGCGATTGGCGAGACGATGCGCGATTCGACGTGCGTCGGTGGCGGTGTGGACGTGGACTACCGGCCCCGGCGCACCTCCGTGCGGCTCTACCTCCGTGCCTGGCGGCTACTCGCGCGAGTCACCGGGATGGTGCAGGGGGCCGCCCAGTTTTGCCGCAAGGATGCGTTCGCGGAGGTCGGGGGCTACGACGAGAGCGTCTGGATCGGCGAGGACGTCGACTTCTACTGGAGTCTCCGGAAGCTGGCGGGGCGCACCGGCC
>JAPOYG010000330.1 GCA_026706755.1 Acidobacteriota bacterium
GCCGCCGCGGCCGCGCCTGCGCCGGCCAGCCCCACAACGGCCACCGCCGCCAGCGCCGCCAGCGCCGCTCCCGCCGGACCGAACCGGGATGTCACACGCATCGCACCCTCCTTGGGCTTCGACTCCTCGACCCCCACCGACGGACGAATCGTCTGCCTACCGTATCACCTTTGGGTTCCAGCGGCTTGGCGCCATCGGAGCGCCCGACGAGGCAACGCGCACCGGTTGACGTCAAGGCATCACACTACTTATGTTCAGATGCATGCGCACGACGCTGACGCTGGATCCCGACGTGGCGGCCCTGGCGGAGCGGATGCGGCGGGCGCGCGGCCAGAGCCTCAAGGCGATCGTGAACGAGGCCCTGCGTAACGGGTTGCGCGCCATGGCGGCCCCGTCCGGCCCGCCGGCGCCCTTCCGGACGCCTGCGGTCGATCTCGGCCGGTGCCGGCTGGGCGCCGTGGACGACATCGCCGACGTGCTCACCGCCACGGAAGGCGAGGGGTTCCGGTGATCCTCGTCGACGCCAACCTGCTGGTCCACCGGCCACTTGGAGAAGGAGTGCCGCCACGTGCATAACCGCGACCGGTCCCGCGCCGCCCACACCGTCGAGCCGATGTCACCTTCGCGCCGCCGATTCCTGCGCGGAGCCGCCGGCCTGATCGCCGCCGCCCCCTTCGTCCGCCCCCTCCCGGCGCTCGGACAGCCGGCCGTGCGACCGGCGCCGGGCATGCCGGATCCGCACTTCGTCGACACCAACGGGATCCGGATGGCGGTGTACGAGCAGGGCGAAGGGATCCCGGTGGTCTTCGTGCACGGCTTCCCGGAGCTCGCCTACTCCTGGCGCAACCAGATGCGCTCCTTCCCGGCCGCCGGGCTGCGGGCCATCGCCCCCGACATGCGCGGCTACGGCCTCACCGACCAGCCGGCGGAGGTCGCCAGCTATACGATCCCCAACCTCTGCGCGGATCTCGCCGGCCTTCTCGACGCCCTCGAGATCGAGCGGGCGATCTTCTGCGGCCACGACTGGGGCGGCGCGGCAGTGTGGACGATGCCGCGGATCTACCCGGACCGGGTCCTCGGCGTCATCGGCGTCAACACCCCGGCGTTCGGGGGCCCCCCGCCGAGCGAGCCGGAGGAGCCGCTGATCATCCCCACCGAGAACTACTACAGCGCGACGTTCCAGGAGCCGGGCCGGGCCGAGGCGGTCTTCGACCGCGACGTCCGGCAGGCCCTGGCGATGATCTTCCGGCGGGGGTGGTACTGGGACGTCGAGAACATGCGCCGCTATCCGCCGGAGTCGGCGGAGAAGCAGATGGACATGCTGCGGATGATCGAGGAGGGCGACTACGAGGGCGAGCTGATCCTTCCCGAGGACGTCCTGGACTACTGGACGGAGACGTTCGAGGCGACCGGGTTCACAGGAGGATTCAACTACTACCGGGCCAACTTCGGAGGAGGTGACGGCAACGGGACTCCGCCCCCGCCGCCTCCCCCCATCGAGGTGCCGTGCCTCTACGTCGGGGCCGAGAACGACACGATCCTCCGTCCCTCCTCCTCGGACGGCATGCCCTCGTTCATTCCCGACCTCGAGCGCCACGTCATCGCCGACTGCGGGCACTGGACGCAACAGGAGAAGCCGGAGGAGTTCGACCGGGTGACGCTGGACTGGATCCGGCGGAAGTTCCAGGCCGCCTGACGGCGCGCGCCGCGGTTCGCCCTGGCGACGCCAGGGGTACGCCGCGGCCGGCGACCCCGCGGTGGGCCGTCGCGCGTTGGCGTCGCGCGTCTGCGCGCCCTCGCGGGTGCGCCGTGCAGTCTGCGCTCGCAGGGAGTCCTCCACAGCACGTCTGCGGTGCAGACTCCTGGTGCGACGGACGCCGAAGGGGAATGCAGTCGATCGTGGGCCGGTCACCGCTCGCGCTGTTCCTCGTGCTGGGGGCCGGCGTGTTCGCGCTCGATCGGGGGCTGGACCGGGGGGACGCGGAGCGGCGCGTCATCGCCGTCACCGACGAGCAGGTGGCGGCCGTGCGGGCGCGGTGGGAGGCCCAGTGGGGGCGGCAGCCGACCGCCCCGGAGCTGGAACGGCTGCTCGACGAGGCGGTCCGCGAGGAGATTCTCTACCGCGAGGCACAGCGGCTGGCGCTCGACCGCGACGACCCCATTGTCCGCCGCCGCCTCGCCCAGAAGATGACGTTCCTGCTGGAGGACCGCATGGAGCTGCCGCCGCCGACGCCCGGGGAGATCCGGGCGCGCTACGCGGCGCACGCGGACCGCTACCGAGAGCCGCGCCGGACGACGTTCCGGCACGTCTTCCTGAGCCCGGACCGGCGCGCGGACGCGGAGCGCGACGCCGAGCGGCTCCTCGCCGTCCTGGGCACCACCGCGGGGGAGGGCGGCTGGCGCCGTCTCGGCGACCCCTTCATGCTGCTCCGTGAGTACGCGGATCGGACGGACCGGGAGCTCGCGGAGCTCTTCGGGGAGCCGTTCGCCGCGGCTCTGGGAGAACTGGCGGTGGGGGAGTGGCGGGGTCCGGTTCGTTCGGCGCACGGCGTGCACCTGGTCCGGGTGCTCGGACGGCGCGAGGCGCGGCTGCCCGACTTGGCGGCCGTGCGCGAGCGTGTGGCGGCGGATCTGGTCGAGGTGCGCGCCCGGGAGCAGAACGAGGCCGCGTTCGAAGCTCTGCGCGCCCGCTACGAGGTGCGGTTCCCGGCGCCCGGCCGCTGACCTCCCGCATGGCGCATCCTCAGGCGCAGGCTCATCGCCCACGGCGGCAACCGCGTGCGGCGGTTGTGGCGATGACGGCGCTGCGCCCGGGCCGGCCGCGCGGCATTCGGGTCCGGCGCGCGGCGTTGGTAGCGGCGCTGGTGCTCGCGCTCGCGCCGGCGATCGCCGCCCACGAGGTGCGGCCCGCGTACCTGGAGCTGACGGAGGTCTCGGCCGGCCGTTTCGAGGTGCTGTGGAAGCAGCCGGTCCTGCCGCTCTCCGAGCCCGGCCTGGCCGCCCGCCTGCCGCTCGAGCCCCGTTTTCCCGCGTCTTGCCGCGTCGTCGGCCGCTCCGTGCCCGAGGTAGCCCGCTCGGCGCTCGTCGAGCGCTGGACGATGGCCTGCGGCGAGGACGTGTGGGCCGACGGCGGCATCGAGATCGCCGGCTTGCCGCGGACGCTCACGGACGTACTGCTGCGCGTGCGCCGACTCGACGGGACGGCGTTCGATC
>JAPOYG010000633.1 GCA_026706755.1 Acidobacteriota bacterium
ACACGGCGGGCGCGCCGGCGCGCGTGGCGGTCAACGACGACGACGCCACCGCGGTGACGCTCTCGGCCGGGGCGGGCGGCATCGCCGAGACCGGCGGGCGCAAGCTGCTGACTGTGACGCTCGGCCGGGCGCTGGCCGCGGGCGAGACGCTCGGCGTTCCGCTGGTCTTCGGCGGCGCGGCGTCGCCGGGCGGCGACTACCTCCTCCACGCCGGGCTGGTCCCGGTGGGGGTGAGCTACGCGAACCTCGGGAGCACGGATCCGGCGAAGCCGCCGACGGTGACCTTCACCGGCCCGTCGGCGGCGTCGGCGGTGCTGGCGCTCAAGCCGGACGGGGACGGCGTGGACGAGGGAGACGGCGAGACGGTGACGGTGGCGCTCGGGACGCTCAGCCCCACCGGCATGGGCGGCGGGGCCGAGGGCTCCGGCACGGTGTCCTTCACCATCCTGGAGCCGCCGCCGGAGGTCTCCATCGCGGCAAAGACCGCCTCCGTCACGGAAGGCGGCGATGCCGCGTTCACGGTGACGGCGGACCGGGCGCCGGGGGCGGATCTCACGGTGAATCTCACGGTCTCGGAGGCGGACGGTTCCGACATGGTGGCGGCCGGCGATGAGGGCGCCGCCACGGTCATCATCCCGGAGGGCGGGACCGGGGCGGTGTTCACCGTCCCCACGGTGAACGACACCGTGGACGGGCCCGGCGGCACGGTGACGGTGACGCTCGCCGGCGACGGCGGGGAGGGAACCCTCTACAGCGTGGCGGCCCCGCCGAAGGACGCGGCCTCGGTCGCGGTGGCCGACGACGATGCGGCGTCCGGCGCGCCGGCGTTCTCGGTGGCGGATGTGACGATGAACGAGGACGAAGGGTTCATGTGGTTCACGGTCAGGCTGTCGCCGGCCGCGGCGGGGCCGGCCACGGTGTGGTACGGCACGCGCGAGTCGAACCCGGTGTCGGCGCGGCAGGGCCAGGACTACCTCCGGGCCGGCTGGTCCCTCAGCTTCGCTCCGGGCGAGACCGAGAAGCGGTTCTGGGTCTACGTCTTCGACGACAATCACGACGAGGACCCGGAGACCTTCGAGGTCCACCTGTCGAATGCCGAGGGCGCGGCCATCGCCGACGGGGTGGCGGTGGGCACCATCGTCAACGACGACCCGATGCCGGCGGCGTGGCTCACGCGCTTCGGGCGCACGGTGGCGGAGCAGGCTCTCGACGGCATCGCCGGGCGCATGGCGGCGCCGCGCACACCGGGCGCGCTGGGCACGTTCGCCGGGCAGGCGCTCAGCCTCACGCCGGACCCGGGCAATGCCGCCGGCACTCCGGCGCCGGACCGGCGGGCGGCGCTGGCGGAGGCCGCGCGGGGCTTCGGTGCGGACGCCGGCAACGGCCCCGGTGCCGACGGCTTCGGCACGGGTTTCGGCCGGTCTCCGCCGCACCCGCGTCCGCAGACCATGACCGCGCGCGAGGCTCTGCTCGGCAGCAGCTTCACGGCGACGGGCGCCAGGGACAGCGGCGGCGGCAGCCTCGCGCTCTGGGGCCGGGCGGCGCAGTCGGGCTTCGACGGCAGGGAAGGCACCTTCTCGCTCGACGGCGGGACCACCACCGCCATGCTGGGCGCGGACTACGCGCGGGGCAGCTGGCTGGTCGGGCTCGCGCTGATGCGGAGCGAGGGCGGGGGAGACTACCGCGATACCGGAGTGACCCCCCGCCCCGCCTCCCAGGACTGCCCCGGCGGCGCGGATGAGGATTTGTGCGGCGGGGCCGTCCGCGCGGGCGGCGGCAGGGTCGAGGCGTCGCTGACGGCGGCGGTGCCCTATGCCGCCCTGCAGGCGTCGGAGCGGCTCAGGCTCTGGGGCGCGGCGGGCTACGGCACCGGCGAGGTGAAGCTCACGACCGGCACGGGACAGGCGCTCAGGGCCGGCATCGGCTGGACCATGGCGGCGGCGGGCCTGCGGGGCGACCTGCTGCCCCCGCCGGGCGAAGGCAGCGGCCCGGCGCTGGCGCTGACCTCGGACGCGCTGTGGGCGCGCACAGGCTCGGAGAAGACGTCGGAGCTTGCGGCGGGTGAGTCCGACGTGACCCGGCTGCGGCTCGGGCTGGAGGGAAGCTGGCACGCCGCCGCCGCCGGCGGCGGCATCGTGCTCAAGCTCACCCTCGGCGCGCGCCATGACGGGGGCGACGCGGAGACCGGCTCCGGGGTCGAGATCGGCGGCGGGGTCGCCTGGAACGATCCCGGCCTCGGGCTCACGCTCGACATTGAGGGACGCACCCTGATCGCCCACGGCAACGACGATCTCAGGGACCGGGGCTATACGGCCTCGCTCTCCTTCGACCCGGACCCGGCGACGAAGCGCGGGCCGTCGCTGACCCTGCGCCGGGACCGGGGCGGGCAGGCGACGGGCGGGCTCGACGCGCTGTTCGCCCCGGTCCCGCTGGAGAAGCGGGCGGGAAGCGGCGGGGCGGCGGGCCGCTCGCAGGCGGAGGCGGCCTGGGGCTTCCCGGCCTTCGGCGGCCGCTTCACCGGCAGCCCGCATGTCGGGCTGGGGCTCGCCGCCGGCACGCGCGACTGGACGCTCGGCTGGCGGCTCACGCCGGAGGCCGCCGGCGCCGGCGCGCCCGACCTGTCGCTGGGCCTCAGGGCCACGCGGCGGGAGAGCGACACCGCCGGGACGGAGCACAGCGCCGGGTTCGAGGCCACCGTACGGTGGTGAGGCGGTATGGTGCCTGACGATGGCGCGGGTCAGGGAATGGGACGCCCCCCGTGCGGGCATGGCGCCTCATCCGGGCCGGGAGGACCCGTATGCCGGGCTTCCGCCCGCACCCTTCCGGGTCAGTGCCGGCGTGACCGGATGAACCCGCCCGGTGAGGTGACGCGCACGCCGGCCTGCCCGTGATCCGTCCCGACGATGGCGCGCTGATGCCGGGGATCAAGGGGCCGGGACGCCCGATGCGGGTCCGCTTTCCGGCCGGCGCCGCCTTCCACGGGGACGGCGGCCGGTCCGGGATGTCACGGCCATCGGGGATGTCCGGCCCGGCCTGCCGGTCTATAGGGCGACAGTCAGGATGACAGTCTGACGCTGCGGCGGTGACGGTGTTTTCCGGATGTTTCCGCTGATTGCAGGGGGTTTTTGTCCGGCCGGACACTGTGCCGGTTTCCTCCATTCCAAATGGCACCTAACCCGCGTTTCTCAGTCCATGGTTTGAGAAATGCAGG
>JAPOYG010000305.1 GCA_026706755.1 Acidobacteriota bacterium
GGTAACTGTTCGGTGAAGCCGTGGTGATCGTCCCCCTGAACGGATCGTGGGGGGGGTCTGGTAACGCGATCCCGAATGTAGTATCGTCGAGGGCATGGCGATACGTGAGGCGAACGGACAAGCGGGCGTGGCGCTGGCCGAGGGGCCTGAGGAGCCGTGGTCGGTGCCGGGTTCCGTGGCGGAGAAGCCTCGGGACTGGCGGTCGCTTTACGAGCGGGAGCGGGAGCGCGCGGAGGCGGCGGAGACCCGCGCCGAGGAGTTGCGGCGTGCGGCGTCGGTGGCGCGGTGCGACGCGGGATCGTGGAAGTGGCGTTGGGAGGCGTCGCGGCGGAAGCTGAGGAAGGTCGTCGCGGACACGCGGGCGGCGCGGCGTGCGGCGCGGAACGCCTTGTCGTTGCAGAGCGAGGTGGGGCGTCTGCACGGTCTGCTTCGGGAGGCCGGGGTGGACGCGGGGAAGCGCAGCAACGAGATCGCGCTGCGGATGGAGGTGGATCGGCTGCGCAGGAAGGGCCGGGCGCTGGAGAAGGCGCTCGACGATCGTGCGATCGAGTTCCAGAACCTTCACAAGGGCCGCATCGAGTCGGAGGCGGTCATCCTGGCGCTGCGGCGGCAGTTGCACGAGATGGTGGAGATCCACCGCGAGTTGTCGAAGCTGGACGACCAGCGGTACCGGATCGAGGCGCTGGAAGGGGAGATCTGGTCGCTCCGCCAGGCGCTGAGGGCCTCGGAGGCGTCGAAGGGCCGCCTGAAGGCGCGGCTGCGGCGTGCGGTCGAGGAGAAGCGGGCGCGGTCGCCGTCGGCGGCGGACGCGGAGTTGCGCAAGGCGCTGCGCCGGTCGCGGCGCCGGAAGGCGACGATCGGATCCTTGACGCGCGAGAAGGCCCGGCTCGGCAAGAGGTTGCGGGTGGCGTGGCGGCGGATCGAGCGCCTCGAAGGCCGGTTGGCGAAGCTTCGCGCGTCGCGTTCGGGGCTGGCGAAGTGGGAGTCGCGCGGCGCGTGCGAGAGGCAGGAGCGGCCGCGTTCGGAGCGGCGGCGCGGCCAGCAGCCCGGCGCGCCCGGCCACGGCCGCACGAAGCGGCCGGGGCTTGAGGAGCGCACCGAGGAGCACAACCCGTCCTCCGATGCGCGGGTGTGCGGGGACTGCGGAAGCCCGTACACGGCCAACGGCGCCGAGGAGTCGGCGCTCGTCGAGATCGAGGTCCGGGCGTACCGGCGGGTGATCCGCCGCCCGCGCTGGCGGCGGACCTGCGGGTGCGCGTCGTCGCCCGCCGAGGTGACGGCGCCCCCCGTGCCGCGCCTGTTCGTCCGCACGCCGTACGGAACGAGCGTCTGGTCGCGCTTCCTGTTCGAGCGCTACGCGTGCCTGCGCCCGCTGCACCGGGTCTCCGGGTGGCTGTCCGACCAGGGGCTTCCGATCTCGCCGGGCACGCTGGCGGACAGCGTGCACCGCTTCCGGCCGCTGTTCGAGCCGTTGGGCGCGGCGATCCTCGCGCACCAGAACGGCGCTGCGCTGCGCCACGCCGACGAGACCAGTTGGCGGGTGCGGGCGCTGCGCGACGGCGACGGATCGGGATACGCGTGGCTGTGGACCTCGGTCGGCCGCGGCGCGGTCTACTTCCACGTCGATCCGTCGAGGAGCGCCGAGGCGGCCATGAAGCTGTTCGACGGGGCGGCGTGCCCGACGGTCCTCGTCTGCGACCGCTACAGCGGCTACAAGAAGCTGGCGCGGCTCCTCGGGGGCCGGGTCACGCTCTCGTTCTGCTGGGCGCACATGCGCAGGGACTTCATCCGGTGCGCGGCCGGGCACGTCGAACTGACCGGCTGGTGCCGGGAGTGGCTCGGGCGGATCGCCACGGTCTACCGTCTGCACAAGGCGCGGCTGGAACTCCACGATCCCGGCCGGGAGCGCCAGACGCCCGCCTTCGACGCGGCGCACGCCGCGCTGGAGGCGGCGCTCGGGGGCATGTTCGCGGCCGCCGAGGGCCAACTCGCCCGCCTGCCGCCGGAGGCGAGGGAGGGAGGGCCGCTGCGCTCGCTCCTCAACCACCGGGAGGGGCTGAGCGTCTTCCTCGACCGGCCCCGCGTGCCGCTCGACAACAACCTCGCCGAGCGGCTGCTCAGAGGCCCGGCCATCGGGCGGCGCCTGTCGTTCGGCTCCGACAGCGAGGACGGCGCACGCTTCACCGCGCTCATGTACTCGGTGACCGGCACCCTGAGGCTGAACGGCCTCGACGTGCCGCGCTGGCTCGACGGCTGGCTGGCGGCGTGCGCCGAGGGCGGCGGCCGTCCGCCGGACGACCTCTCGCCGTGGCTGCCGTGGTCGATGGACGCCGGACGCAGGAGCGGGATGACGGCTCCGGCATGAGCGACCGCATCGAGTGCCGCTACCACGGGCGCGACTTCACCGAAGGGGAGATGGCGTTGTTGCGCAAGCTGATCGCCGGACCGCCCGCGCTCAACCGCTTCGCGCTCTCGAAGGAGTTCTGCCGGCGCATCGGCTGGTTCAAGCCCGACGGCGGGCTCAAGGACATGATGGCGCGCGTCACCATGCTCGCCATGCACGACGACGGCCTCATCGTCCTGCCGCCCCCGAAGTGGAAACAGAACCGGCCCGGACCCATCGTCTTCGGACAGGACACCGAGCCGCCACTCTTCCCGCCACCCACGACCCTCGACGAGGTCCGGCCGCTGAAGATCCGCACCGTCGTCGGCGGCACGCGGCAGGGCAGGCTCTGGAACGAGTTCGTCGCACGACACCACTATCTCGGCTACAAGACCCTCGTCGGCGCTCAGATGCGCTACGCCGTCCACGACCGCAACGGCTGGCCGCTCGCCATGATCGGCTTCAGCACCGCCGCATGGGCGCTCGCTCCACGAGACCGCTTCATCGGATGGACTCCGACCCTGCGCAGGAAGAACCTCCCGCTGGTCGTCGACAACCCACGGTTCCTCATCCTGCCTTGGATCCGCATCCCCAACCTCGGATCCCACATCCTCGCACTCGTCCGCCGCCGCCTGCCCCGAGACTGGACCCGCCGCTACAATACCACCCCCGTCCTCGTCGAGACCTTCGTCGAGGTCCCACGCTTCAACGGCGGCGTCTACAGAGCCTCCGGCTGGATCCGCGTCGGAACCACCAAGGGACGCGGGCGCTACGACACCGCCAAGCAGTACGGCAAGCCCGCCAAGGACGTCTGGCTCTGCCC
>JAPOYG010000344.1 GCA_026706755.1 Acidobacteriota bacterium
TCCATGGCGATGGGGAAACGCCGCCGACGTGCGCGGCAGCCGTCGATGTGGGTGGACCGTGTAGTCGAGGACCTCGGTGTCCCACACCACCTCGCGGCGTCCGGCGCCACATCAGCCACTCGTCGTCGCTCGGGTTCTCGAGCTCCGCGTCGGTGACGGGGCGGATGCGGTCCGCCTCCTGCGCGAGGAGGGGAGGACCGGCCGTCATGGCCAAGGCGGCGACGATCCCGCATGTCGCGAGCGCCGAGCGGAACACGAACCACGGTCGGTCGGATCGGAGCATGACGCCTCCCTTGCGATCCCGAGAACCCTGGCGCAGGGTGCTGCCGGCACGCAACCCGGTACGGCTCGGGCCAGGCAGGCAGTCCGGATCCGCCGGCGATTCCGATGAGGTCGCCGAGCGCCGGAAGGTCGTTCGTCCGCACTGTCGCCGCCCGGACGACACGGGGGGCGAACGGAGAAACTCGGTCAACGCAGGCAGTCGAGGTCGGCGCCGCACTGGAACCGGTAGGCCGTGCACCCCCGCTCGAACCGTTCCGTCGCCGCCCATTCGATGGTCGAGGGGTCGCCCGGGAAGTCGTCGAACCCGACGGCTCGAACTGCGTACGTGCCCGGTGGGCGTTCCGCCGTGATCACGTCGAACCAGGTCGACTGGATGTGCTCGTTGACGTGCCGACAGTCGGGCGGCGTGCGGCGCGAGAGGTGCAGCGTGCCGACGAACCACTCGTCGAGGTAGATGTCGATCTTCTCCGGCCCGCGCTGGTAGTCGCGCCAGAACGAGATCCGCGCGTCCAGCCAGGTCGGCTCGGTTGGCAATTCGCGGCCGCACCCCGCTGCGATGCCGGCCGCCAGCACGGCGGCGGCGAGGAAGGCGACGAGTCGCTTCCGGGCGCGGGCAACCACCTGTCCGCCCTCGACCGGCCGGTCTGACATCAGTAGATTCCGGGTATCAGGGCTCTCCGGCGCGGCGGATAGTCCCGGAACGTTGCCAGGTACCAGCGATGGTGGCTGCGCGCCCTGGGGACGAGATTGGCCATCGTGAACAGCCAGAAGGCAAATCCGCTCAGGGACCAGGTGGCCAGCGCCCAGCCGGCCCACTCCAGGATCTCTCCCAGGTAGTTCGGACAGGAGACGAAGCGGAACGCGCCGCCCTGCGGGACCGCGTAGCCGGAGCCCCCCGGCTTGCGCATGCGCAGCAGGATGTTGTCGGCATGGAGATTCAGCGCCATTCCGGCCAGGAAGACCCCGAGACCGCCCAGAAAGCGAGGATCGCCCAACCACCCGACTTCGTACTGTCCGAACTCCGAGATGAACCTCGCATTGATGTAGGCGTTGATCGTGTTGAAGAAGAAGCCGGAGCCCACCACGAGGACCGGGATTCTCGTCCCGCGGCCCCGCACGCGCAGCGGGTAGAGGAATGTCCGGTACAGATAGTGGCTCTGCCACATCACCAGAAACAGCAGCGGCACGAGCTGCCCCGCCGACCTCCCCGCGCCATGGACGAGCAGGAACCCGACCGGAGCCGGCAGCTCCATGACGACCCAGCCGAGCCGGCTCGAGAGGTGCGGCCCTTCGGTGCCGGGATGGTGGCGGCCGTAGGGCGCGGTCTTGCGCAGCAGGTAGAGGAACGTCGGAAGGGCCGCCGCGATGACCACCCACACCAGCGCGCCGTGCAGCCGCTCCTCGCTCACCGAGAGACTCCGGTGTCGGGGTCCAGGGCCGGCGCAGCCCGGTTCGCAGCGTGGCGGGCCGCGTCGGCACCACGAGGCCGTGACCAGACGGAACTCTATCAGACGACGGCCGCTCTCTCGCGTCGAAGGCCGGCAGCGCGCGCGGCCTTGCGAACCTGTCGGGGCCGCCGAACGACCCGGTTGCCGATTCGAACCCAAGGTGCGACACTGCAGGCTGGTGGCCGCGGCAGGATCCCACCACCCGATGCCTTCCCTGGCCGACGTGTTCCGCGTGTTGAACCGGATGCGCGACGAGGAGATCGTGGCGCAGTACGCCATCGGCGGCGCGACGGCCGTCCTCTTCCATGCCGAGCCGACCCGCACCTACGTTCTCGACGTGTTCGTCACCCTCCAAGCGACCGGCGAGGACGTGCTGGCGCCCCTGTCACGCGTATACGAGTGGGCACGTGGGCAAGGCTTCGTCGTGCAGGCCGAACACCTGCTGATTGCCGGCGTTCCCGTCCAGCTCCTGCCCGCCTACAACGCCCTCGTAGAAGCCGCGCTCGCGACCGCACGGCGCCACGACTACGCCGGGGTACCGGTCCGCGTCGTGGACCCCGAGCACTTGGTAGCCCTGGCCCTGCAGGCCGGCGGCGCGCGGCGGCGGGAGAGGGCCTGGCAACTCCTGGAGGCGGGCGCGGTGGAGCGGGGGCGGTTGCGACAGGTCCTGACCACCCACGCCATCGCGGCGAAGATCCCCGACGATGCCTGAGGATCGCCTGCCGGACCCTCGCGGCAGCGCTAATAGCGTGGCGCCCCCGGTGAGCCGACCGGGAGCGGGAAGCACCTTCAATCCAAGCGTAACGCATGGGTGATGCGGTGGCCGAACAAACTGAGCCACATGATGCCGACCTGGAGCCCGACGAAGGCCGTCGATATCAGCAAGCGTCGCCATCGCCCCATCGTCAGTTCGACGCCCTTGCAGGCGATGATGCCAGCAACGCACGACACCCCGATGATGAGGGTCAGCGCGATCTCAAATGGCGTGAAGTTGCCGGTGAAGGTCGTCTGTATTCCGGCGAGGTACAGCCAGATCAGTCCCATGAAGAAGGCCCAACAACCAAACAGCCCGAGGGCGGCAGGCGCTGTCCAGGGTTGCTGACGGACGGCGAACGCCAACACGATGGCCAGCGGCGCAATCTGAAAAACGTGCCGGAGGAAGGTACTACTCTCTATTCCGACGATCAGGAGACTTCCACCCACACCGACCAGGCAGAGAACCATCGCGCGGCCGGAATGGATGCCCCGAGACACAACCGTCATGATGGTCCTTTCCTTCCCAGTTCCGCGACGGTCTGCAGGACGCTACCGGAACAGCATTGTTGTCAAGGTAGTGCGAACACGAAGAGGTTGTTGCCGCTGCTCGGGCGCAGCTCCGGCGTCAGGTCCAGGAAGCGGCCCGTGCCGACGCTGACCGCGACGTACTGCCGGCCGTCGACCGCGTAGGTGATGGGGAAGCCGGAGACCGGCGAGC
>JAPOYG010000566.1 GCA_026706755.1 Acidobacteriota bacterium
AGGTCGACGGCAGCGTCACGGAGCTCGCGGATCTCCAGAACCGCGTCGCGGCGGCCGTGACCCGCGGCGTCGCGGACGCATTGGCGAGGGACATACCGGTGGGTTCGGTCGTAGCGCGCGTCAGTGAGGGGAGGCGATCGTGAAGGGGATGATCGACTGGTTCGCTCGCAACAGCGTCGCCGCCAACCTGATGATGGCGTTCATCGTCGTGAGCGGCATCCTCGCCACGACGAACGTCAAGGAAGAAGTCTTCCCGGAGATCGAGCTCGACCGCATCCAGGTCGAGGTCCCGTACCTGGGAGCCGCCCCCGAGGAGGTCGAGGAGGCGGTGAACGTCCGCATCGAGGAGTCGATCCAGGGCATCGACGGCATCAAGCAGATCCAGTCGACCGCCTCCGAGGGCATGGGCTCGGTGATGATCGAGCTCGACCTCGGCGCCGACGCCCGACGGGTCGTCGACGAGGTCAAGAGCAACATCGACGCCATCACTACCTTCCCGATCGAGACCGAGAAGCCGATCATCCGCGAGCTCACGAACCGGCAGCAGGTCGTCGACATCGCGGTCTCCGGCGACATCGATCCGTTCACCCTGAAGCAGATCACCGAGCGGGTGCGGGACGAGCTGACCGCGATACCGGAGATCACCCAGGTCGACATCGTGAGCGCACCGCCCTACGAGATCTCGATCGAGGTCTCGGAGGACGACCTGCGGCGGCACGGCATGACGTTCGACCAGGTGGCGGACGCGGTGCGCCGGTCTTCCCTGGACCTGCCGGGCGGGTCGGTGCGGACGGAGCGGGGGGAGATCCTGCTGCGGACGATCGGGCAGGCCTACCGGGGGGCGGAGTTCGAGAATCTGGTCCTGTGGACGCGGGCCGACGGCAGCCGCCTGCACCTCGGCGACGTGGCAACGGTCGTCGACGGCTTCGAGGAGACCGACCAGGAGGCCCGCTTCGACGTCGAGCCGGCGATGATGGTCTCCGTCTTCCGCACCGGCGATCAGAGCGCCATCGAGCTTGCCGCGCTCGCCGGCGAGTACGTCGAGGAAGCCCAGACCCGGCTCCCCGAGGGCGTGACGCTCACGATCTGGCAGGACTCCGCGAAGATGCTGGGGAACCGGCTGTCGCTGATGATCAGGACGGGCGTCGCGGGGTTCGCGCTCGTCTTCCTGGTGCTGGCGCTGTTCCTGGAGCTGCGGCTGGCGTTCTGGGTCAGCCTGGGCATCCCCATCTCCTTCCTGGGCGCCATCGCGCTCATGCCGGGCCTCGAGGTCTCGGTCAACGTGCTCTCGCTCTTCGCATTCGTGCTGGTGCTGGGTATCGTCGTCGACGACGCGATCATCGTCGGCGAGAACATCTACCGGCACCAGGAGGAGCACGGCGAGGGCCTCCGCGGCTCGATCGAGGGGGCCTACGAGATAGCCAAGCCGGTCACGTTCGCAATCCTGACGACGGTGGCGGCCTTCAGCCCGCTGCTGTTCGTGCCCGGCATGATGGGCAAGGTCTTCCGGGTCATCCCGCTCATCGTCATCCCGTGCCTGCTGTTCTCGCTGATCGAGTCGCTGAACATCCTGCCGGCCCATCTCTCGCATATCCCGAAGCGAGTCCGCCGGGGGCCTTGGCGCCGCTTCCAGTCGCTGTTCTCGACCGGCTTGAAGCGCTTCGTGCAGGTGGCCTACGTTCCGACCCTCGAGCGGGCGCTCCGGTGGCGCTATCTCACGGTCTCGATCGGCGTCGGCATCATGATCGTGACCCTCGGGCTGGTGCTGTCGGGCCGGCCCACGTTCCAGTTCTTCCCGTCGATCGAGGCGGACTTCATGTCGGCCTCGGTGACGATGCCGCAGGGGACGCCGGTGCAGGCCACCGGAGAGGCGGTGGCCAAGCTCGAGGCGGGCGCGGCGCGACTCCGGCGGCGGCTCCTGGAGGAGACCGGCCAGGACTACTTCCTGCACACCTCGGCGGCCGTGGGCGACCAGCCGATGGCGGGGCGGGGCGGGGGTCCGATGGGCCCGCTGCAGGGCCACATCGCATCGTCGAACCTCGGCGAGGTGGCGGTCGAGCTGCTCCCGACGGAGTTGCGCGCCTACAGCAGCGAGCAACTCGGCCTCATGTGGCGCAACGCGACGGAGCCGATCCCGGAGGCCGTCGACGTCAACTTCACGATGAGCATCATGAACCCGGGGAGCGACGTCGACGTGCAGCTCGCGGGGCCCGACCTCAACCGCCTGCGGGCGGCGGCGGAAGACGTCAAGGGGCGGCTCGCCGAGTACGCCGGCGTCTACGAGGTGACCGACACCTTCCGCGCCGGCAAGGAGGAGATGAAGCTCGGCATCAAGCCGGCCGCCGAGGCCCTCGGCCTCACCCTCCAGGACCTCGGCCGGCAGGTGCGGCAGGCGTTCTACGGCGAGGAGGCCCAGCGCATCCAGCGCGGCCGCGACGACATCCGCGTCATGGTCCGCTATCCGCGCGACGAGCGCCGCTCGCTCGGCGACCTCGAGAACATGCGCATCCGCACCCCCGACGGCGGCGAGGTGCCCTTCAGCTCGGTCGCCGTCGTCGAGCCGGGGCGCGGCTTCGCCTCCATCCGCCGCATCGACCGCAACCGCGCCGTCAACGTCACCGCCTCCGTCGACCCGACCGTGACCTCGGCCGGGGACGTCATCGCCGACCTCAACGCCCGCATCCTTCCCGAGGTGCTGGCCCGGCACCCCGGCGTGTTCTACACGTTCGAGGGGATCATGGCCGAGCAGCGGGACGCCGTCGGCGGGCTGCAGCGGGGCTTCGTGCTGGCGCTGCTGATGATCTTCGCGCTGCTGGCGGTGCCGCTCCGGTCCTACGTGCAGCCGCTCATCATCATGAGCGCGATCCCGTTCGGGCTCATCGGCGCGGTCTGGGGCCACATCTTCCTGGACCTGAACGTGTCGATGATGTCGATGTTCGGGCTCGTCGCGCTGACCGGGGTGGTGGTCAACGACAGCCTGATCATGGTCGACTTCATCAACCGGGCGCGGTCCACCCACACCGGCGTCGGGCGGATGGCGCAGCAGGCGGGCGGAGGCCCGACGGACCGGCGGCAGTTCGAGTCGGCCGGACTGGCGCTCGCGGTGCGGGAGGCGGGCGTCTACCGCTTCCGGCCGATTCTGCTGACCTCGCTCACCACCTTCTTCGGCCTCGCGCCGCTGATGTGGAACAAGA
>JAPOYG010000408.1 GCA_026706755.1 Acidobacteriota bacterium
TGGTAGAGCTGGAAGACGAAGCCGATGTGGCGGGAGCGCCAGCGCGCCAGGCGGCCGCCCGAGAGCCGGTCGATGCGGTCCCCGGCGACCGCGATCGAGCCATCCGTCGGCGTGTCGAGGCCGCCCATCAGGTTCAGCAGGGTCGTCTTGCCCGACCCCGACGGGCCCATGAGGGCGACGAAGTCGCCTTGCGGGATCTCGAGGTCGACGCCGCGGAGCACGTCGATCTGCTCCGTGCCCCGGCGGAACACCTTGTGGACGTTGCGGACGTCAACGAGCGCACCGTTCGTCTTCATGGATGGCTCCGGACCGTGAACACTCCGAGGCAGGCGGCTGGGGCCTCTGCCTGTTGTTACGATCCGGATCGGCCATTCATTACGGACGGCGCGACGTAAGGCGCCTCACGGCCCTCCCGAGCTGTGGAGTCGGGGCGACGCACTCCCGCTCGAAACGCGTCGACGATCCAGGCGCACAGGGCCCCGGCCCCGATCAGCGTCAACGTCACGTTGATGAGCCAGCCCACGAACGGCAGGTTGACCGCGACGAGGACCGTCGTCAGGCCGACCACCAGCGCTGCAGGCAGTCCTCCCGGTCCGTTCGTGCCGACGACGGCCCGGCCGAGGAACATCGCGACGACGATCTTGGCCAGGTAGAGCCCGACCGCCAGAACACCGAGCGCCGCCGCGGCCGCCGGCAGGCCGACGAGAGCGATCCCGACGACGGCGACGACGGGAATCGCCAGCACGCACAGAGACCCCAGGCAAAGCGCCTTGAGGGCCGCAATCGGCGATTCGAACCGCAGGTCGGCCGCGCCCGGGCTCAGCCGGAACAGCGCGCCCCCCGTCACCAGCGCCGCGAGCAGCCACAGGACTTCCCCGACGTAGAACGACGCGGTCAGGTACCTCCGCAGCGACGTCTCGTCGTTCCGAACGATGTCGGGAGGTCCACTGAGCGCGGCGCCGGGGTCGATCTGCACGGAGGCGGCCTCGGGAACGCGCGCCGTCAGACTCCCCGCGATGCGGGCTCGACGGCCTACCGTGACCCGCTCGGCCGTTGCGCTGACGTCGCGCCGAACGGTTCCGGCGACCTCGACGTGGCCACCGGCCGCGCGGACGCTCCGCTCGACGGTGCCCCCGATGGTCGCCGTCCCACCGTAGCTTGCGACGCTGCCACCGATACTGCCACCCTCCAGCACGCGGGCCCGCTGCGCCAACGCGTAGAGATTGCCGTCCACCCGACCCCGCACCCTGACGGCCTCGCAGGAAGCGAAGACCGACCCGCCAACCTCCCCATCCACGTCGACGTATCGCCCGGCAGCCAGCACGTTGCCGCGCACGACGCCACGGATCTCCAAGCGCTCTGCCGCAACCGCCACAAGGTCACCGACCACCGTTCCCTCGACGATGATCCGATCTCCGGTGGTGACGAGCGTGTCATCGACAGTCTCGTCCGCCGGAACCACCACGACGCGATCCGATTGTCGAACGACGAACGCTTCGCCTGGAGCCGCCATCATGCCGAACAGGACGATCCCGAGCCCAGTCGCCGCCGGGCGACGAACGGCGCGCGCCAGCGCCACCACGACGAGCAGCAGGCCTATCGCCGCCGTGGGAGGACCGACCACCCTGGCCAGCGATGCGAGAACGCCGGCACCTTCGAAGACCAGGAACGTCACGCCGGCGAAAAGCAACATCGCCAGAGCGGACGGGTGGAACGGACTGACGGTCACCGCCGCCAGCGCCACCACCAGGGAGACCGCGACTCCGAGCGAACCGACGTCCGACCAACGTCGGCGCACCGCGCTCGCATCCGATCCTGCTGGCACAGGTCGACCGGCGACGGCCTCGTGAAGAGCCGACGCCAGGACGTGACGCTCGGCGCGCATCGCAAACAGCAGCTCCCGGCAGCGCGCGCAACTGCCGACGTGCTCATCGACCCTCCGCGACTCGAGCGCATCGAGCTCCTGGTCCGCGCGCATCATGATCGTAAAGTCGGTGGGGCACTTCATCGAGAGTTCCTGTCTGGTGCGGCCAACGTCCGGCGAAGCCGCTGCCTGGCGCGGAAGAGGAGCACGGCAACGTGACTTCGTTCGATGCCGAGCAGCCGGGCGATCTCCGCGTAGCCGAGCTCGTTGAAGTAGGCGAGCACCACGGGAACGCGGTACTTGTCCGGCAAGTCCGCTACGGCCTGACGCAACTCCGCTCCGCGCTCACGCGCGAGCAGAACGTCCAACGGGCTGCGCGACCCGGAGGGGATCGAGTCCCGCTCGACATCGTCCGTACCGAACAGCCGGCACTCCCGGCTGCGGCGCCGGAGGCGATCGACGCAACAGTGACTCGCGACACCGACGATCCAGCTCTCGAACGGCCTGGCCCGATCGAACTGATCGTAACGCTGCCGCACCCGGAGAAAGACCTCCTGCACGGCGTCGTCAGCCTCATCGCAAGAACCCAGGAGGTAGCGGCAGGTCTGGCGGACGCGCCGTCCGTGCGCCCGAAACAGAGCGTCGAAATCCGGGCGATCATGCATATGGTCGACAACACGGCTCGCGGACCGGGGCCAGGGATGCGGCTTCCTGCACCACTGTGCGGCCTGGCGGCGAGTCCGCCAGGTTCCTCTGACCTCCGCAGTACGTCAGCGCTCGAATCTGTAGACGGTGCCGACAGCCAGGCGTGCGGAGTGTCCGCGGACATCGTCGCCCGCCGACCGCAAGTAGGTACCGGCAAGACGGACCGCGGATCGTGCCGTGAAGTGGATGTCGATGCCGCCGCCAGCCTGCATCGCAGGACCTGCGGCGGACCAGCCGGCTGCGTTCCCCGTCATGCCGTGACGGAAGACGACGCGGCGAGCCCCGACGAGAAACCGCACGAACACGGTGAAGGGTCTCGCCGGACGGCGCCACAGAACGCCTCCCATGTACGTCGTGTCGTCGCTCGGAGTCTCTGAACCGAGCCCGGCGACATCGACGACCGCGCGAGCACCATCATTGCGGGCGATCTCTCCGACCACGGCAATGCCGTCAATGACGTACGGACCGCCCGACACGAACCAGCCTCGCGGCGCGAACCCCGAGTCGAAGGCATGCTGGAGCTGGTAGCCGCTCGAGATCTCTGCAGCCGATCTGAGCTGCGCATCCGCGAGCGAAGCAGCCGAGACGAGCAGACTTCCAATCACGACCGTGGTGCGCGAGGCAC
>JAPOYG010000469.1 GCA_026706755.1 Acidobacteriota bacterium
CGGCGCGCCTGTCCCCGACGCGCGCGCCGCGGAGCACGTTGACGATCGCGTAGTTCCCCTCGTGGCAGGCGAACTCGAAGAGGTGCCCTGCCGCCAGCCCCCGCCCCGCCTGGTCCGTCGACAACGGGAAGCGCACGGTCCACGGCTGCGTGAAGCGGGTCGGGTCGACGATCGTAGCCTCGTAGTCCATCGTCTCGGCATCCACCCGCGTGAAACGCTCGACGAGGCGCAGGCTCGCGGTGGGTCCGCGCCAGATGTGGCGATACCGGTCCTGAGGCCGGCCGGGGAAGCGGCGGCTCTCGACCACCAGCGTGCTCCCTTCCCACCGGCCGCGCGGTGCCCCGTTCCACTGCACGATGCCGGTCGGGGGGCGGCCGTCGAGGGGGATGATCCGGCGCTCCTTGTACATCTCGTGCACGATGACGACGACGGTGGGCGTCTGGAAGATCTGGTGGTTCGGGTTGTCGCCGAACCAGATCTGCGGGAGCCCGTCGCCGAGGCAGCGCTCGCCCGTGTCGAGGTCGAGGTGCGAGTCCCAGGGACCGGTGCCGTACGGCCGCTCGTGCTCGCGCGCGGTGGGCGTGTAGGGGATGCGGCCGCTCGGCGGATCGACGATGAGCGACGTCCGCCCGCCCGGCTCCCAGACGAGTCCCTCGTCGATCCAGAAGGCGTCGTAGCCGAGGCTGCCGTCCGGGCGGTAGTCGACGTCTTCGCCCGCCGGCGCCCGTTCGGCCGGCCGTGCCCGCTGGTGCTCGGCATGGGCGCGCGCCGCGGCCTCGAGATCCGCGACCTCCTCCCGGGTCAGGAACGCGCGCCCCTCGTGCTCGGGCGGTCGCTCGAGCGGCGTCAGCGTGGAGCCGACCCAGATGCCCTGCAGGTCGGGGGCGCCCCACGGCGTCCGCGGCGCCTCCTGGGCCGCGACGGCGGCGCCGAGCGCCACCGCCAGCGCGGCGGTAGCGACCGGGCCTGCGACGGGCCTCGGAGTCCCGGGCGGTGCCGTCATTGCGCGATTGTACCGACGGGGACTGGTCGGGCCGATCGGCGCCGGCCCGCCATTTCGTCGCCGCGACCGCAAGGTCGCGCCGCGGCCTCCGCCTGGCGCCCAACCAACCCTCCAGGAGTCGTCGCCGTGCTACGGCGCAGACTCCCAGGCGCCAGTCGTTCCCGAAGATCGACGGCGCCTTCTTGACATGCGGCCGCGATTGGGGTGTACCTGAACCCGACGCGTCGAGCGCCCCCGGCATCGAGCGCCGCAGGGTATGGAGCGCGGCGGCCCACGGCACGGTTGGGCGCGGTTGGGGAAGAGGCAATGACCAGACGACTTGTCGAGATCATCGGCGTTGCGGCGGTGCTCGCGTTGGTGATCGGGCTGCTGAACCTGGCATCCGCGCCGGGCGGCGCCCAGGCGTCCATCGGCGGCGTCGAGGTGGCCGCGGCAGCGGCCGAGCCCGGGGCCGCGCCCGCCGCTGCGGCCAGGGCGCAGTCGTCGGCGCGCGGGATCCGCACCGCGTGGGGCGAGCCCGACCTCCAGGGCATCTGGAACGACCCGTACCAGATCCCGCTGCAGCGGCCGGCGCAGTTCGCGGACATCGCGGAGTTCACGGACGAGCAGCGGGCGGCGCTCGACGAGCAGCGCGGGGCGATGCTGCGGCGGGACGAGCGCGCGCCGCTGGGTTCCGAGCGCGACGTCCGGGGCGCCTACAACGCGGTGTTCGAGTCGATCCGGCCCACCGGCGACCGCACGTCGCTCATCATCGACCCGCCCGACGGTCGGGTCCCGGCGTACACGCCGGAGGCGGCGGAGCGGGTGCGGGCGGAGCGGGAGTTCGCGCTCGCTCTGCTCCAGGCCACGGAGACCTGCCGCCAGCAGGAGCCGGCCTGCGCCGGCTGGGAGTACGCGCCCCCCTCGCCGCTGTTCGAGGAAGTGCCGCCCTTCTACAACACGGGGCGTCTGAACCGGAACGACGGCCCCGAGGACCGCAGCCTCTCGGAGCGTTGCATGGGGGCGGGCCTGCCGGACTTCGGCGGCTTCCGCCGTATCGTGCAGTCGCCCGGCCAGGTGGCGATCTTCTACGACGTCGGCCAGGGCCAGGGGTGGCAGCGCAACGTCCCCGTCGACGGGAGCCCACACCTGCCGGCCCACATCCGGCAGCGCTTCGGCGACTCCCGCGGGCACTGGGAGGGCGAGACGCTGGTGGTCGACGTGCGCAACTTCTCCGAGAAGCGCAGCTACCGCGGCTCGCGCGAGAACCTGCACCTGGTCGAGCGCTGGCGCCGGCTGGACGAGACCACGCTGGAGTACATCGTCACCGTCGACGACCCGACCACCTGGACGCGGCCCTGGACGGTCCGGCAGGAGCTGGAGCTCCAGGACGGGACCCTGAACCGCATCTACTACGAGCCGCGCTGCCACGAGGGGAACTACGGCCTGCCGGGGCAGCTCGCGGGGAGCCGCGTCGAGGAGCAGGCCTTCGCCGAGGGGCGCGGCCCCGATCCGGCCACGCGCGACACCGCGACCGGCGGCGGCACGCTGGACGACCCGATCCGGTAAGAGGGGGTAGCGATGCAGCGGAAGCATGTAGCTTGGATCGTCGGGGCCGTCATCGCGTTCGCGATCGCGTTCGGCTACAGTCAGTACACGACCGTCAGCGTCACCGCGCAGGGCGACGTCCCCGGGGCGGTGCTCGAGGTCGATCCCTTCTGGCCGAAGCCGCTCCCCAACAAGTGGC
This sequence comes from Acidobacteriota bacterium, assembly GCA_026706755.1. Taxonomy (GTDB): domain Bacteria; phylum Acidobacteriota; class Vicinamibacteria; order Vicinamibacterales; family UBA8438; genus JAGWAJ01. The sequence goes on from JAPOYG010000469.1 coordinate 2,730, forward strand.
TGCTCGGCCACGTCATCGGCGTGGCGGTCGACTCGCGCGACCACATTTGGGTGCTGCACCGGCCCCGGTCGCTCTCCGACAGCGAGCGCGGCGCCGCCGTCGACCCGCCGACGTCGGAGTGCTGCGTGCCGGCGCCCGCCGTCATCGAGTTCGACCAGGAGGGCAACGTCGTCCAGGCCTGGGGCGGCCCCGGCGACGGCTACGAGTGGCCCAACGAGGAGCACGGCATCTTCGTCGACCACCTCGACAACGTCTGGATCGGCGGCAACGGGCAGGGCGACGGGCAGGTGCTGAAGTTCTCGCGCGACGGGACCTTCCTGCTGCAGATCGGCAGCGCCGGCCCGCTCAGCGGCAGCCACGACACGACGCGCCTCGGCCGCGCGGCCGACATCGGGGTCGACCCCGAAGCCAACGAGGTCTACGTGGCCGACGGCTACGGCAACCGGCGCGTCATCGTCTTCG
>JAPOYG010000366.1 GCA_026706755.1 Acidobacteriota bacterium
GGAGCGAGCAGCAGCCCCGCCGCGCCGAAGATGGCGAGACGGAGGCCGAGCCCCAGGGGCCGGCTGAGCTGACCGGCGATCCCGGCCGCGAAGCAGGTGACGCCGAGCGTGGCGATGCCGACCGGCAGCAGCATCGCGAGCCAGCCGGCAGGCTCGCCCGAAGGCGTCAGCATCAGCAGTTCGGGCCGGTAGATGAACATGTACGGCAGGGTGAAGCCGACCAGCGCGAAGCGGAACGCCGCCAGGCCGGTCGGCATGATGCGGGTGCCGGCAATCGAAGACGCTGCGTAGGCCGCGAGCGCGACCGGCGGCGTCACCATCGACATCATGCCGAAGTAGAAGATGAACAGGTGCGCGGCGAGCGGTATCACGCCCAGGTTGCCGAGCACCGGGCCGATGAGCGTCGCCATCAGGAGATAGCAGACGGCGGACGGGAGCCCCATCCCGAGCACGATCGACGAGATCATGATCAGCACCAGGGCCAGGAAGAGGCTCTGCTCGGCGAGCGGAATGATGGTCGCCGGCAGGCGCGTCCCCACCCCGGTCAGGGTCACGACGCCGATGATGATGCCGACGCAGGCGGCGGCTGCGACCAGGGGCACGACCCCCCGCGCCGCGGTGACGAGGCTCATGATCGTGAAGCGCCAGTCGAGCCGTGTCGCCTTGTTCAGGCTGCTCACCACCACGATCACCACGAGCGACAGCGTCACCGCGCGGAACGCCGTGTAGCCGAGCACCAGGAACAGGATGAGGCTGCCGAGCGCCGAGCCGAAGACGAAGCCGGCCGCGCGCGAGCGTGCCACGGCGTCGGGCGTGTCCGGTTCCCTGGTCGAGGCTTCCGCCGGCGCCGCGATCGCTACGCGCTTCGCGTGAAAGTGCACGATCAGGATCAGCGACAGGTAGTACAGGAGAGCGGGAATGAGCGCCGCCCGGATGATCTCCAGGTACGTCACCGGCGGGTCGACGATCTCGAGCATCATGTAGGCGCCGGCGCCCATCACCGGGGGCATGAGCGCTCCGCCCGAGCTTGCCGCCGCCTGCACGCCGGCCGCCGTCACGGGCTGGAAGCCGGCGCTCCGCATCATCGGAATCGTGAACGTCCCGGTGGTCGCGGTGTTCGCGACGGCGCTGCCGGAGAGCGAGCCCATCAGCCCGCTGCTCAGGACCGCCACCTTGGCCGGACCGCCGGAGCTGCGTCCGAAGACCCGCTCGGCGAAGTCGACGATGAAGCGCGTCGCGCCGGTGGCCTCGAGGAACGCGCCGAAGATGACGAACAGGAAGACGTAGGTGAACATCACGTTCAGCGCCACGCCGAAGATGCCCTGACTGTGCAGGAACGTCTGCGCCACCACCCGCGGGATCGTGTAGCCGCGGTGCGGGAACAGCCAGTCCGGGAACGCCGATCCGAACAATGCGTAGAGGATGAAGGCCCCCGCCAGCAACGGCAGGGCCAGGCCGAGGGCGCGCCGGCCGGCCTCTATCACGAGCAGCAGGCCCAGCAGGCCGATCGCCGTGTCGTAGGCCGTCTCGAAGCCGGCCCGGTTCCCGAGGGTCTGGCCGTCCACCCACCACCCGTCGAACAGCGGATCCGTCTGGGTGACGATGTAGCCGCAGCAGAGCGCGGCCAGCACCGCCAGCACGACGTCCGACGCGCGCGCCCGCGGATTGTCCTTCAGGGAAGGGTGGAGGGGGATGTTGAGGAAGCACAGCGTGAGCCCCACCAGCGCGAAGAAGGCGAGCCGGCTCTGGGGAGCGAGCAGCGGGTAGTTCACCTCCACCAGGGTGAAGGCGCACAGCACCACGCCGAGGCCGCCGCTCACCAGGAGCCGGACGTCGCGCGGCGGTGGGGTCCCTGGCGTCACGGCGCTGCCTGTTGCGGCCAGACGCCGGCTTCCTGGTAGAAGCGAATCGCTCCCGGATGGAACTCCGTGCCCGTGTCGCGCACCACGTTGTTCGGGTTGATGGCGCGGCCCGCGGCATGCTTCTCGACGACCAGCTCCCGGTTCTCGTAGAGCAGCCTCGTCACGTTGTAGACCAGATCGTCCGGGGCGCCGGCCGACGTGATGACGTGCATCGAGCCGACGTCGAGGCCCTCGAACGGCTCCGTCTGGCCGCGATAGGTCTCGGCCGGGATGGTCGCCGGCCGGAAGAAGAGGTACTCGTCGACCAGACGCATCTTCTCGTCGTCCCCGTAGGGGATGAACGTGATGTCCATCGACGCCGCGGCCTGCGTGATCGAGGCTGTCGGCACGGCGCCGCCCAGGAACGTCGCATCCGCCGACCCGTCGGTGAGCATGTCGACGGCGGCCTGCTGCGTGGCGTTGAGCGGCGAGAAATCCTCGTAGCGCACGCCGTGCGCCTCGAGCAGCGGCCCGACGAAGTACTCGAACCCGGCGCCGGCCGGACCGACCGTGACCCGCCGGTCGCGCAGGTCGTCCAGGCTCTCGATGCCGGACGAAGCCTGCGTGACGAACAACGCGACGTTGGGCGCCAGCGTCATGACCGAGCGCACGGGGTAGGCGCGGTCCCATCCCTCGCTGCCGCGCACCGCGAAGTAGGTGATCGCCGCGTTCGACAGCGCGAAGTCGAGCTCGCCGCTCGCCAGCCGCCGGATGTTCTCCTGCGAGCCGCTCGTCGCCTCGGCCGTCACGTTGTAGCCGAACCCGGTCGCGGTCTCGTTCACGACCTCGGCGAGGGCGCTGCCGACGACGAAGAAGGCGCCGCCGGGCGGCGCCGTGCCCATGCTGAGGAACTGCCGGGACGGCGCGGCGTCACCCGCCTCGCCCCCCCCGCCGCCGCACGCGGCGACGGCGACGCACACGGCGGCGGACACGACGCCCGCCGGCCACCGAAGATTGGATCGAAGCAAGGACGTTCTCCTCCTGAACCCGCGCATGTTACTACGCTTCTCACTCCGGGCCGAAGATCGACAGCAGGTGGCCGTCGGGATCGCGGAAGTTCGCCGCCCACGACTCCCCGGTGACGTTGGCGGGCTCGCGCAGGAAAGCGACCCCCTTCTCCCGCAGCGCGGCGTAGGCGTCGCGCACGCTGTCCACCGACAGCACGACCTCCGTGGGGCCCGGCTGCTCGGCGAGCCGGGCGTGGGCCGCGCTGAGGCAGAGGGTGGCGGGACCGGTCTCCAGAAAGACGAATCCGGGGATCTCCTGCTTGACGGCGAGACCCAGCGT
>JAPOYG010000154.1 GCA_026706755.1 Acidobacteriota bacterium
CCCACGTCTTCGCCCTCGACGCCGAGACCGGCGAGATGGTGTGGGAGACGCAGGTTCTCGACTTTCGGGAGAACGCGGCCATGCAGGGCGCGGGACCGATCATCGCCGGCGGCAAGGCCGTCTCCGGCCGAAGCTGCCTCCCGCGGGGCGGGCCCGAGGCGTGCGTCGTGGTCGCCCACGAGGCGCTCACGGGTGAGGAGGTGTGGCGCCGGCGGCTCATCCCCGGGCCCGGCGAGCCCGGCGACGAGAGCTGGGGCAGCGTGCCGTTCGAGGAGCGCTCGCACGTCGGCGCGTGGATGGTCCCGAGCTACGACCCCGCGCTGGACCTCATCTACATCGGCACGTCGGTCACCTCCCCGGCGCCGAAGTTCTTTCTCGGCGGAGTCGACCTCGAGCACCTCTACCACAACTCCACGCTGGCCCTCGACGCCGGCACCGGCGAGATCCGCTGGTACTACCAGCATCTGAACGACCACTGGGACCTCGACCATCCCTTCGAGCGCATCCTCGTCGACACCGCGGTGGCCCCCGACCCGTCGCAGGTGAGCTGGATCAACCCCCGGCTCCAGACGGGCGAGTTGCGGCAGGTCGTCACCGGCATCCCCGGCAAGACCGGCGTCGTCTACACCCTCGACCGCGCGACGGGCGAGTTCCTGTGGGCCACGCCGACCGTCACCCAGAACGTCATCAGCGGCATCGACGGGGCGACCGGCGCGGTGACCGAGAACGCCGAGGTCACCTTCACCGCGGTCGGCCAGCAGGTCTTCGCCTGCCCCACCTGGAACGGCGGCAAGGACTGGGAGGCAGGCGCCTACAGCCCGCTGACCAACGCCATGTACATGCCGCTCCGCAACACCTGCGCCCGCATGATGGCCACGCGCAACTTCCCCGAGGACGCTCCCCCGGCCGAGCGCAACGAGAGCCGCTCGGAGCTCTACGGCATCGCCTACCGCCACCAGCTCGCGCCGGGCACCGACAACGCCGGCACGGTGCGGGCCATCTCCGCCGAGACCGGCGCCACCGTCTGGCTCCACGAGCAGCGCGCGGCGACGATGTCCCTCGTGGCGACCGGCGGCGGCCTCGTCTTCGGCGGCGACGTCAACGGCCGCTTCCGCGCCTTCGACCAGGTGACGGGCGAGATCCTCTGGGAGATCAACCTCGGCTCGGCGGTGACGGGCTTCCCCATCACCTACGCCGTCGACGGGCAGCAGTTCGTGGCGATCAGCACCGGCTCGGGGGGCACGTCGTCGCACTTCACGGGACTGACCCCGGAACTGCGGCCGAGCGCCGGAAACAACCTGTTCGTGTTCGCGTTGCCTTAACGCCGCCCCTGGTCCGTATCGGCCCGTACCTGTCCAAATGTGCTGCATTCTCAGGCGGAAACGCCGCGAATAGCCCCCCTTGCGGTCCGTATCAGTCCACGCCGGTTCGCCTCAATCCGAGGCTTGATTGTGGGCGGACCGTGGGTGTACTATTTCGGTCCAAGGACTGATTCCATGGAAAGACTGACAGCCAAGCGGGCCGAGACGCTGCGGAAGCCGGGCCGGTATCAGGCGGGCGACACGGTGTACCTGGTCGTGGCCAGGGGCCGGACGGGCAGGGTCAACAAGCGATGGGTTCAACGGCTCCACGTCCAGGGGAAGCGGCGCGACATCAGCATCGGCACGTACCCGGCCGTCACGCTGTCCGAGGCTCGGGAGCGGGCGCACGACAACCGCCTGACGGCGAAGCGGGGCGGCGACCCGTCCGGGCGTCCGTCGACGGTGCCGACGTTCGCGGACGTGTCCGCCAAGGTCGAGCGAGGGGGCCAGTGGCGCGGCCGGACCCGAGAGACGCGGCGGCGGACGCTGGCGCGGTACGCGGCGCGTCTGATGGGCCGGCCCGTCGACCAGATCGACCGGGCGGCGGTGCTCTCGGTGCTCGGGCCGGTCTACCGCGACAAGCCCGCGACCGGCAAGCTCTTGCGCGGTTGGGTCCGGGGCGTGCTCGCGGCGGCGCAAGCTCTCGGCCATGTCGACGTGAACGCGGCGGGCGAAGTGATCGACGCGGCATTGCCGAAGACCGCGAAGACCCGAGCGCATCGGCGGGCGTTGCCGTACGGGGACGTTCCCGCGGCGCTGGCGGCGATCGAGGCGTCCGGGGCGAGTCCGGCCGTCAAGGCGGCGCTTCGGTTCACGGCGTTGACGGCGGTCCGGTCGGGCGAGGCTCGCGGGGCGACGTGGGGCGAGGTCGACCTCGAGGCGCGGGAGTGGCGCGTACCGGCCTCCCGGATGAAGGCCGGGTCGGAGCATCGGGTGCCGTTGTCGGATGCGGCTGTGGGCGTGCTGGAGAGGATGAGAGCGCATTCCGACGGCGCGGCCGACTCGCTGATCTTCCCTGGCGTGAGGGGGCGGCGGCTCAACGGCGACACGTTGATCAAGGCGCTGCGGCGAGCGACGGGGACGGATGCGGACGTTCACGGCTTCCGGTCGAGTTTCCGCACGTGGGCGGCGGAGCGGTCCGGGGCGACGAGGGACGTGGCGGAGCTGTCCCTTGCCCACGTGGTCGGCGGGGCTGTCGAACGGAGTTACGCGCGAAGCGATCTGTTCGACCAGCGGCGTGGGCTGATGGACCGATGGGCCGCGTTCGTGACCGGCCCCGTGCCTACCCGGTAACGCGCCCCCCCCGGGGTCGCCGCAAACGAACGCTCCCGCCGGTCGCCCAAAGTCGGCGGGGCGTTCAGCCGTACGGCGCACTGAAGCGGGCGATCGCGCAGGGCTATCGGAGAGACAACCCGGCCGGCGAGGCGATCGCGGAGCCGCTGCCGAAGCGTCCCTTGACGGTGCACCACGCACGCGCGCTAACCGATGGGCTCGCGCGGATGGGCTGGGGCGAAGCTGGCGTCCGAGTTGCAGGTGCTCACGGCCGCGCGCTCTGGCGAGGTGCGCGGGGCGGTGTGGTCCGAGATCGACACCGAGGCCCGCGTGTGGACTTAGGACGGTGACGTGACCGATACTTTGTAGTTCCAGTCGCCGTGAAACTCATCGGGAACCAGCGCGAGGGCGTCCATCTCCGCGTTCGTAACCGTGACCCTGGTAGGATACTCACCGGTATCGAGTTCCGCTTGCACTCGGAGCCTGACCTCCGTTCGTGTGTTGCCGATGCGGTCGACGATGGTTTCGTAGGTCGTCAGCGG
>JAPOYG010000082.1 GCA_026706755.1 Acidobacteriota bacterium
GAGGTGGGAGACATGAGCCACACGGAACTGCTGAAGCGCATCACCGCGCGACCGGAGGTCTTCGGCGGCAAGCCGATCATCCGGGACATGCGGCTCTCCGTAGAATTGATCCTGAGCCTGATGGCCCAAGGAGTCACCCCGGAGACGATCCTCGAGGACTACCCGGAGCTGGAGCCGGAGGACATCCGCGCGTGCGTCGCGTACGCACACGCCGTGATCTCAGGTGACACGCTGTCGGCCATCTCCGTGTCGGAGCGGTGAAGTTCCTCGTAGACCGGTGCGCCGGTCCGGGGCTGGCCGACTGGCTGCGCATCCAGGGCCATGACGTTCTCGAGGCGCGTCAGTTCGAACCGGATCCCGGTGATCGCGCTCTGCTCGAGCGGGCCGGTTCCGAGGGCAGGATCCTGGTCACGATCGACACCGACTTCGGAGAGTTGGTGTACCTCGATCGCGTGCTGCACGCCGGCTTGGTGCGCCTCCCGGATGTGCCCGTGCCAGAACGGATCGCCCTGATGCGTGAGATGCTCCAGCGACACCGACCGGAGCTCGAAGCCGGTTCGGTCATCACCATCCGCAGCGGACGAATCCGAATCGCCCATCCGCCACTACTGTGAGCTTGAGCCCTGATACAGGCTCGCGCCGCCGCGGGAAGAAGTTCGGGAGGGCGAATCCGCGCGGCCCGCCATGTAGCAGGAGCGACCACACGATGCGTACCGCTTGGAGCAGGTTACGGGTGAATGCCGGACGGGCCCCTGAACAGCTTCGAGTCCGTCACCATCGGCCAGGAGCCTGAGCAGAGGTAGTTCACCGTGCCGGAGTGGAAGAGCAGAGTAGTCGACCTGCCCCACGATCACGGATGGAGCGCCAGGCCCGGCAACAGCATCTTCGTGGCGAACAGAGGAGCGGTGCATTTCGAGTACCCGTCGGGCTGGGTGATCACGCCCGACGGGGATTCCATCTGCCTCCAGAACGCAGCGGCTCCCGACGACAACATGCGCCTGCAGGTCTCGGTGCTTCGACTCGGTCCCGATGGATCGAGCCTGGACTGGAGCGCCATGCCGTCGCTGGCCGACATGATGGAGAACACCGTGCTGGCCGACGATGCGCGCCGGCGCACGCGGGAGGGACCGATGCTCGGCGCATCCCGCCGCAATCTGGAGTACCTGTGGCTGGAGATGGACTTCGTGGATCCGGCCGGGAAGCGCAAGGCGCATTCCAGGGCGTGCCTGGCCCGCGGCGGGAACGTCCAGGCGTTCATCACGATGGAGTACTGGCCCGAGGACCGCCGGGTCGCCGCCAAGGTCTGGAACGACATGCTGGAGTCGCTGAAGCTCGCCGAGTACCTGTACGACGACCACCCGCACTGATCGGGCTGCGCTGATCGACTACCTGGGCCGTACCGCGCCGGCGTTCGAAGGGCACTGGAGCTGCTCCCGATTCGCGGGAACATTTCACAATGTTTACAGAATGGTGGCCAAGAATCTGGAGTCAACAGTAAATTATTGATAATCTTGCGCTCGTGTCCGCAGTTCCCAGGCTTGCCGACGTTCCGCGACGACTATCCCCCGACGCGTTCTGGGACCTGTTCGGGCGCCTGGAGCACGCGGAGCTCGACTTCAAACGCGGCGTCCCCGCCGACGTTCGCGACACGGTCGCGGCCATGGCCATGACCCGTGGCGGACTGATCGTTCACGGGGTCGACGATCGGCGTACGTTCGTCGGTTGTCCGCTCTCCCAGGACACCCAGGATCGAATCACCCGCATCGCGGGGGAGTGCGGGGTGGACGTTCAACTGCTGGCGCTCTCGGTCGACCAGCTGGAGCTGACGATCTGCGCGGTGCCGGAGGTGCGCGGCCGCATCGTCACCACGCCGGACGGTCGGCTGCTCCGGCGCGTGGGCGGCGACTCGCAGCCGCTACGCGGGGACGCGATGGCCCGTTTCGTTCGCGAGCGCGAGCACCGGGCCGGCGAAGACGAGCCGCTCGCCGTCGTCGACCTCTCGGCGTTCGATCTCGATGCCGTGAACCAGGCGCTTGCGGCTGACGGGCGGCCGGCCGTTGCGCAGGACGGCGTCGAACGGGCGTTGACCGATCTCGGCGTCGCCGTCGGGGCCGCGCCCCCGCTGAGACCGCGGGTGTTGCGAGCCGCGCTGGTGCTCTTCGCGTCGGAACCGCGGGAGCACCAGCGGGGCGCCGCGGTGCAGCTCGTGCGTCGCGAAGGCATCGGGCCCGGCCCCGGGCCGTCCTCCGCGCGCGAGGAGTGCGCCGGTCCGCTGGCGGATACCGTCGACTGCTGTCTGCGCTTCGTGGCCGCGCACACCCGGCGGTTCGAGATCGTCGCCGGATCGCGGCGCGAGGCGCTGCCCGAGTATCCCGAGCCCGTGCTGCGGGAGGCCATCGTGAACGCGCTGGCCCATCGCGACTACGGGCTTGTCGGCGCCACCGTCGACATCACCGTCTGGGACGATCGGATCGAGGTGCGCAGTCCGGGGCCGCTCCCCGGCCACATCACCCTCGAGAACATGCGGGCCGAGCACTACAGCCGCAACCCGCGCATCATGCGGGTCATGAAGATCATGGGGCTCGTGGAGGAGTCCGGAGAGGGCATCGATCGGATGTACCGCGAGATGGAGGCTCGACTGATGGAACCGCCCGTCTTCGAGGCCACCGCGAGTTCGGTGACGGTCGTCCTGCGCAATCGCATGCTGGTCGACGTCGAAGACCAGAGCTGGCTGAATCAGCTCGACCGGGGCGATGTGACCGCCGCCGAGCGCCGGGCGCTGGTTGCTGCCCGGCGGGCCGGCGCGGTGGCACCGCGCGACCTGCGCGCCATGTTGCCGGAGGCCGACGTCGATGCCCTGCTCTCACGGATGGTGGCCAGGGGCCTGCTGTCGCGCGTCGGCCGGCGCGGCGGGACCCGCCACGTCCTGTCGGATGCTCTGGTGCGTCTCGCCGGCAACCCTGGGATGGCGGCGCACAACCGGCGCCGTCAGGTTCTGCTCGACGAGATCCGCCGCCGCGGGAGCCTCTCCACGAACGAGGCCGCGACCCTGCTCAACGCGGCCCCGGCGGTCGCCCGCGGGCTGCTGAACGACCTCGTACGCGACGGGCTGGCGCGGGCCGCCGGAAGAACGCGAGGCCGGCGTTACCACCTTCGATGAGGG
>JAPOYG010000096.1 GCA_026706755.1 Acidobacteriota bacterium
TAGCCGAGCGAGTACTGGTGGCGCAGTTCCTCGGCGATGCGCTCGGTGGCCGCCACCAGCTCCACGCTGTCGTGAATGACCTCCGTGTAGCCGCCGCTCTCGCCGGTGATCTCGCGCAGCAACCGCACGTTCACCCGGTCGTTGATCGGCCTGCGTTCCGGCGCGTCGATCCCGACCGCGTAGATGAAGGCGTCGCTGCGGCGGATCTGCCGCCGCACGTCGGTGGGCGTCGCGTCGCTGGCCGTGTCCGATCCGTCGGAGATCAGCACGAGCGCGGCGCGCGCGTGGGACCGCTCCGCGAACAGCGGCAGGGCCATCCCGAGCGCATCGTAGATGGCCGTGGCCCCGTACGGGCGCACGTCCTCGAGGCGCCCGTAGGCCCGGCTCGGACCCTTCGTCCAGGGCGACCGCAGGTGGGGATCGTGATTGAAGACGACGAGGAACGCCTCGTCCGACGGATCGAGCAGCTCCACCAGGAACCGCCGCAACGCCTGCTGCGCTTCGGCCATCCGCTGGCCGTACATGCTCTGGCTGACGTCGAGCGCCACGCCGAGGCTCACCGGGACCCGGCCCCAGTCGAAGTGGGTGATCTCCTGCCGTACGCCGTCCTCGGAAAGCTCGAAGTCCGAGCGGGCGAGATCCCCCACCAGGCGTCCGCGGGCGTCGCGCACGGTCACCGTGACCTGCACGACGTCGACCCCGGACCGGAAGCGCCGGTTGCCGTCCGCGGCCGTGTCCTGGGCGAAGGAAGAGGCGCAGGCCGCGAGCAGCAACGCCGCCAAAGCCAGGACGGCCCGCGGGAACCGGAAGGCGTCGCTCACGTCTGACTCCGCGGCACGCCGACGCGCGGGGGCGTCGCGGCGCGTCACCCGATTATAATCGCCGTCTCGTGAGTGCGCCTTCCTACGTCCACGGCACTACGAGCGTGCCGCTGCTCGGGGAGACGATCGGCGCCAACCTGCGGCGCACGGTGGAGCGGCACCCCGCCCGCGATGCCCTCGTCGTCCGCTCGCAGGACTTCCGAGCCACCTACGGCGAGCTCTGGGACCTGACCACGGCCCTCGCGCGGGCGCTCCTCGCGCGCGGGGTGGCGAAGGGAGACCGCGTCGGCATCTGGGCCCCCAACCGCTACGAGTGGGTGGTCGCCCAGTACGCGACCGCGCGCATCGGCGCCGTGCTCGTCAACGTGAACCCCGCGTACAAGGCGCGCGAGCTCGAGTACGCCCTGAATCAGTCGGGCCAGCGGCTGCTGCTCCACGCCCGGCGCTTCCGCGCGACCGACTACGCCGCCATCGTGGCCGGCGTCCGCGACCGCTGTCCGCGGCTCGAGCACGTCGTCGATCTCGATTCGGGCTGGGACGCCCTGCTCGACGAGGGCGCGGGGGTCGACGACGCGGCGCTCGCGGAGCGGGAGGCGGCACTCGCGTTCGACGACCCGATCAACATCCAGTACACGTCGGGCACGACCGGAGCGCCGAAGGGGGCGACCCTCTCGCACCACAACATCCTGAACAACGGCTACTTCTGCGGCGAGATCCTCGGCTACACCGAGGCGGACCGGGTGGTCGTGCCCGTGCCCTTCTACCATTGCTTCGGCATGGTGATCGGCAACCTGGCGTGCACGACGCACGGGGCCTGCATCGTCGTGCCGTCGGAGGGGTTCGACGCGGGAGAGACGCTCGCCTCCGTCGAGGCGGAGCGCTGCACGTCGATCTACGGCGTCCCGACGATGTTCATCGCGCAGCTCAACCACGACGCCTTCTCCGGCACCGACTTCTCGTCGCTGCGAACCGGGGTGATGGCCGGCTCGCCCTGCCCGGTCGAGGTCATGAAGCAGGTCCGCGAGCGGATGAACGTCCGCGAGATCACGATCTGCTACGGGATGACGGAGACCTCGCCGGTGTCGACCCAGACGCGGGTCGACGCCCCCCTCGACAAGCGGGTCGGGAGCGTCGGGCAGATCCACCCGCACGTGGAGATCAAGATCGTCGACCCCGCGACCGGCCTCGTCGCGCCGCGCGGGGTCAGCGGCGAGCTCTGCACGCGCGGCTACGTCGTCATGCTCGGCTACTGGAACGACGAGGCGGCGACCGGCGCCGCGATCGACGCCGCGCGCTGGATGCACACGGGCGACCTGGCGACGATGGACGCGGACGGCTACGTGAACATCGTCGGGCGCATCAAGGACGTCATCATCCGCGGCGGCGAGAACGTCTACCCGCGCGAGATCGAGGAGTTCCTCTACACGCACCCCGACATCGAGGACGCGCAGGTCATCGGCGTGCCGTCAGCCCGCTACGGCGAGGAGGTGATGGCCTGGGTGAAACCGAAGGCCGGCGCCGCGCCTTCGGAGAACGATCTGCGCGCGTTCTGCCGCGGGACGATCGCCACCTACAAGATTCCCCGCTACTGGAAGCTGGTCGAGTCGTTCCCGATGACCGTGACCGGCAAGGTGCAGAAGTTCCGGATGCGCGAGATGGCGACGGCCGAGCTGGGGCTCGAGGGCGCGGCCGGCGTCGACACCGCGTAGCCACACGCCATCCGACCGCCCGTGCGTGCACGGCCTTCACTCCTTCGGCAGCGTGTAGTTCACCATCCAGTTGATGCCGAAGCGGTCCGTCCAGAGCCCGTAGTAGGCGCCCCAGAAGGTCTCCTGGAGCGGCATCGCGACCGAGCCGCCCGCCGAGAGCTTGGCGAACACCTCGTCGCAGTGCTCGCGGCTCTGTCCAACGATGGAGATCGAGAAGTTGTTGCCGACGGTGAGCGGCGGCCCGAAGCCCGACGCCCGGTCGCTCCCCATCAGCATGCTCGGACCGATCGGCAGCGAGACGTGCATCACCCGGTCCTTCTCCTCCTCGGGCACGCCGGAGTCCGGCGGCCCCTCGGCGAAGGTCTGGAACGACTCGAACTTGCCCCCGAACACGGACCGGTAGAACTCGAAGGCCTCACGGCAGTTTCCGTCGAACGTGAGATAGGTGTTGAGCGACAATGCTTCCTCCCGGGCTGTGTGTTGGCGCAAGAGCATAACGCACCACCGGTCGCGGCAAGCCAGGAGCCTGCGCCGTAGAACGGCGCGGGCTCCTGAAGGATTGGGTTGGGCGCCGAGCGGAGGCCGCAGCGCGACCTTGCGGTCGCGGCGACGAA
>JAPOYG010000217.1 GCA_026706755.1 Acidobacteriota bacterium
CCCCCGGCGCCTTCACGACGTCCGCGAGGCAGCCGATGCCGAGCTGCACGATGGCGCGGTCGCCCGGCCGCACGTGCTCGACCCCGGCGCCCACGTCCGCCACCGTCCCCGCCGCGTCCATGCCCGGCACGTAGGGCACCTCGGGCTTGTGCTGGTAGAGCCCCTGCGCCTGGAGCGCGTCCGGGTACTGCACCCCCGCGAACTCCGTCCGCAGCAGCACGTGCCCCGCTTCGCAGGCCGGGGCCGGGACCTCGTCCAGCGACAGGACGTCGCGCAACGGGTCGGGTTTGGGAACGGGCTTCCCGGCCGCGTCCAGACCGGAGTAGCGGTGACAGCGAATGGCTCGCATCGGATCGGGCGTCGTGGCTGCAGGCATCCTCCGATCATCTCACGCGGCGAAGGCGGCGGTGAAATGTCCTATCCTTTGGCCATGAAGGTGGCCAACATCGCGGAGTTCAAGAACCACCTCAGCGAGTACCTCGCCGCGGTGGCGGACGGCGAGGAGGTGGAGATTCGGAAGCGCAACGTGCCGCTGGCGCGGGTCGTTCCGCTCCGGGCACCCCGGCGCAACCGGACGGTCCTGGGCTGCGGCGCGGGCACGGTCGTCGTTAAGTCCGACCTGACCGAGCCCCTGATTCCCCAGGAAGACTGGGAGATGCTGGGGGACGAGCGGTCGTGACGATCGTGCTCGACACCTGTGCCATCCTCTGGTCCGTCGGCGATCCGGCGCGGCTTCCGGAGCCCGTCGCCGAGGCGCTCGTGAAGGACGACACGGAGGTCTGCGCCTCGGCCATCAGTTGTGCGGAGATCGCTTGCGCCACGGAGCGCGGTCGCCTCGAGCTCGATCGCCACTGGCGCCTCTGGTTCCGGCACTACGTCGAGAGGAACGGTTGGACGGTGCTTCCCATCGACCTGGAGGTGGTGGAGGAGGCATACGCGCTGCCGGAGCCGTTCCATCGGGACCCGGCCGACCGCATCATCGTGGCCACCGCGCGCCGCCTGGCCGCTCCGGTCGTCACGGCGGATGCCCGGATACTCGGCTACCCTCACGTCAAGACCTTGTGGGCGGACTGACGCGTGCGCGCCCGATCCGGAACGGAGGCAGCGGCTCGATGGCCAAGCAGCGATTTCTCGTCACCGGCGGAAGCCAGGGGATCGGCGCCGCGCTCGTCTCGCTCGCCCGCAAGGAGGGGCACGACGTCGTCTTCACCGGCCGCGACCAGGCGCGCATCGACCGGGTGGCGGCCGAGAGCGGCGCCCAGGGGTTGCGCGCCGACGTGGCGCGGCCGGCCGACAACCAGCGCACCGTCGAGGCGTGCGTGGAGCGGATGGGCGGCATCGACGTGCTGGTGAACAACGCCGGCGTCGGCTACCTCGCCGAGATCGGCGCCATCGACATGAGCCGGATGCGGGCGCTGTTCGACATCAACGTCTTCGGGCTCGTCGACCTGACGAACCGCGTCGCGCCGATGCTCACCGCGCAGCAGCGGGGCTACATCTTCAACATCGCCTCGACCTCCGGCATGAAGGGAGGCAAGGCGGGCACCGTCTACGCGGCGAGCAAGTGGGCGCTCCGGGGCATCAGCCAGTCGTGGCAGACCGAGCTCCGGCCCCACGGCGTGCACGTCACCTGCGTCTGCCCGTCCGAGGTGCAGACCGACTGGATGGGGCGCACGGGCCGCAACAACCCGAACAAGCTCTACGCCGCCGACATCGCGGAGGCCATCATGGCCGTGCTGCGGATGCACCCGCGGGCGCTCTGGCCGGAGTTCGCCATCTTCGCCAACAACCCCTGGAAGGAAGACTGAGGCCGCCGCGTGCTGCTGCGGATGGCGGTGCTCGAGCGCATCGTCCGCGGGGAGGTCACGCTGGTCTTCCGCCGCTGGCGCCGCCCGACCGTCCGCGCCGGGGGCACGCTGCGCACCGCCGCAGGCGTGCTGCGCATCCGCGACGTCGCGATTGTCGAAGAGACGGACGTCTCCGACGCCGAAGCGGCCGCCGCAGGGTACGACTCGCGGGCCGCGCTCCTGGCGGACCTCCCCGCACGCGAAGGCCGCCGCCTCCACCGCGTTCGGGTGGCCTTCGGGGGCGCCGACCCGCGCATCGCACTGCGGGAGCAGGACGCTCTGTCGGACGCCGACGTCGAGGGTCTGCTGCGCCGGCTGCGGCGGCTCGACGACCGATCGGCGGAGGGTCCGTGGACCCTGCGCGCGCTGGCCGCGATCGAGGAGCAACCCGGCGTTGTCTCCACCACGCTCGCCGAGCGGCTCGGCTGCGAGCGCGCCTGGCTGAAGCCGCACGTCCGCAAGCTCAAGATCCTCGGCCTGACGATCAGCCTGAAGGTCGGCTACGAGCTCTCCCCGCGCGGGCGGGTCGTGCTGGAGCACCTGCGCGCAAGCGGTGCGGAGTAACGTAGAGATCGTCGCTGCGGCGCAACCGAGGTCGCGGCAGGCGAGCTCGCGTTTCCCGACCCGGCGACCGAGGCGCAGCGCCGGGAGGGGACAGAGTCCCGCCCGGTGCCATTACCCCATGGCGGTCAACGTTCGCCCTCTCCGGGATGAGGAGATGCAGTTGTATCTCGAGATCCACGAGCGAGCCATTCGGGGACTCGCCGGGAGTCACTACCCCCAGGATGCCATCGAGGGGTGGGTCGTTCCGGCGACCGTCGAGAACGTGCGCCGGCTGACGTTGAACGCCGACCGCGAGATCCGCCTCGTGTCCGAGCTGGACGCACGTCCCGTCGGGATAGGGGCTCTCGTGCTGGAGACCGCGGAGCTGCGGGCCGTCTACGTCGCCCCTGAGGCTGCCCGGCAGGGGTGCGGTACCGCGCTGGTGCACGAGATTGAGCGTATCGCCAGAGACGGCGCAGTGCCGCGTCTGACGCTCCACGCCTCTCTCAACGCCGAGCAGTTCTACGCGGGCCTCGGCTACGGCGTTCTCGAAAGGACCGAAGTGGTGCTCCCCAATGGCCATCGCATGGCGGCAGTGGCCATGGCGAAAGACCTGTAGGCCGCCAGGGTCCACGGAAGTCGGCGCCGCAGGGCGCGTGCCCTGCAGGAGTTTCGCCCCGGCGCGGACGCCCGACACGCGCCTCCTGTCGCGCCTACGGCAGGGCCAGCGCCACCCACTCCGGGAT
>JAPOYG010000045.1 GCA_026706755.1 Acidobacteriota bacterium
CCGTTGCTGCCGTTGTCGCCGCCGAGGGGCGGCAGGTTCAGGTGGCGCAGGCGCGGGTGGTTGCGGTAGCGGTCGCCGTTGCCGGTCGGGACCCACCAGAGGTGCTCGCCGGTGTTGAGGTCGATGGCCGTCATGCGCGAGTAGGGCGGCTTGAGGAGCGGCAGGCCCTGCGGCATCTGCGGCGACGGCCGAATGGCGCCGCGCAGGGCGAGGCGCTGGTCCTCCGGGGCGCCGTGCGTGTAGGCAACGGTGGCGCCGAGGGCCGGGTCGGGGGCGTAGAGCGGGATGACCGTCGCCTGGTTGCGGGACGGGATGTAGAGAATGCCGGTCTCGGGATCGACCGCGGCGCCGGCCCAGCCGGCCGTCCCGCCGTCGGGGGGCCGCATCAGGGTGCCCTGCGTGCCGCCCTCGATGGGCCGGGTGGGCGGCGTGAAAAGCGGCCCGATCACGAAGTCGCTGACCGCCTCGACGGCCAGGGCGCGGATCTCCGGGGTGAAGTCGACGAGGTCGTCGATGGTCACGCCCTGGTAGTCGAAGGGGGCCGGCTTCGTGGGGAACGGCTGCGTCGGCGAGAGGATCTCGCCGGGCATGTTCGTCTCCTGCGGCACCGGCCGCTCCTCGATCGGCCAGATCGGATCGCCGGTCGCCCGGTCGAAGACGTAGACGAAGCCCTGCTTGCTGACCTGCGCGATGGCCTTGATCGGACGCCCGTCCACCTCCACGTCGACCAGGTTCGGATGGGTCGGGAAGTCGTAGTCCCACAGCCCGTGGTGCACGGCCTGGAAGTGCCAGACGCGCTGCCCGGTCTCGACGTCCACCGCGACGAGCGTCTCCGAGAAGAGGTTGTCGCCGGGGCGATCCACCCCGTAGTAGTCGTTGGTCGCGGTGCCGGTCGGCAGATAGACATGGCCGAGCTCGTCGTCCCCGGCCAGCATCGACCAGACGTTGGCGTTCCCCGAGTAGCGCCACGACTCGTTCCCCCACGTGTCGACGCCGAACTCGTCGGCGCTGTTCGGCACCGTGTGGAAGTCCCAGGCGTGCTCGCCGGTCCGCACGTCCCAGGCGCGCACCCAGCCCGGCACCGCCTCCTTGGTGATGCGCCGGTCGGCGATCTGGGAGCCGTGGATCACCTTGTCGCGGACGACGATGGGCGGCGAGTGGATGCCGTAGAGCAGCGCGTTCAGGTAGTCGCGGTCCTCGCGGGCGGCCCGCGGCAGCCCGACCATGGCGTCGACCATGCCGCTGCCGTCGGGGCCGAAGTCGGCGCACGGGCGGCCGGTCGGGGCGTCGACGCAGACGACGTAGCCGTTGCCAGTGCCCCAGAAGATGCGCTCGTCGCCCTCTCCGTCGGTCCAGTAGGCGACGCCGCGCTGGCGGAAGGTCCCCGTCATCGGGGTCGTGCCTTCTTCGTAGGACTTCGGGTTGAAGACCCACAGCGTCTCGCCGGTCGTTGCGTCGACGGCCACGCCCTGCGAGAGCGGCGTGTTGAAGTAGAGGACGCCGCCCACCATGAGCGGCGTCGACTGGAAGCCGGTCGCGCTCGGCCGGTGGCCGGTCCGGTACAGGTTGGGAGTCGCCTCCTCGAGGGCGTCGACGATGGTCGCGAGCGGCGCCGACCACTCGCCGCCGCCGGGCGTCGTCATGCTGACCTGCCGGTCGACGGTGGTCCACTCCCAGGCCAGCTCCAGGTCGGCGAAGTTGCCGGCGTCGATCTGGTCGAGCGGCGAGTACTTCTTCCCGCCGATGTCGCCCGCGTAGCTCCGCCACTCGCCGTTCGACGTATCGTAGGTCTGCCACGGGCCGGCCGTCGTCTCCGTCTGGGCGTGCGCGACGGGGGCTGCCCAGAGCAGAACGGTGAGCGACGACATCAGGACTATCGAGCGCAACTGGGGCATCGCGGGTCTCTCCCTCGAGTTCTGTTTCGTCACGGCCGGCACGATGCCCGGCCCGCGCGACTGCGCGTGATCGTACACCGCGGCCCGCCGAAGTGAACCCCGTTCCTCGGAACCTCGAACGGCCGGCTCCCGTCATCACGCTCGACGTCGCAGTCCGGGAGGGCAGCCCCATCATGCGGAGCATCGACGGTCTCGGCCGCGACGTGCGCGACGGCGTCCGGTCGCTGGCCCGGCGGCCGGCGTTCACGGCGGTCGCCGTCGTCTCGCTCGCGCTCGGCATCGGCGCCAACACGGCCATCTTCAGCCTCGTCAACGCCATCTTCCTCCGCGACACGCCCATCGAGCGGCCGGAAGAGGTGGTCAACCTCTACCTCCACCAGGCGGCGTTCGCCTACAGCTCGTTCTCCTACCCCGACTTCGAGGACGTGCGGGACGGCACCACCGAGGTGTTCAGCCACATCGGCGCCTCCCAGTTCGCGCCGGCGCACATCGACCGCGCCGAGGGCGCTGGGGTCGGCATCGTGCCGGCGGAGGCGGTGACCGGCAACTACCTCCCGATGCTGGGGATCGAGGCCGCGCTCGGACGCACCCTGCTGCCGAGCGACGACGTCTCGCGCGGCGGGCACCCGGTGGTGATGCTCGACTATCGGTACTGGCAGACCGCCTTCGCCGGCGATCCGGACGTCGTGGGGCGGGAGCTGCGCGCCGGCGGGCGGGCGTACACCGTGGTCGGGGTGGGGCCGCCCGACTTCACGGGCACCGTGCGCGGCTTCACGCCGGCGTTCTACGCACCCTACGCGATGGTCGAGGAGCTCGTCGGCGTCCGCACGTTCGACAACCGCGGAAACCACGCGCTGTTCGTCAAGGCGCGGCTCCGGCCGGGCGTCTCGCTGCCGGAGGCCGAGGCCGCCGTCGCGGCGGTGGCCGCCCAGCTCACCCGGGACCGCATCGAGAACTGGGACCCGGCCGGGCAGTTCGTGCTCCTGCCCCTCACCGACGTGCTGCTCTTCCCGCCCATGGACGTCTTCATCCGCGCCGCCGCGTGGCTGCTGACGGCGGTGGTCGCCCTCGTGCTGCTGCTGGCGTGCACCAACCTCGCCAGCTTCCTGCTCGCGCGGGCGCTCGACCGGCGCAAGGAGATTGCCGTGCGCCAGGCGCTCGGCGCGTCGCGCGCGTCGCTGGTGCGGCGGCTGCTGACCGAGACCACGCTGCTCGGCCTGCTGGCCGGC
>JAPOYG010000397.1 GCA_026706755.1 Acidobacteriota bacterium
GTGCCGACCATCACCTTGCCGCGCGCGACGAGCGTGCCGCCCGTCATCCGCAGGCCGGCTTCGAGGTCGCCTACCTGCCGGTCCCAGACGACGTCGCCGGTCTTCGCGTCGAGGGCGACGACGTGGGCGTCGGAGGTCGGGACGAAGAGCCGGTCGCCGTGGATCGACATGCCGCGCTTCAGGCTCGGGGAGACGCCGCGCGGCAACCGGCGCTGGTACTCCCAGAGGAAGTCTCCTCCGGCTGCGTCGAGGGCCTGCACCCGGTCGCCGTAGCCGTGCACGAAGAGGACACCGTCGCGCACGATGGGGGTCGACTCGTTGGGCCCGCGCGGGAGGGACCACGACCAGGCGACGCGCAGGTCCGACACGTTCTCCCGGTCGATGTGATCCAGCGGGCTGTAGCCGTACGCTGCGTACGTCCGGCGCCAGAGCAGCCAGTCGCCGGCCGGCGGGTCGTGCAGCGCTGCGTCCGTAACCGGCTGCATGCCGTCGAGCGGGTTGTAGGGGGCGGGCCAGGGCGGCAACGCCGCGCCCGGCGAGAGCCCGCCGCCGGCCGAGCTCCAGCCGGGGGCCAGTCCCGCGAGCAGGTCCGGATCGGCCGGGAGCGCCGTACCGCTCGCCACCACGCCGTTCTCCTGCAGCATGAGGGCGACGAGATCGGTCACCGTCTCGTCGTCGAGCACGCCCGGCCGGTCCTGCGGCATGGTCGTGGAGGTGAGCGTGAACAGCGCCTCCACCGAGCGGGGCAGCCACGCCTCCCGGAACGCCGTGCCCCGGAGCGGCGGCGCGAACGGGCCGTCGTCCAGGTTCTCGCCGTGGCACGACGAACAGTGCTGCGCGTAGGCGGCGAAGCCCGCGTCGGCCTGTTCGGCCGTGTAGGTGGCGGGCTCCCGCCGCGGCTGCGCCTGGCCGGCGTCCACGGACGATGCCGCGAACGCCAGCCCGGCGAGAGCGGCCAGCCGGACCGCGATCATGTTCCTACCTCCGCGGCTCGGTCGGATCGCGGCCGTCGAGCGGCGCGCCCGTCCCCGACGAGCCGAGGAACAGCTTGCTGCCGTCGATGAACGTCACGTCGCGGCCGTTCGCCTTGTTGGTGCCGTCCTTGGAGCGGAAGCCCTCGACGAACACCTCCGAGCCGGCCAGCAGGTCGCGCTTCGTGAAGCCGCGCCGCAGGAGCGCGCTCGGCGGCCCGCCCTCGATCATCCAGCGCGCCGCGGTGCCGTCCTCCTGCTCCACGTCGATGTGGATCCAGGTGTGCGGGTTCACCCACTCCATGCGGACCACGGTGCCGCGCAGCTCGATCGGCGCGGAGGCGTCGAACTCCGCCGCAAACGCGTGGTGCGCTTCCGCCGGCGCGCCCGCGAGCGCCGCAAGTAGGCCGAGGCCGGCGCCGACGACCGCGATGGCTGTCACTGCTCGCATTGCCCTTCCCTCCTGTCTCGAGCCGGCCGTGTGCGTCCCGGCCCGACTCATCATGCTCGTCCTGCTCTCGGGGACTGGTTCTCAGCGGCCGGGGTTCGCTTCCTCCCAGGCCAGCAGCTCACCCCACTTCTCCTCCAGCTCGCCCTCGCGGATGGCCGCCTCGCGGAGCGCCTCGTCGAGCGCCCACGCGCGGTCGACGCGCGCGCCGCGGATGGCGTTGATCATCCCGTAGTTGTGCTCGTGGCAGGCGTACTCGAACAGCCGGTCCTGGTTGCCCTCCGTCGCCCACGGGTCGAGCGTGAAGTAGTTGACGGCGCTCCAGGCCCGCACGAAGACGTTCGGATCCTCCACCGTGTAGTGGTACTCGAGCGTGTTGGCGTCGATGCGCCGGAAGCGCTCGGTGAGCCGCAGCGTCTCGCCCGTGCCGGGGTAGTAGTGGACGTGGGCGGACCCGCCGAACGGGCCGCCATGGGCCGGCACGGCGTTATTCACCGTTTCCTTGAAGTTCGCGGTCTCGACGACGAGCGTGTCGCCTTCCCAGCGTCCGCGGGAGTCGCCGTTCCACTGGCGGACGGCCGGATCGAGCGGCACCTGGTCGGTCACCGGGATGATCCGGACGAAGCCGTAAGGCATGACGATGCTGACGTGGCCGGGCGACTGGATGATCTCCTTGAGCGGCTGCTGGCTGCTGCCGAGCATCTCGCCCGGCAGGCCGTTGCGGGTGAGGCAGCGCTCCGACAGGCCGCGGTCCTCCCAGTCGTCGCCCTGGCTGCGGTCGCGGCGCGCTTCCTCGCGCGCTTCCCACTGCTCGAGGGCGGCGCGAGTCAGCGGCGGCATGTGCCCGTCCGGAGGGTCGATGACCTGCGACGTCCGCAGCGAGAACCCCGGCTGCGTCGGGTCGGCGCTCCAGAACGCGTTGTACTCGGCGCCCGCGATCCGGTAGCCGGGCCGGCCGTCGTCGGGGGCGTCGGAGCGGGCGTAGCGCCGCACGTCCTGCTCCACGAGCTGCTGGGCGACGGCGTCGTCGTCATCGTCACTGATGACGCGGCGCAGGCCCAGCCGCTCCCGCTCCGCGGCTTCCTCCTCGGTCATGAACTCGCGCATCCCGAACTCGTCCGGGCGCTCGAAGGGGGTGTATGTGCGGGTGTCCCAGAAGCCCTGCAGGTCGGGATCGCCCCACGGCGTCGTCGGAACCGTGTAGTCCGCCTCGCCCGTGCCGAGCTGCTGCCCCGCCACGGGCGTCAGCGCCAGCACCGCGGCCGCAACGGTCGCCGCAAGAACTCGATGTGTCACCGCGCACCTCCCTCCGGGTCGACGAGCCCGCCGTAGACGTACGGCTCGGCCAGGTCGACGCACTTGAACTCCAGCAGCCGCACGTTCTCCTCGATGCGCCGGTAGAGCGGGAACCGGATCGTCCACGGCCGCGTGAAGACGTCCGGATCCTCGATGGTCGCCTCGTACTGCAGATGATAGGGGCTGATCGGCGTGTAGCGCTCCACGACGCGGAGCCCCGCGCTGTGGTAGTTGCCGGCCCGGTCCAGCCACGGCAGGTCATGGAAGCCGGTGACCTCGACCACGAGGGTGTCACCCTCCCAGCGGCCGTTCGACCAGCCCATCCAGGTGTCGATAGGGGCCTCGGTGGTGGCCCCGATGGGGATGGTCCGGTTCGCGCTCGCGAACTGGTAGGCGATGACGACCCGG
>JAPOYG010000423.1 GCA_026706755.1 Acidobacteriota bacterium
GCACGTGACGCCGGACCCGTGGGTGCCCGAGCCCGCCCTCGTGCTGAGCGACGTCATCGCCGGTCCGCAACCCTGGATGGGAATGCTCCTGGACCCGGCGCGGCCGCAGCCGGTGCCGATCGGGAGTCTGGTCCGCAGCGCAGGGCCGGCGCCGACGCGCCACTGGCTGGTATGGCCCGACGCACGGCTGCGCCCGGCGAGAGGACTCGGGGAAACAGACCCGCGGTCCGTGGCCGCCTATCTGGACGAGCCCGCACTCGCCCACTTCGCCCGGGAGCTCGACGAGGCGGCCGTGACGGCCGCCGCCGGCCAGGGCGACGGCCCGCTCGACGCCCACGTCATCGAATGCGCCGTCGCGGGGGGCTACGGCGGCGATGCCGCGGCGGCCGACGCCGTGACGGCGTGGATTGTCGAGACGCTCCGCCGGGGGATCCCGAAGGGCAGCCGCCGCGCCGGCATACCGCGCGCGCCCGGCCGCCGCGCCCGCCCGAGCCGGCACGCGGAACGCCGACTGGTGTGCCGATGGCTCTGACGGCCGCGATCCGCGTGGCCGTGATCACCCGCCGCGGCCGATCGAGGATCGGGCTCGCCCAGTCGCGCGACGAAGCCGACCGCTGGACGAAGGACGCGATCCGCTACCGCGCCGCCGCAGCGACAGGCCGCGCGCTCGTCTCGATCAACGCGCCGCCTGGGTCCGGCCGCCCGGCTATCGGCATACGCAAGGGAACGCCGTACGAGCGCCTGCGCGACTGGCTCGCGGCCCCGGCGTCCGCCGGCGACCCGCGCAACCCGCGGCGCGAGGCCGTGATTGCGAAGCTGCCGGCCGGAAGCTGCGCCAGGACCCTGATTGCGCTCCGCACCGGAATGATCGTGACCCTCACCGGCCCCGCCGACGAGGGCGGCCGGCCCCTCGACCGGTTCCTCCGTCTCCAGGCCGCCCGGCCGAACGCCTCCCTCAGCGACATCGTGCTCGTCATGCATGTCGCCGACCGGCTCGGCCCCTGGATCGCCGTGAGCCCTCCCGATGTCGTCGTGGAGCGCTTCTGAGCCGATATGGCGGAGCAGGCTCCCCGCCTGCCGACGACAACACCATTGACCGCCTCGCTCGACCAGCGCTTCGCCACCTGCCGGGAGAAGCGAATCCGGGGTTGGCCCGTCGTTTCGCCGCGTCTCGCCTTGGAGGTGCGGCACCACGGTGGACCGGTACCCGCGGGCGTTCAAGCCGATGCCTATCGCCGGCCCGTCGAGGACGACCTCCGGATGAGCTTCAGTCGGATCAGATCCTCTTCCGACCAGCCGATGTCATCAAGCAACGCCTTCAGAAGGCGGGGTCCGAAGCTCTTTCCGGGATGCACGTGCAGCACCACTCGCCGTCGGCTGACAGCCCCGTTGCCGATGGTCTTGATGAACCCGACCGTCGCCCCGGGATCGCCGTTCCTCGGTCCATCCGTCTCGCTTCAGCGCCTTGGCGAGCTCCTTGAGGGTCAGTCCCTTCAGCTGATTCCAGGTGGCTGAAGAGTAGGCCACGACAACTCCAGGGGCTTCAGTACGGCGGTGGCCGGGATGGGCACGCGTTCGTTCACCGTTGCGGTTCTGCACTCGGGTCCCACTGGGATGGGCTCCCCATGGGCCACCATGCTCTCAAGGTACGCGAGTGCGGCTACGCGCGCTCCCTCGACGGCTTCGTCCTCGGTTTCGCCTGCAGCGTGTAGTCCCTTCAAGGCCGGGCAGTACGCGTGGTACCCATCGCCGTCGGGCTCGATGACAACCGCCACCCGTAGCCTCAGTCGTCCACTCATTTCTTGAAGTCCTCTCCGCACCAATCATCGCATACCGGGCGTGCGGCGCGCGGGGGGACCGACTCAAGGATGCACGAATGGATCAGGAATCAGACCGCGACGACCCCGGTATAGCCGCCGACCAACGACCGGTGGGGAGAGCGCCTTACAGCAGCACCCGCACGGTGTGGCTGCCCGACGAGTGGGCCGTCTACATCGCGAACGGCGACGACCCGGAGAGCCCCGACTGGCCGACCGAGCTGTGCGACGAGGAACTCCGGCGCCTGCGGCTCGAAGGGTTCGACGTCGTGACGTGCACGGACCGGACCCGGGAGCTCGGCGAATATCGCGGGATCGCGGGGACCATGCGGGCATACGAAGCGCTGCGCACCGGCGGGGACGACACTGTCGTCCGGCGCGTCACGCTGGTGCAAGACCACGTGCGGCTGCCGGCCAGGGAGTACACCCGTCAGGTCCTGCTCGACGTGAAGCTCGACCTGACGCGGACCGAGAGCCAGCCGCTCGAGCGGCTCGTCGCCCGGGCGTGGCGCGCCGGCCACGGCTCCCCCCTGCGGGTCGCGCTGGCATGCGGACACGTCGGCGACTCCGGCCTCGAGCGGGCCTGGGCCCACATCGACATCGATCCCGCCGCCAGCCCACTCGTGCGCAACGCATGGAGCGACGGCGCCGCGATCAGGACGAGCATCGACGCGAGGAACTGCATTGCCCAAGTCGTGCTGAAGCAGCCCGACGCCGTCATTGCCGAGACCGTGCTGCCCGCGGCGTACCGGACCGCGGCGTTCTACGACGACGAGGGTCAAGTGCGCTGCGTCCGGTGCGACCACCTCAAGCGCATGACCGCGCCTGACAGCGAGCCGCCCTCCTGGCTGGGCCGCCCGCTCGAATGCCCGAACTGCGAACGGCCGTAATCCGCCAGCCGCTCTCCGCCGCTAGCCGCACCTCGCCGGCATCCCGGACCGGCTCGCACCCCACCGGCCCCACGTCCTCCCCGGAAGGAGACAACGACACATGCTGAGAAGCCTGTCGGGGGCGCCCTGCGCCCTCGCATCGAGCCTGCTCGCCCGGAAGCCCGCCGAGCCGACCGCGAGGTGGAGCGCCCGGGCGGCGCGCCGGCGCGTGCAGCGCCGGGCCGCCTACCGGACCGACCGCCGCGGCACAACCCTCCGCACACGCCCGAAGGCTCGACGATGATCCTGAACCGCCGCACCGACCGCCCCAGGCCGCGCCAAGTCTACATCGGCCGCCCCTCGAAGTGGGGCAATCGCTTCAAGCTGACGGCCGGCGCCAGCCGGATCCGCGTCATCGCCCTGTACCGCGCG
>JAPOYG010000555.1 GCA_026706755.1 Acidobacteriota bacterium
TGGTGGTCACGGCGGCCAGCGTCATCGTGGCCACCCCGAACAGGAGCTGCACCGGGAGCGCGGCCAGGAACACGACCAGGTAGATGTGGGGCGGGAACAGTTGCGTGGTCGCGATCTCGACTCCGTACGTGATGTTCGTCGTGCCCGTCGCCAGCAGGACCAGCGAGACGACGCTCAGGGGGAACGACGACGGGTTGAAGATGTGTGCGGGCCGGCCATCCTTGTTCCAGCGAAGGAACTCCTTGGCGCAGTACCCGAGCGCCACCAGGAGGAACTGCAGATGGAACCACTCGGGCCGGAACCAGAGGAACAGGTTGATGCTGAAGACGATCGGCACCGGGCCGAAGCCGAGCGTATGGCGTTTGCGGTGCGACCAGGCGAGCAGCGCCTCGAGCGCGTAGGCGAACAGGATCTGGGCGCCGATCAGGTACGCGAAGTCGTACACGTCGCGCCAGTACCATCCCCAGTACGCGAGGATGGCGACCTGCGCCAGCGCCTGCAGGTAGTGCTGCGGGCGGAACGCGACGTCCAGCTCGAGGCTGCGGCGGTGGGAGGCGATCAGTAGGATCAGCTGCCAGGCCAGCAGGGCGCCGCCCGCGGCG
Organism: Acidobacteriota bacterium; assembly: GCA_026706755.1. Taxonomy (GTDB): domain Bacteria; phylum Acidobacteriota; class Vicinamibacteria; order Vicinamibacterales; family UBA8438; genus JAGWAJ01. The sequence goes on from JAPOYG010000555.1 coordinate 603, forward strand.
AGGAACGACCGGAACAGCACGGGATGGGCGCTGGCAGGTGACAACCATGCCCCCGAGATGAGGAGCAGGGTGGGCACGAGGGGCAGGACCATTGCGCGGCCCGCGGTCAGACTCTTCGTCCGGGCCGCCGGATCCCCGCGCCGGTCCGAAGGTCGCCGGCGCCCCTCCCGGCGCCTTTGTCGCGGCATGGCCTGTTCTCCGCGCCGTTCTACGCCGCCGACTCCTACCGCAATCCGGCCGCGTCCGCCTGCGCGAGCGCAGCGGCGAGGCTCTCCCGGGCTCTGGGGTGATCGGGCTCCAGCCGGAGGGCCCGCCGGAAGCGGTCGATCGCTTCCTGGATGCGGCCCTGCATCAGCAGTCCGGTCCCCAGGTTGGTCTGGATCTCGGCCGAGTCCGGGTTCAGACGATTCGCGAGCTCGAAATACCGCATCGCCTCGTCGAGCGCTCCCTGGGCTCCCAGCGTCCGGCCCAGGTTGTTGTGGACCTCGGCGGAGGCGGGCATGAGCCGCACGGCCTCGCGAAGGGACCTGACGGCATCGTCGAGCTCGCCCCGGACGGCCAGCACCTGCCCCAGGTTGTTGTGCGCCTCCGCGTAGTCCGGAACGCTCCGGAGCGCCTCCCGATAGTGCCGGGCCGCCTCGTCGAGCCTTCCGCGCGACGCGAAGACGAGGCCCAGGTTGTAGTGCGCGCCGGCTGCATCGGGATCCAGCCGCACGGCCGTCCGCAGGTGTCGGACTCCGGACTCCGTCTCCCCCATCGTCAGGAGCGCGGTGGCCAGGTTGATGTGGGCCGCCACGTACCCCGGCTCGAGATCCAGCGCCTGCCGGTACGTACGCGCCGCGTCGGCCAGGCGCCCCTGGTCGCGCAGCGCGCCGCCCACGCCGTAGAGCAACTGGGCGTTCTCCGGGTTCTTCGCCAGCAGGTGCTCGTAGTGCGCCGCCTGGAGGACGGCCCGATCGTGGTGGCTGCGCAGCCGGACCTGAAGCTGCAGGTGGGCCATCTCGTCGGACGACCGATTGCCGGCGGTGACCCGGCGCGGCGGGTCGTTCTGCTGGCTCGGGTTGTCGGCCGAGTTGTCGAACGTCCAGCGCATTCCCACCGTGGCGCCCCTCGGCAGTGCGACGGGATCACGGTAGCGGTAGACGTCTTGCCACTTGAAGTCCCAATCGTCGATGCGGATCAGTGACCGAGTGGTCCCGTCGGGGAGCGTTGCCCAGCCCTCGAGCCGGCGGCCCAGGTAGTGGGCGTGCGGGTACACCACGAGCACTTCGACGTCGACCGGCAGCTCCATGGTGTCGGTCACGTCGAAGGCGGACTCGCCCGCCGGGATGTCGAGCTGCTCGTCGGCATCCAGAATGATGACGTAGGCCGCATCGCGCGCCTCGCCGGGCTCGGCGAAGTGGAAGCCGATCTCGCCCTGCACGGTCCGGGCGGCCTCCGACGGCAGCAGGTGGAGCTGCAACACCAGGTCGGTTCGGGGCTGGAGCCGCCACGCCATCCCGTCGATGCCCGGGAACGGCAGCATCCCGGGTGTCCAGCCGAGCAGGCTGCCGTCCGGCATGTGGGCCCCGCCCATGCCCATCCCGCCGAATCCCGGCCCCGGGTCGTCGGCGTCGAGGCGCCGTGCCGCGCGCATCTCGTCGACGCCCAGCAGTGCGTGGTGGACGAACCGGGGGCTGCCGGGCCGCAACTCGACCGTTCTCACATGACGCGTCCCGGGGCCGGTGACGGGAATCACGAAGTTTCGAAAGACGTCGGTATCGCCGGGCGGCAGGGTGTACGCCTGTGGCATGCGGACGACGAGGTCGGGCTCGCCGAGTTGCCATCCGTCGGCGGATCGCGGTCGCGGAGGCAGGTGATCCGGATCGCCCTCCGGCATCCCGTCCGCCACCCAGCGACGGAGGGTGTCGATCTGCTCGTCCGGGAGGACGCGGGCCCCGGCGAAGTCGCCGTGCCCCGGCTCCGGGAGCCAGGGAGGCATGACTCGACGACTCGTTGCATCGACGATGTGAGGGCCGTGGGCTCGCACGCTGGCGTACTCGAGCACGCTGAACGGCGCGGAGCCTTGCGGATGATGACAGCCGGCGCAGTGGTCGAACAGAATCGGGGCGACGTCGCGCGTGTAGGTCGGGCGCGTCGTGCGAGGCGCGTTCCCGCCGGCCCCGCCGGGCGCGCTGCACGCGATCAGGCCGGCGAGACCGGCGACGGCCGCGATCACGCTCCCGGGGCGCGCGGTTCTGCTGCTCGGCACCATGGCGTCTCGTCCCGTCTCTGCCGCACCGGCGGGACGAAGGGCCGGCTTGCGGGCCGGCTTCCCGGACGCGAGAAACGCGAAGAAGGGACGCGACGCCGGCGCCGCACGCCGGACCGGCACCGCGCCCCCGGGATGGTCCGCCCGACTAGAACTCGAAACGCCCCCCGATCTGCATCTGGAACGATACCGGCAGCGTCGACGTCGATCCGATGCCGCCGAGATACCCGATCGGCTCGCCGAACGCCGGCGAGAAGGCGAACC
>JAPOYG010000371.1 GCA_026706755.1 Acidobacteriota bacterium
CGAGCCGAGCCGAGCCGAGCCGAGCCGAGCCGAGCCGAGCCGTGAACATGGCCCGACGACCCCGTCGTCGACCGGCCTCCCCGACTGAAGCGTCTGGCGGCAGTTCGCCCGCTACGGGTGACATGCGTTCTGACTCGACGGTGCTGACGGGAAGCGTCGGCGCCCGCCTGTTGGGTTGTCTGGCAACCGCGCTTCTTTGGATCGCGCCGCTCGCGAACGGTGCGCCGGAGGTGTTGCTGGTGGAGATCACCGGGGTGCCCGTTGCCGACGTCGCCGCCGCCGGCGCGGCCCAGGCCCCTCGCGACGGCCACCCGGTGCCCTTCTTTCCTGCGGCGGGCCACGCGCGCGGCTGGCAGGGCTTCCTGCGCATAGCCAACCATGCCGACGAGTCGGGCAATCTCTTCGTGCATGCCTTCGACGACGGCGGGGCGGAATACGGGCCGGTGGAGATCGGCATCGGCGCGGGAGAGACGATCCACGTCAACTCGGACGATCTCGAGGACGGGAACGCGGCCAAGGGTCTGGTCGGGAGCACGGGAAGACCCCGCCAGGGCGACTGGCGCCTGGAGGTCAGGAGCGGCCTGCGGCTCGAGGTCCTGTCGTTCGTGCGCACCTCGGACGGCTTCGTGACGCCGATGCACGCGGTCGCGCCGCCGGACGCGGCGGCGTCGCTGAAGTACCGCGTGGTCAACTTCAACCCGGGCAGGAATCTCGATCAGGAGAGTCTTCTGCGGCTGGTCAACCGGACTGCGCGCGAGGCGGCGGTGGTCATAGAGGCCGTGGACGACGCAGGGATGCGCGGCGGGCGCGTTCGGCTGGCGGTGCCGGCGGGAGCCTCGCGGACGCTCGGCGCCATGGAACTGGAACAGGGCGGCGACTTCGACGGATCGCTTGGCAGCGGGAGCGGGAAGTGGCGGCTGGAGGTCTGGTCCGATGTGCCGGTCGCGGTCCTGAGCCTGCTGGCGGCCCCGACCGGCCACCTCACCAACTGGTCGGCGACGCCGGGGGCGTCCGGCGGCGCGATGCGTCCGCCGCCGCCGTCCGTGTCGGTCGTGTCACCGATGCTGGTCGAAGCCGAGTGGATCGGCAGTTTCGAGGGTCTGTTCGCATCGTTCGACCTGTCGGTGAAGTACCGGGAAGGCGACGAGTGGGAGCTGTTCCTGGGCTGCGCGGATTTCACCGAATCCTCCAGAACCGCGACGCAGCGCCTGACGGCCTCGATCGCGCTCGGCGCGCCGGCGGAGGTCGGCCGCGTGCTGTGGGTCCGCTACCGGCACCGCAACGAGAACTTCTGCTTTTCCGACCGGTCCTCGCCGGGCGCGTGGTCGCACACGGGCGAGGCGTTGATCCGCGGCGAGGGCGTTGCGCCGACCCGGAACCCGGACCTTGCCGTACTGGCGCCGTCGGTCGACGACCCCGCGCCGGAGCCGGGCGGGAAGTTCACCCTGAGCGCCGTCGTCTGGAACGCGGGGGACGACGTCGCCGGCGCGACGACGCTGCGCTACTACCGCTCGTCGAACCGGACGATCTCCGCGAACGACATGGGGGTCGGCGTGGACGCCGTCGGCAGGCTGGGGGCCGAGGCGGAGAGCGGCGAGTCGATCCCGCTGACCGCTCCGCCGGAATCGGGCACCTACCACTACGGCGCATGCGTCGATCCGGTGTCCGACGAGACGAACACGGCGAACAACTGCTCCGACGGCGTGAAGGTCGAGGTCGCCGAGAGCGGCGAGGGAGGCGCCCCCGACCTCGTGGTCGAGGTTCCGTCCGTGGACGATGCGAACCCGGATGCCGGCGAGTCCATTACCTTCAGCGCAACCGTCCGGAACCGGGGAGACGGGCGCTCGGAACCGACGACCCTGCGCTACTACCGGTCGCCGGACTCCCGGATTTCCGACCGCGATGCACTGGTGGGCGTGGACGCCGTCGCCGGACTGCCGGCGGCCGGAACGGGCGGCGAGTCGATCTCGCTCGCCGTTCCGTCGCGACCCGGCACGTACTACTACGGCGCCTGCGTGGACTCGGTGGCCGGGGAGAGCCGGAGCTACAACAACTGTTCCGACGGCGTGGCGGTCGAAGTCTCCGGCGGGGGCCTGGGGGCGCCCGACCTCGTGGTCGAGTCGGCCGCCGTGGACGACGCCACGCCCGAGGGCCGCGAATCGTTCACGTTCAGCGCGACCGTGCGGAACCGGGGCGACGGGCGCTCGGGGGCGACGACGTTGCGCTACTACCGGTCGTCGGACTACAGGATCTCCTCGGGCGATGTCGAGGTGGGCGCGGACGCCGTCGGCGAACTTCCGGCGGAAGGCGCGGGCGAGGAGTCGGTTTCGCTGACGGCGCCGAGATCGGGGGCGTACTGGTACGGCGCGTGCGTCGACCCGGTGTCCGCGGAGACCGACGCCGGCAACAACTGCTCGAACGGCATACGGGTCGAGGTGGCCGGGGAGGAGGAAGACGCGCCGGACCTCGTGGTCGAGTCCGCCGCTGTAGACGACGCCGCACCCGAGCCCGGAGGATCGTTCACGTTCAGCGCGACCGTGCGGAACCGGGGCGAAGGGCCGTCCGGGTCGACGACCCTGCGCTACTACCGGTCGGCGGACTCGACGATCTCCACCGGCGACATCGCGGCCGGGACGGATTCCGTGGGCCGCCTCGCCGCGGCCGCGACGAGCGACGAGTCGATCCGGCTGACCGCCCCGTCGACCGCCGGCACGTACTACTACGGGGCCTGCGTGGACTCGGTGTCCGGCGAGTCCGCCTCGGCGAACAACTGCTCCGATGCGGTCGAGGTCGAGGTGGGCGGCGACGGCGGCGGCCAAGGGACGCCCGATCTGGTGGTCGTGTCGCCGGCCGTGGACGACGATGCGCCGGAGGCGGGCGCGTCGTTCACGCTCAGCGCGACCGTCCGCAACCGCGGCGACGGGCGGTCCGGATCGACGACGCTGCGCTACTACCGCTCGTCGAACTCCACGATTTCGTCGGGCGACACGGAGGTCGGGACGGACTCCGTCGGCGGCCTCGCGGCGTCCGCCACGAGCGACGAGTCGATCCGGCTGACCGCTCCGTCGGGCGCGGGCACCTACTACTACGGCGCCTGCGTCGACGCGGTGAC
>JAPOYG010000084.1 GCA_026706755.1 Acidobacteriota bacterium
CACCGGCGCCGAAGGCGATGTACTGCTTGCCGTCGACCGCGTAGGTGATGGGGTACCCGTTCGCCATCGTCGTCAGGCGGCTCTGCCAGAGCTGCTCGCCGCTAGCGACGTCGTAGGCGAAGACGTAGCGCTCCCAGTCACCGATGAAGACGAGGCCGCCCGCCGTTGCGAGGGCTGCCGTGTTGTAGGGGGCGCGGCGGCGGTGCTTCCACAGCGTTTCGCCGGTGCGGATGTCGAGGGCCTGGAACTCTCCGAGCACGTCCGGGGCGTCGGGGTGGAAGTGGTTCAGGCGCCCGCGGACGCCGCCGGTGCCGCCGCCGCCGGCCCGCCGCTCGACCGGCCCGAAGGCGGCGGTCTCGCACTGCAGGTTGAGCGGGACGTAGAGGGCGCCGGTGTCCGGGTGGTAGGACATCGCCCGCAGGCTCTTGAAGCCGCCCGTGCTGGGGCAGAAGAAGAGCTCCTCGCCCACGCCCGACACCATCCCCTCGCGGTAGGTGAACTCGCCGGTCTCCGTGTTCACGTCCGCCAGGTTCTGGTAGCCGAGGTCGACGGCGTTGACGAACGCGCCGGTCTCGCGGTCGAGCTCCCACAGGATCGCCAGCTTGCCCATGCTGAAGACCGACTGCTTGCCGTCGTAGTCGATGAGGATGCGCTCGAATGTCTCGTCCATGTCGTGGCTGTCGCCGGGGATGTGCTGGAAGAACCAGCGCATCTCGCCGGTGGCCGGATCGAGCGCCAGCGTCGAGTTGCTGTAGAGGGCGTCTCCGTCCGTCCCGCGCGCGTCCCGCGACCACGGCTTCGCCTGTGCGGTGCCGTAGTAGACGAGGCGGTTGACGGGGTCGTAGCTGCCGGGAATCCAGGCGTCGCTGCCGGCCCGGAACAGGAGCGGCAGGTCCCCCCAGGTGTCGCCGCCGCGCTCGCCCGGCCGCGCGATGGTCGACGTCCGCCATACCAGGCGCCCGGTCCGTCCATCCACGCCGACGATGTAGCAGGTGTCGTCACGGAAGCGCTCGCAGCCGCGGAGACCCGCGACGACCGTCCCGTCGGCGATCACGGGCCCGCTCGAGAAGCCGTAGCCGTCGTGATCGGGTGCGACGTCGGTGTCCCAGCGCACCTCGCCGGTGCGGGCGTCGAGGCCGACGATGTGCGCGTCGACGGTGTTCAGGATGATGAGGTCCTCGTAGATGGCGAGGCTGCGCAACTGCGCCGCGGGGCGCCGCCGCTCCTCCATGTCGCGGCGGTACTCCCAGATGAAGTCGCCCGTCGCGGCGTCGAGGGCCTGCACGACGTTGCCGGGGTTGGCGATGTACATCACGCCGTCGTGGACGACCGGCGTCGTCTGCGACACGCCCGCCTCGAGCCCCCAGGACCACGCCAGCCGCAGCTCGCCGACGTTGTCGCTGTCGATCTCGTCGAGCGGGCTGTAGCCCCAGCCGTCGAGCGTGCGCCGCCAGCTCAGCCAGTCGGCCGGGTCGGGGTCCTGCAGGACCGCGTCGGTGACCGGCGTGAACGATTCGTCCTGCGCTCCTGCCGGCGCGGCGGCGAGGAGCACGAGCGGGACGACGGTGCAGGCAACGACGCTGGCGAGCGGGCGCGGCATCATGCGAACCTCCTCAGACGTGGACGGATTATAGCCAGCCGCCGCGTGGCCGGACGAGTCCTGCCGCAACGGGTTCGTCGCCCGAGGTCCGCGGGGGAGCAACGCGGGGCAGGAGGGTCGCGCCGGCAGGGCTCCCGAACGCGCCCGTCGGGACGCGCCTGGTCGGCCGAAGCCCGTGCCGCGTCGGCGACCGGCCCAGCGTTCCGGTCACGCGATGCCTGCGCCCTGCGCCCCGACGTAGACGGAGTAGAGCGACTGGCTGGCCGTCATGAACAGCCGGTTCCGCCGCGTCCCGCCGAAGCAGACGTTGGCGCAGCGCTCCGGGAGCCGGATGATTCCGATGACGTCGCCGTCCGGTGCGACGATCTGCACGCCCGGCGTCGCGCCGGCCCAGACGTTCCCGTCGACGTCGCAGCGCATGCCGTCGGCCACCGAGAGCGCCTCGGGGTTGCCGGGCACCGACAGCCGCACGAATTCCCGGCCGTTCACCAGCCGCTCGCCGTCGACGTCCCACACCTTCACGTTGCGGCCGCTCCCGGTGTCGGCGACGTAGAGCCGCCGGTAGTCGGGGGAGAAGCAGAGCCCGTTGGGGGCGCCGATCTCGTCGGTGACCCGCGCGATCGCTCCCGTCGAACCGTCGACGCGATACACCGAGAGCGGCAGCTCCGCCTCCGCCGGCCGCCCCTCGTAGTTGCCGCGGATGCCGTAGGGCGGGTCGGTGAACCAGATGCTGCCGTCGGGATGGACGACGACGTCGTTGGGGGAGTTCAGGCGCCTGCCGTCGTAGCGGTCGGCAACGACCGTCACCGCGCCCGAGTGCTCGTAGCGCGCCACGCGCCGCCCGCCGTGCTCGCACGAGAGCTGGCGCCCGGCGTGGTCGAACGTGTTGCCGTTGCTGTGTCCGGAGGGTTGCCGGAACACGCTGACGTGGCCGTCTTCCTCCAGCCAGCGCATCTGGCGGTTGTTCGGGATGTCGCTCCACACCAGGTAGCGGCCGCTGCCGTTCCACGCCGGCCCCTCCGCCCACAAGGTGCCGGTGTAGTGGCGGCGGATCGGCGTGTTGAAGAGGATGTAGGGCCGGAATCGCGGGTCGAGGGCGATGATGTCCGGGTCCGGGTACGGCAGCGGCGACCGTCCCGACCAGTCCCGCGGCTCGTAGGGCGGGATGTCGGTCTGCTGGGCCGCCAGCACCGGGGCGATGGCCGTCGAGGCGACCGTCGCCCCGAGAAAGGCGCGGCGGGTCAGGGGCGTCCGAGGCGCGCGGCGCGCGCGCCGAGAAAGGAGAGCGCGGTCACGTTCAGTGTGCATGACCGGGATCTATACCGCACGAGACAACGGGAGTCACGTGCTGCGAGGGGCGGAGGTGGACCGCTGCTGCGCCGCCGGCGCGCCTACGGCGCTTCGGCCGTCAGCGCCGGGATCCAGCGGCCGGCCCGGTAGACGTGCCATCCGACCGGCGACTCGTCCTCGTCGTCGATCACGAGCTCGAACACGACCTCGGCCGCGTCGT
>JAPOYG010000140.1 GCA_026706755.1 Acidobacteriota bacterium
TAGTAGATCAGCAGATCTCCGGAGACGTAGACGTTCAGGCGGTCCCGGAAGTGGCGGGTAAGGGCGCCGATCCCGTACATGATGGCATCGCGCTGGGCGTCGTTCTCCGCCATCGGCTTGCCGTCCGAGCTCGGGTAGTGGATCGGCACGGCGGCAGGCTCGGGTCGGAGCATCGCTGGGACCTTCCGGACGGCGCGGCGGTGCGCGCGACTCCCCAACCTACCACACGCGGCGACGCCGCCTGGACGCCGCAGCGGCACCGTGGGAAGCTGCAGCACGCATCGTGCCAGCCTGGGAGATCGGCCGCCCGCGGCTTGCAGCCAATCCTCTCGGGCCGCCGCCCGCCGCCGAGACGAGCGTCCCGCCCGTCCACCCTCACGGGCGCGGCGCCGACGGGTTCCGGCAGGCTGCCGGACAACGCCTGATGTAAGCTCACCCGATGCGGTCGCGGTCCCGGATGCTCGGCCGACTACCGCTCGTTCTCGCGGGCGTCGTGCTCGCCGGGACGGCGGCCAGGCAGCCCGCCGCGCACCTGCGTGGTCGTTCACCGCACCGGCATCGCCACCGAGGGCGACACCGGCTGCGGGCGACGGAGGACGGGGACGGCTCGCTGGTGAGCTACGGCTGCGGCATCAGCGACAGCAACCAGCACCTGCACGACAACCTGCCCGTCCTCGTGGCGGGCGGCGGCGGAGGCCGGCTCTCGGGCGGGCGCCACCTGCGCTTCGCGCCCGACACGCCGATGACCAACCTGCTGCTGACCCTGCTGGACAAGACGGACGTTCCGATGGACAACCTGGGCGACAGCACGGGGCGGCTGCGGGAGCTCTCCGAGCTCTCGTGAGCCGGCCCGCGCACGCCTGGCTCCTCGAGGTACCCCAGCCACGAGCGCGAAGGCCGGGAGCACGCCGCCAGGAGTACGAGGCCAAGAGTACGAGACAAGCGGAGCGAGAGACCACGATGCCGAGACAAGCCGCCGCCAGCTTCTGCACCCTGATCGTCGTCCTTGCGCTGGCCGCGCCGGCCGCGCTGGCCCAGCCGGGCGAGCGGACCCTGCCGCTGCGCACCCCGGACGGGCAGCCGGACGTCTCCGGCATCTTCACCTTCCGCACCCTGACGCCGCTCGAGCGCCCGGAGCAGTTCGACGGGGTGGAGCGGCTGGGCGCGGAGGAAGCCGCGGCGTTCGAGGCGGCGGAGCGGACGCGCCGCAACCGCGACCTCTTCGACCCGGAGAAGGGCGCGCTCTTCTACCGGCCGCGCTCCGAGGGCGGGGTGCTCTCGTACAACGAGTTCTGGTACGAGCGGGGCGTCGAGCTGACCTCCGACAAGCGGACCTCGCTCATCGTCGATCCGCCGGACGGGCGGCGGCCGCCCCGCACGCCGGAGGCCATCGAGCGCGGCCGGGAGCGGGCCGCCTACCGGCGCGCGCACATGTACGACTCCTACGAGAACCGCAGCATGTTCGACCGCTGCATCATGGGCTTCAACGCGGGCCCGCCCATGACGTCCGGCACCTACAACAACAACGTGATGATCTTCCAGGCGCCGGGCTACGTGGCGATCCTGAACGAGATGGTGCACGACGCGCGCATCATCCCCATCGCCGACGACACCGCGAGGCCGCCCTTCGCACAACGCAGCGGCGTCTCACGGGCGCACTGGGAGGGCGAGACGCTCGTCATCGAGACCACGCAGTTCGCCGGCGGGAGCAGCAGCCTGACCTCGACCAACATGCACCTCGTCGAGCGCCTGACCCGCATCGACCCCGACACCGTGGCCTACGAGTACACGGTGACCGACCCGACCGTCTACACCGCCCCCTACACCGTGATGATGCCGTTCCGCCGCACCGACGGGCCGCTCTTCGAGTACGCCTGCCACGAAGGCAACTACGGCCTCCACGGCATCCTCGCCGGCGCGCGCCGCATGGAGCGCCTGGGCCGCGAACTGCGCCCGTAACGGATCGGACAGCGGAGTCACGAACCCGTTCCAGCCGAACGACTACGCGGCCAGGACGCGACCGACGCTCGCCAACCGCGCGCGAGGGTTCGTGCCGCGCCCGTTGACATACCTCCAGCACGCATCCATACTGTTCTACATGCGCATCGGCGAGCGCGGACAGGTCACCATCCCCAAAGGCATGAGGGACAGGTTCGACCTGCAGCCTCACGACGAGGTCATCTTCGTCGAATCGAGGGGCGAGCTCATCCTGCGCAAGCGCCAGACGCCGAAGATCGAGCACGGCTTCCGCAAGTGGATCGGACGCATCGGCCAGATGCCGGAATCCGTGGACGAGTTCCTGGATGACGTGCGCGGGTCATGATCACGGCGGTCGACACCAGCGTTCTGCTGGACGTCCTTCGTCCCGACCCGACCTACCTGGAGCGGTCGCTGGCGTTGCTCGAAGCCAGCACGGCGTTGGGACCGACCGTCGTTTGCGACCTGGTGTACGCGGAACTGGCCGCGGGCTTCGAGCGCGAGGAAGAGCTGCAGGCCTTCCTGGCGGACACGCGTATCCGCTCCGAAGCCCCGAACCAGCACGCGCTGTTCCTGGCGGGGCGGATGTGGCGGGCGTACCGGTCCGCGGGCCGCGGGCGCAGCCGGATCATCTCCGACTTCGTGATCGGCGCCCACGCCCGCGTCCAGGCCGGACGTCTCGTCACCCGCGACCGGGGCTTCTACCGCCGCTACTTCGACGGCCTGACCGTCGTCGAGCCGTGACCGGCCCGGCGGATGCTCCCGTCGGCGGCCGGGCTATCGACTCCCGGCCGCGTCGGCGAAGCGCGCGTTGCGCAGGGCGTGCTCCATGGCGTAGTTCCCCTCGTGGCACGCGAACTCGTAGATCACGCCGGTGCCGGGCGCGGGACGCATGTAGACGCGAGCCGTCCAGGGCCGGGTCCAGGTGGCGGGATCGTCAAGCGTGTACTCGTACTGCAGCAGCTCGGGGCCCACCCGGCTGAAGCGCTCGGTGATGCGCACCCCGGCGGTCGAGCCTCCGACCCCGCGTGACAGGTTGGTGGTCTCCACGACCAGCGTGTCTCCCTCCCAACGGGCGCGCGAGCTCCCCATGGCGCTCGGCGGGCCGACCGCGGCCGGCGCGGCATCGCCAA
>JAPOYG010000367.1 GCA_026706755.1 Acidobacteriota bacterium
AGCCGAAGCGCTCGCCGCTGAGCATGCTGAGCACGCAGATCGGCATCGCGGTCGACTTCTAGGCGGGCGCGCGGCTTCGGCCGGGCGGAGCACGGTCAGCGTCGGGATCTCCGGGACCGCAGCCGCGGGACCCAGCGAGGCACCTCGCGGCAGTAGGACTCGAACGCGGGTCCGAACGCCCGCCGCAGGTCCGGCTCCTCCTTCACGACGACGAACGCAGTCAGCCACGCCCAGTACGCCAACGCATAGCCGAGCAGCGCCGCGTTGGCGAAGAGCACTGCCTCGCCGAGGAGGATCACCATGACCCCGAGCAGCAGCGGATGTCGCGTGCGGGCGTACCAGCCATCCGTCACGAGGACGGTCGGCCTTGCGCCGGGGACCGCCGAGGTGCGGCTCCGCAGCAGGCGCACCGCCGACCACAGGTAGAGGTAGACACCGAACCCTGCCAGTACGGCCCCCAGCCACCGCAAGTCGCCGATGTTCGCCACGAGCATGGGAGAGCCGGCGCTCCACCGGAGGATCAGGGCGGGGAGGCCGACCGTGAACACGCCGTGAAGGAGGGCCGCGGCAGCCAGGAGTTCGAGCGCGGCGGCGCGTGACGGTCCTGGGGGCCCTGGCGCGAGCATTGATCCGTACGGTGGCTCAATCCTAGCGCGTTGCCCCGATCCAGCTTTCCGGGGTTGCATCGGCAGGCCGAATCGTGACACGATGGCGTGTGGTAAGTAACACGACGGCTCGGCCGCTGCAAGGCCGGCAGCCATGGTGACCAGACCCTTGCCCTTCGCCGCAGGCCGAACGCGCCCCCGCGCCACGCTGTCGGATTCCCCCGAGCCGGCCCAGCTCACCGACTTTCCCGGCTGCGAGCCCGTCCCGATGACGTGGGAAGAGGTGGTGGCCTGCGAGCGGCGCATCGAGTACTGGTCGGCGATGGCCGGAACGGCGTGGATCCTCCGCGACGGCGGCCCGGTCCACGAGAGCCCGGTCGGCATCCTGAGCGAGATCGTCACCCGCCTTTCCCTGGAACGCGGGTCGCGCGTCCGTCTCTACCAGTCCGTCCATCTGCTGGAACGGGACCGGGACGGACGTCCCCGGCAGATGATGCAGGCTGACCAGACTCTCTACGTCCATCTCGGCGTCGGGCTGCCGAGCGGCGAGGCGATCGTGAGGGGCGAGGACCCCCTGCCCGAGGTGATCCTGGAGGTCGACCACACGACGGACGTCCGGCGGAACAAGCTTGCCCTGTACCAGGCGTGGGGCTTCCCCGAGTTGTGGGTCGAGACCCCGGATGAGCCGTCGCGCAGCCGGCCGCGCCGTCTCCGGCCCGGTCTGACCCTCTACCTCCTCGACGAGGGCCGCTATCGCATCGCGGACGAGAGCCGGGCGTTCCCCGGCTGGAAGGCGGCTTCGATCCACGCCTCCCTGAACGAGACGACGCTCAGCCCGCGCACGCTCGCCGAGCTGACGCGCGTGGGCCGCCGGCTCGGTCGCCGGGAGGGCACCAGCCCCGAGGACGACCCGCAACTCGCCAGCCACCGCCGGCAGGCCCACGGCGCCGGCGTCCGGGAAGGACGCGCGGAAGGGCTCGCCAGCCAGCGTGCGCTGCTCGGCCGCCTCGCGTCGCGCAGGTTCGACGCGGCGACCGCCGAACGGATCGTCGAGGCGCTGGCGGGAATCGAGGATCCCGATCGCCTGACCGCGGCCGGCGACCGGATCATCGACAGCGCCGATGGGCGCGACCTGCTCTCCCGTCCTCTGTGAACCGGTCCCGCCGGGTGGCGGCGCCCTGCCCACTATAATCGGGGCCGCGGTGCGCGCCGTCGGTTTCGCACGCGCCACCGCCTACGCCCTCGGTCCGGAGGGTCACAGGAGGGAAGCGACATGCGCGGCAACTCGAGGTCCGATGTCCTCGTGGCGCTCGTGGCGGCGGCGGGCATCGCCATCGTGGTCACCGGCCAGGAGGCGGAGCCGCTGAGCGTCACGCCCGTGAAGGACGGGCTCTACTACATCAACGGGGTCGGCGGGAACGTCGGGGTGCGCGTGACGGACGCGGGAGTGGTTCTCGTCGACGACAAGTTTCCGCGCAACGTCGACGCCATCCGGGCCCGCGTCGCCGAGGTGACCGACCAGCCGATCCGCTACGTCATCAACACCCACCACCACGGCGACCACGCGGGCGGCAACGTCGGGTTCATCGACACGGCGGACGTCATCGCGCACGAGAACGCGCGGAAGAACATGATCCGCAACGAGCAGGAGGCGCCGCCGCGCATCGTCTACACCGACCAGACGGCCGTGCATCTGGGCGGCGTCGAGGTGCGGGCGCACCACCTCGGGCGCGGGCACACGAACGGCGACTCCGTCGTCTACTTCCCGGATCTCCGCACCGTCCACGGCGGCGACCTTCTCCACGGAACCGCGCCGTTCATCGACTACGCGAACGGCGGCAGCAGCCAGGAGTGGCTCGGCGTGCTCGACGGCATCCTCGCGCTCGACTTCGACACCGCCATCCCGGGCCACGGCGGCCTGATGACGCGGGCCGACGTGCAGTCGTTCCGCGATCAGTTCGTCGCCGTCCGCACGCGGATGCGCGAGCTGATCGACGGCGGCCTCGCCAGGGACGACGCGCCGGCGCGAATCGTGACGCCGGAGCTGAGCTGGACGACGGCCGAGAACGGCCTGTTCATGCGCCGGAGCATTCCGGGCTTCTACGACGAGATCGCGGCGGAGCAGTAACGCCTGTCGCAGCGGGGGCTCCCGTTGCAGCGCGTCCGCTTCGTGGCGGCGCGTTGCGCGTGGAGGATTGTTGCCAGGCCGGCGGTCGGGAGGAGGGTGTGACATGCGTCGCGTGCGGAGTCGTCTGTTGATCGCGTTGGCGGGGTTCGGTGTGCTTTTCGCCGCGGTTGTCCACGCGCAGGACGTCGAGTGGCGTTCCTACGGGTCGGACGCAGCCGGGACGAAGTACTCGCCGCTGGACCAGATCAACCGGGAGACGATCGGCGATCTGCAGATCGTCTGGCGGCAGTCGGTGCTGCCGGAGGTCATGCGGGAGGGACGCGAGGACTTCACCCCGCCGGTCGCCTCGCAGAACACCCCGCTGATGGCGGAC
>JAPOYG010000400.1 GCA_026706755.1 Acidobacteriota bacterium
GCCGGCGTCTCGACCTCCACGCCGCCGGGGGCCTCGAGTCGCGCCGGTTCCCCGAGGAGGGCCGCGTCGCGGACGAAGGCCTTGACCACCGCCGCCTCGCCCGGCGCGATCGGGCGCACCGAGAAGCGCAGGTTGAGCTGCGTCATGATCAGCAGCACGGGGACGAGCAGCACGACCATCGGTACCAGCGCGAGCCGCATGTAGCGCAGCGTGTCGCCGAAGATGCGCCGCTGCAGGCGCAGGATGACGCCCACGTCGCGCTGGAAGAGCCGCACGCCGATCAGGTTGCCCCGGATCTGCTCGCGAAGCTGCCGGATGCGGTCCTGGTCCGACGTCTTGCCGAAGATCCACACCATCGCCACGCCGCTCAGGCAGGAGATGGCCAGTATCGCCCAGATGGGCGGGAGCGTCCGGAACGGCCAGCAGAGCAGGTCGAAGAGGGGCGTCAGGCCCCGGTTGACCGCATCGACGAGAGTGACCACGAGACAACCCCGGTCCGGCTACGAGATGTAGCCGAGGCCCTTGAGCCGCTTGCGGATCTCGTCCTCGGAGTCGGCGTCCTCGAGCTTGGCGATCTCCTTCTCCAGCGCGTGGGCGATGAACTCGTCGACACTCGCGTAGCCGGCGATCCCCGCGTAGCGCTTGGCCTTGTCGAGCAGCGCCTTGTCGATCTTCACCCTGGAACCGAACATCGATGCGCCTCCCGCGTCGTCAGTGTCCGATGGCGTCCTCGCCGATCATCCCGGGCCCCGGCGGCAGGCCGAACTCGTCGAGCACGGCGACGGTTACGTCGTAGAGCGCCGGTTCCGCCAGCGCGATCTCCCGGTTCGTGAGGAGCACACCCGGGACGAGGCGATAGTCGTTCTGGTGGTCGCCGCTCCAGGCCTCGTCGTTGTCCCCGAAGACCTCGCGCGGGAACTCGCCGAGGGGGCTCTCCCACGACGACCGGTAGCCGCGGCTGTAGCCGACGACGATGTCGGGCGCCTCGTCGGCGTAGGGGCCGCGGAGCGCTTCCCGCGAGCGATAGACCAGCGACACCGGCGACCGGCCGTTGCGCTCGTCGACCATCGCCAGCAGGTCCGCCTCGAGCCGATCGAGCAGCGCCTCGTACTCCGCCCCGGGCGCGACGATCCCCTGCTCCTCGCGGCCGGCCAGGTTGACGTAGAGGCCCTGGAGGCCGAGCGCGTAAGCCGTGGTCCGGCTCCAGTCGACGTTGAGGAAGAGCGGCGACTCGCCCTGGCGCGACGGGTCGCGCAGTGTCACGTAGCCCTGCTCGACCAGCCAGGAATTGAGCTGCACCGTCCAGTACCACGGCGTGAAGCCGTGGTCCGACATCACGATGAGGGTTGTCCGCTCGTCGTCCCCGATCCACTCGACGACTCGCCCGAGCGCTTCGTCCATTTCCTCATAGAGCGTGGCGAGGCCCGCCGCGAGCAGGTCGTCCTCGACGAACGCGGGGTGGTCGCGGTCGGCGAAGTGGTGGAGCATGTGGCTCCCCTGGTCGACGCTCGAGAAGTAGAAGAAGAGGAAGCCCTCGTCGAACGCGGCCAGCGCCTGGTCGAGGGCCCGGCGCTGCTCGCCGTAGACGAAGCGCGCCTGCTCCCAGAACTCGCGGGCCGTGAACACGCCGTCCAGGTAGGCGTCGGTGTCCTCGGGGAGCTCCTGGGTGTAGAAGCGGTCGAGCGCCGCGCTCAGCTCGCCGGCCCAGTCCGCGGGGGTGGAGAGCGGCAGGGCGGGGTTGGCCGGGTCGATCTGGAGCGGAGTGACGTAGAGCCGGAAGTCGGGGCGGACCTCCTGGAGGTAGAAGCGCGCCGCGGCGCCGACGCCCGCCACGAAGGGCACCGCCTCGAACTCGACACCCACCCAGTCGCTCCACTCGCCTTCATTCAGGATGACCTCGGCGTCCTGGATGACGATCTTGGCGGCCGGGGCGTCCGGATCGAGCAGCACCTCGAAGTCGATCTCGAGGTCGGGGTTCTCGAAGTCGGGCTCGGCCCCGGTGAGGCGCGCGGTTCCCGATTCCGACGGCAGCCGGCGGAACGTGTTCGGGGGGCCGACCAGCCGCGCCCGGACGCGATGGTCGACCACCTCGACGAGGTGAAACGCTCCGCCCGACAGGTCGTCGCCGTTCGCCGGCGGGTAGTCCGCGTAGAGCGCATAGGTGCCGGAGGTGCCGAGCACGTCCGGCGTCCCCATGCCGGACAGCGACCGGCCACCCGCCTCCACCGGCGGGAAGTTCATCGGCATGCGGTAGATGGTGGTCGGAACGCCGGCGTCCTCGAGGATCTCCCACAGCGCGCGTCCCCGCCGCACCAGCTCCACGCCCCCGCCGGTGAGCGGGAGCTCCCACGACCCGAAGCGCAGGCTGCGCCCGGCTGGCAGCACGCGATAGGTCGGCGGGTACATCTCGATCGTCGCCGCCTCGCGGTGCAGGAAGTCGAATACCCCGTGCCCGCCCGGGTCCATGCCGGTGATGAAGTTGGACCAGGCGACCGGGCTGAGCGGCGGCATGCTGGTCTCGAGCGGCCCGAAGCTCCCTTCGGCGGCGAGGCGCGCGAAGTTGGGCAGGCGCCCCTCGTCGATGAAGCGCTGCAGGTAGCCGGGGTCCATGCCGTCGATGCCGAGCACGACGACGCGCCGGCCGTCGGCCCCGCCCGGTGATCCGCAGCCGGCCGCGATTGCGGCGGCCGCCCCGAGCGCGCCGAGCAGGACGGCGCCGAGCAGCACACGCGCGCCCCGCTCTCCGCCCCGGCCGATGCGGGCGCATCGCTCCGGCCCTGGGCCAGCGCTCACGAGCCGCTCTCCGCCCTGCCCCGAGGGCGTGAATCGCCCTGGTGCCGGCGGACCGGCCGGGCGCGCGGCGTCACGAGCCGCTCTCCGCCTGCCGCGCGGCGGCGGCCGGAGCGGCGGCCGGAGCTGGCGCCTCCCTCGCGGGGGACGCCGGCAGCAGAGGGGCGCCGTCGCAATGGGCCGGCACCGGCACGCCGAACAGGTCCAGCACGGTCGGACCGATGTCGCAGATGCCGGGCGACGCGGCGGCGATGCGGCGATTGCAGAAGAGCATGCCCGGCACGTCGGGCGGGTTGAAGTTGTGGTCGCCGCTCC
>JAPOYG010000056.1 GCA_026706755.1 Acidobacteriota bacterium
GTCGCCGACCCGGACAACGTCGGCAGCCTGTTCCGCAACGCCGCGGCCTTCGGCGCCGGGGCCCTCGTCCTCAGCCCCGGTTGCGCGGATCCCTTCTACCGCAAGGCGATCCGCACCTCGGCCGGGGCGACGCTGCGGCTCCCGTTCGCGGCCGCATCCGACTGGCCGGCCTCGCTCGGCCTGCTGCGCGACCGCGGCTACCTCGCCGCGGCCCTCACCCCGCCCCGGGGCTCGGCCGCGGAGGCGACGCAGGAACTCGGGGACTTCACGGCCCGCCGCCCCCGGCGGCCGGTGGCGCTCGTCGTCGGGACGGAGGGAGAGGGCTTGACTGCAGCCGCCCTGGCGGAGGCGGACGCGCGGGTGCACATCCGCATCGACCCGTCGGTCGATTCGCTCAACGTCGCCACCGCCGCTGCCATCGCGCTGCAGCACTTCTACCGCGGTCGCGGGGGCTGAGGGCCGGGCCGGGCGACGAGCGGCGGTCGAAACCCGCGCCCCCGCCATCCGGCGCCCCAGGGCTGGCCAGGACCCGTGCGCCGGGATCAGGGTTGGAGCTCGACGAACTCCTCACGGGTCAGCCCCGCATCCCGGATCAGGGCTCGCAGCAGACCCCGGCCCAGCTCGCGATGCCGCGGGACCGAGAGCCGGCGGCCGGTCGGCCCCACGAGGATCATGTGGCTGCCTTCGATGCGGTCCAGCGAGAACCCGATGCGTTTCACCGCGGCGACGAACTCGTCGCCCGAGAGGACGGGGAGGCGCTTCACCCTACGCTCGTACCTCCACTACCTGGTACTCGGTCGACCCCGGCAGGCGGGCGTCGTGCTCCCGCATGCTGGCCAGATAGCCCCGGATCGCCTCGAGAACATTGTCGAGCGCTTCCTCCCGTGTCCGCCCCTGACTGTGGCAGCCCGGCAGCGTCGGACAGCTCGCGACCACCCAGCCGTCCTCGTCCGTCTCGAACACGACCAGCAGCCGCAACCCGTCACTGCGATAGTCGCCGGCGGCTTCGCCCACGGCCCGTGCCGGTGCGGGAAGGTCCCGACGTTCCAGGACGGGGTGAGCGGTCTGCGGCCATTCCGCGCCGGCGGGTCGCTGGTCGATTCGGAAGCCCAGGCGGGAGAGCACGCGGTGGGCGTCCTGAGCCCCGAAGCCCGCAGCCGGGAGGCCGGTGACCAGCCGGAGGATCTGCTTGATCGGATAGCGGCGCTCGTGGAGCCTGACGAAGTACCTGTGGCGTCCGTCGACGGGCTGCGGCTCGGCGCCCCGAGTGGCGTCGAGCACGTCGGCGGGGGTCATCGAGAACGAGGTTCCCCGGATCACGAAGCGCACGCATCCTCCTTCTTTCTACTTCCTTTCATCCTGCGCTCTCGAACGAGATCTGTCAACCCGGGCCGGCCCGCGCCTTCTATAATCGCGGGCTACGCGGCATGCAGCGGGAGCGAGGAGCGACGATGACCCTGCGATCCCTACCGGCGTTGTGTCTGGCCGTCGTTGTCGGCGGCGTCGCGGTCCCGGCGGCCTGGTCGCCGGCCCTCGCCCAGGACGACGTCCCGGAGCTGCTCCGGGACTACGTGCCGGTGACCGACGAGATGCTGCGGGATCCCGATCCCGCCGACTGGATCACGTTCCGCAACGGCTACGCCCAGTGGGGCTACAGCACCCTCGACCAGATCGACGCCGACACGGTGGGCGAGTTGCGCCTGGTCTGGTCGCGGGCGATGCGCGCAGGGCCGCAGGAGGTGGAGCCGACCGTCTACGACGGCGTGATGTTCCTCGTCAACTCCGAGGACATCGTGCAGGCCCTCGACGCCACGACCGGCGACCTGCTGTGGGAGTACCGCCGCCGTCTGCCGGCGGGAATCGGCAACCTCACCGGCACGCGCTACCGCTACCGCAACCTGGCGATCTACGACGACAAGGTCTTCCTGGCGACCAACGACGCGTTCCTCGTGGCCCTCGACGCGCGCACGGGCGACGTCGTCTGGGAGACGCAGCGCGCCGACTACCGTGACAAGGTCGCCCAGACGGCCGGGCCGGTGATGATCAAGGGCAAGGCGATCACCGGCTCGCGCTGCGACCCGTCGAGCCCGCTGCCGGGCGGCTGCTTCATCACCGCGCACGACGTGGCGAGCGGCGAGGAGCAGTGGCGCGTCTACACGATCGCGCGCGCCGACGATCCCGGCGGCGACACCTGGGGCGGGCTGCCGCTCTCCGCGCGCCGGCACGCGTCGATCTGGATGGTCGGGAGCTACGACCCCGACCTGGACCTCGTCTACTGGGGCACCGGCGTCACCGCGCCGACGCCGGAGTCGCTCCGCGGGGCCGGCAAGGCCGATCTTCTCTATACGAACTCCACCCTCGCCCTCGATCCCGACACCGGCGAGATGGCGTGGTACTTCCAGCATCTCCCGCGCGACAACTGGGATCTCGACCACCCGTTCGAGCGCATCCTGGTGGAGACCGAGCTCGCGCCGGACCCCGCCGCCGTCCCCTGGATCAGCCCGCGCGTGCGGCCGGGGGAGCGGCGCAAGGTGGTGACCGGCATCCCCGGCAAGACCGGCATCGTCTGGACCCTCGACGCTGCGACCGGCGAGTTCCTCTGGGCGCGGCCGACGATCCACCAGAACATCATCACGGACATCGACCTCGACACCGGCCGTCCCGCGATCAACGAGGACTCGGCGCCGACCTCGCTCGACGAGCCGTCGTTCGCCTGTCCGCACCTGCTCGGCGGCAAGGACCAGCCGTCCGGGGTCTACAGCCCCGACACCGGCGCGCTCTACATGCCGCTGAACAACACCTGCGTCGACCTCGCGATGTCGGTCGAGCGCGCCGAGGCGAGCGACGGCTACGGGCTGAGCATCCGGGTGCGGCACGTCCCCGGCGTGGATCCCGACACCGCACCCATCGGCCGCCTCGAGGCGGTGTCGGCCTCGACCGGCCGCACGCTCTGGCTCTACCAGCAACGGGCCCCGATCTACGGGTCGCTGCTCGCCACGGCGGGCAATCTCGTCTTCGGCGGCGACGTGGTGCGCCGCTTCCGGGCCTTCGACGCCGAGAGCGGCGACGTGCGGTGGGAGACGATCCTGAACGGTCCGGT
>JAPOYG010000559.1 GCA_026706755.1 Acidobacteriota bacterium
TGGTGGTCACGGCGGCCAGCGTCATCGTGGCCACCCCGAACAGGAGCTGCACCGGCAGAGCGGCCAGGAACACGACGAGATAGATGTGCGGCGGAAACAGTTGCGTGGTCGCAATCTCGACGCCGTACGTGATGTCCGTGGCTCCTGTCGCCAGCAGGACCAGCGAGACGACGCTCAGCGGGAACGACGACGGGTTGAAGATGTGGGTGCGCCGGCCGTCCTTGTTCCAGCGGATCAGTTCCTTGGCGCAGTAGCCCAGCGCCACCAGGACAAACTGCAGATAGAACCACTCGGGCCGGAACCAGAGGAAGAGGTTGATGCTGAAGACGATGGGAACCGGGCCGAAGCCGAGCGTGTGCCGGTCGCGCCGGGACCACGCGAGGAGCGCCTCGAGCGCGTAGGCGAACAGCAGTTGGGCTCCGATCAGGTACGCGAAGTCGTACACCTCGCGCCAGTACCACCCCCAGTAGATCAGGATGACCAGTTGCGACAGCGCCTGCAGGTAGTGTTGCGGGCGGAAGCTGACGTCCAGCGCAAGGGTGCGGCGGCGGGCCGCCGCGAAGAGGAGCAGTTGCCACAGCAGCAGGGCGCCGCCGGCGGCGAGGAACGAGCGGAACAGCACCGGATGGGTGCGGGCGGGCGACGCCCAGGCCCCGGCGATGAGCAGCAGGGTGGCGGCCAGGGGGAGGAGCAACGCGCCGGTGGACGAGGGATTGGCTGTCCGGCTGCCTGACGTTCCACGCCGGTCCGCGGATTGTCGGCGCGCCCCCCGGCGCCTCTGTCGCGGCATCTCCCTGCACTCCTCGACGTCAGCGCGTTCGGGCCGCGCCCGCCTGCGCCAGCGCGGCGGCGAGGCTCTCCCGTGCCCTGGGGTTGCCGGGCTCGAGCTGCAGGGCGCGGCGGAAGCGTCCTATCGCCTCCGCGACGCGGCCCTGCAGCAGCAGTCCGGTGCCGAGATTGGTCTGGATCTCGGCCGAGTCCGGCTCCAGACCGTCTGCGATCCGGAGATGCCGCATCGCCTCGTCGAGCTCGCCCAGCGCCCCCAGCGTGCGGCCCAGGTTGTTGTGGACGTCGGCGGAGGCGGGCATCAGCCGGACGGCCGCACGGAGCGAGCGCACGGCCTCGGCCAGCTCACCCCGGACGGCCAGGACCTGGCCCAGGTTGTTATGGGCCTCGCCGTAGTCGGGCACGCTCTGAAGCGCCTCCCGATAGTGGCGTGCAGCTTCGTCGAGCCTGCCGCGTGACGCGGAGACGAGTCCCAGGTTGTAGTGCGCGCCGGCCGCATCGGGATCCAGCCGTACCGCCGTTCGCAGGTGGTCGGTACCGGCCTCCGTCTCGCCGAGCGTCAACAGCACGGCGGCGAGGTTGATGTGGGCAGCGACGTACCCCGGCTGAAGCGCCAGAGCCCGTCGGTACGCACGCACCGCATCCGCCAGCCGTTCCTGATCCCGCAACGCGCCGCCGAGCCCGTAGAGCAGCCGGGGGCTCCGCGCGTTCTTCCCGAGGAGGTGCTCGTAGTGCGCCGCCTGCAGGACGGCCCGGTCATGATGATCGCGCAGCCGGACCTGCAGTTGCAGGTGCGCCATCTCGTCGGACGACCGGTTGCCGGCGACCACCCGGCGCGGAGGCGCGTTGCGTTGGCTCGGGTTGTCGGCCGAGTTGTCGAAGGTCCAGCGCATGCCCACCGTGGTGCCCTTCGGCAGCGCGACCGGTTCGCGGTAGCGATACACGTCCTGCCACTGGAAGTCCCATTCGTCGATGCGGATCAACGACCGCGTCGCGCCGTCCGGAAGCGTGGCCCAACCCTCGAGCCGCCGGCCCAGGTAGTGGGCGTGCGGATAGACCACCAGCACCTCGACGTCGACCGGCAGCTCCATCGCGTCCGTCACCGTGAAGGCGGGTTCGCCGGCCGGGATGTCGAGCTGCTCGTCCGCGTCCAGGATGATGACGTAGGCCGCATCGCCGACTTCGTCGGGTTCGGCGAAGTGGAAGCCGATGGCGCCCTGCACGGTCTGCGGCGCGTCTCCCGGCAGCAGGTGAAGCTGGAGCACCAGGTCCGTCCGGGGCTGGAGCCGCCACGCCATTCCTTCGATTCCAGGGAAGGGCAGCATGCCGGGCGTCCAGCCGAGCAGGCTGCCGTCGGGCATATGGGCCTCGCCCATCTCCATGCCGCCGAATCCCGGCCCCGGGTCGCCGGCGTCGAGGCGGCGCGAGCCTCGCATCTCGTCGACGCCCAGCAGCGCGTGGTGCACGACACGAGGGCTGCCGGGCCGCAACTCCACGGTCTTCACGTGACGGATCTCCGAGCCGGGAACGGGAATCACGAAGTTGCGGAAGACGTCGCTGTCGCCGGGCGGCAGGGTGTACGGCTGCGGCATCCGGACGACGAGGTCGGGCTCGCCGAGTTGCCATCCCTCCCCGGTGCGAGGCCGCGGAGGCAGGTGGTCCGCGTCGCCCTCCGGCATGCCGTTCGCCACCCAGCCGCGAAGGATGTCGATCTGCTCTTCCGTCAACAGGCGAGCCCCGGCGAAGTCGCCGTGCCCCGGTTCCGGCAGCCACGGAGGCATGACGCGGCGCCCGGTCGCATCGACGATGCGGGCGCCCCGGGCGCGTGCGCTCGCGTACTCGAGCAGGCTGAACGGTGCCGACCCCTCCGGGTGATGGCAGCCCGCACAATGCTCGAACAGAATCGGTGCCACGTCCCGCGCGAAGGTCGGCTGCGAGGCGGTAGACAGGGACGCGCCGGTGCCGTCGGGCGTACCGCACCCGAGCAGGCCGGCCAGGGTGGCTGCCATGACCAGCGGCCCGGCGTACGCCCTTCCGAGAGTCGTCACTGTCTCGCTCCGCCCGTCCGTGTCCCGCCCACCGACCGGACGGCAAGCCGGTCTCTCCGCCCGGCGCGCCGGACGCGAGGGCTGGGAGGAGCGCGACGCCGGCGTCCGCCGCGGGGCCGGCGTCGCACCTGCTGCGACCAGGCCTTCTCTAGAACTCGAAGCGGCCCCCGATCTGCATCTGGAACGACACCGGCAGCGTGGACGTCGACCCGATGCCGCCGAGATACCCGATCGGCTCGCCGAACGCCGGCGAGAAGGCGAACC
>JAPOYG010000062.1 GCA_026706755.1 Acidobacteriota bacterium
GCAGGCGGCATCGTCCGACCATGACAGACGACGTGACAGCCGAATCGCCTGAAGAGACCCGCGCACGACCGGACGCCGCCGACACCGCCTCCGAACCGCCGCTCCCCGCCAACGCCGATGACGTGTCGCGGGCCAGCGCCGGCGGCGCGCACGCCGACGAGGCTCGCCCGGAGGGGGGCGTGGCCGCGGAGGTCGGTGCCGAGCCGGAGGCACCCGGCGCAGCGGAGCCCATCGCAGCCGCGGTGGAGCCGGAGGCCGTGGTGGAGCCGGAGGCCGTGGTGGAGCCGGAGGCCGTGGTGGAGCCGGAGGCCGTGGTGGAGCCGGAGGCCGTGGTGGAGCCGGAGGCCGTGGTGGAGCCGGAGGCCGTGGTCGAACCCGACGCGGCGGCCCAGCGCGACGAGTACTACGACCTCCTGCTGCGCAAGACGGCCGAGTTCGACAACTACCGCAAGCGTGTCGAGCGCGAGCGAGCCGCCCTCGCGTCGGCCGCTGCCGCCGATCTCATCGAGGAGCTGCTGCCGGTCATCGACAACCTGGAACGGGCCCTCGAGGCGCCGGTGGCCGAAGCGTCGGCAGCCGCGTACCGCGACGGGGTCGAGCTGATTCACCGGCAGATGCTCGACCTGCTGCGGAAGCGGGGCGTGACGCCCATAGAGACCGCGGGCCAGGTCTTCGACCCGAACCTGCACCAGGCCATAGCCCACGAGGAGAGCGGCGAGCACGGAGCGGGCGAGATCATCGGCGAGGTGCGGCGCGGCTACCTGGTCGGAAGCCGCCTGCTGCGGGCATCGATGGTCAGGGTGGCCAAGACGTGAGCAAGCGCGACTACTACGAAGTGCTGGGTGTCGCCCGCAACGCCGACGACCAGCAGATCAAGAGCGCCTACCGGAAGCTCGCGCTGCAGTACCACCCGGACCGCAACCCGGGCGATCGGACGGCGGAGGAGCGCTTCAAGGAGGCGGCCGAGGCCTACGCCGTCCTCGCCGACAAGGACAAGCGCGCTCGATACGACCGCTTCGGCCACGCGGGCGTCGGCGGCGCGTCCGGGGGCCCGGGCTTCGACCCGACCATCTTCGCGGACTTCAACGACATCTTCAGCGGTATCGGGGGCCTGGGAGACCTCTTCGGCTTCGGCACGGGCGGGCGGCGCGGCCCCGCCCGCGGCGCCGACCTGCGCTACGACCTCGAGATCGGCTTCGACGAGATGGCCTCGGGCACGGAAACCACGCTCCAGATCCCCCGCGAGGAGCAGTGCGAAGCCTGCAACGGCTCCGGTGCCGCGGCCGGGTCGCGGCCCGACACCTGCCCGCAGTGCCGCGGCCGCGGCCAGGTACGCTATCAGCAGGGCTTCCTCACCGTCGCCCGCACGTGCGGGCACTGCCGGGGCGCAGGCACGATCATCCGTACCCCGTGCGGCGGGTGCCACGGACGCGGACGCAGGGAACGACAGCGAAAGCTGACGGTCAAGGTGCCGGCCGGCATCGGCAGCGGACAGCGCCTGCGTCTGTCCGGGGAGGGGGAGCACGGAGAGGTCGGCGGTCCGCCCGGGGACCTCTACGTGGTCGTCCACGTGAGGGACCACGAGTTCTTTCAGCGCGAGGACGACGACCTGCACTGCGCCGTGCCCGTGAGCTACCCCACGCTCGTCCTCGGCGGTACGATCGAGGTGCCGACGCTGACCGGCAGCGAGACCATCACGGTCCCCAGGGGAACCTCGACGGAGACCCGCTTCCGCCTGCGCGGCAAGGGGCTCCCGCGGGTCTCGGCTCGCGGGCGCGGCGACCTCTACGTCACCGTCCGCGCCGAGGTCCCGACGGCCCTCACGCGCGAGCAGAAGTCGCTCATCGCGGAACTCGGCAGGACGATGCCGCCAGGCAAGGCCGAGCCTCTCCGGCCCGTGGCGGCGGCCGAGGGCGAGCGCCCCTTCTTCGATCGCGTCAAGGACATCTTTGGGTGACTCTCGTCCGGCCCTGGACGTAGCGCTGCCGGCCGAGTCGTTCGCCCTGCCGGCTCGGCTCGACTACCTGCTCGACGATCTGCGCCCGGTTGCGATCGAGCCTCGCGGCGAGACCGCGCCGCGGAGCGGTCTCAGGGTGCGGCGCGTCCACTTCGAGGCGCGCGACGATCGCGCCGCCGCCCTGCACGCCATCACGCGCACCCTCGGCTCCGAGGGCGTGATCGTATGCGCGGTCGACGTGCCCGACGAGGACTGGGCGGCCCGCAGCCAGGCGGGCCTGCGCGCGGTCCGGGTGGGCCGCGTCCTGGTGGCGCCGCCCTGGGATCTCCCGCCGCACGATGAGGCGGTGGGCGCGGTCGTGGTGGTCATCGAGCCGTCGACGGGGTTCGGCACGGGGCACCACGCGTCGACCCGTCTCTGCCTGCGTGCCCTCGAGACCTGCCTCGACGCCGCGCCCGCGCCCCGGGACGTCCTCGACCTCGGCACCGGTTCGGGGGTGCTGGCGATCGCCGCCCACAAGCTCGGCGCCGCCCCCGTACTGGCCGTGGATCGGGACCGGGACGCCCTGGCCAACGCCAGGGACAACCTGGCGCGCAACGCGGCCGGGCACGCCGTGAGCCTGCGCCCGGACGACGTCGGCCGGCTCGCCGCGCCGGCCGCCGCCATCGTCACCGCCAATCTGAGCGGCGCCGTCCTGGTCCGTCATGCCGCGCGGATCGCGCGCCACGTACGGCCGTCCGGCTGGCTGGTCGCGGGCGGCGTGACGGCCGCGGAGGAGGAGCAGGTTCGCGTCGCCTTCGGAGCGGCGCTGACGCCGGTCGCACGCGAGACGGAGGACGGCTGGGTGGCGTTGACCCTGCGGCGGGGGGCCCCGGCCCCGTAATCCCGGGCCGCGCCCGCCGAGCATCCCCGATGCACCGCTTCTTCGCGCCCGGCGCGGACCGGGCGGACATCGTGGTCGGCCTGCCGGACGACGAGGCCCGCCACCTCACGCAGGTCCTCCGCCTCGCACCCGGCGACGCCGTCCGCGTCTTCGACGGCCAGGGGCGAGAGCACACGGCGGTCGTGACGGTGGCCGGCCGGGCCGGCGTGCGGGTCCGCACCGGGCGCGCCGTGCCGGCGCCCCCGG
>JAPOYG010000704.1 GCA_026706755.1 Acidobacteriota bacterium
GCGTGATCGGCAGGTTGTACGGCGTGTGCTGGTCGCCGTCGCCCATGCCGGCGCCGTGCAGCAGGATGCTGTGGTCGAGCAGCGTGCCGTCGCCGTCCGGGGTGGCCCGCATCTTGTCGGCCAGCCCGGCGAAGAGCGTCATCTGGTACTGGCTGATCTTCGTGTACTGGGCGATGTTGTGCGGGTCCTGCTGGTGGTGCGAGACGGTGTGGTGCGCCTCGGGCACGCCGATGTTCGGATACGTTCGGCCGCTGGTCTCGCGCGCCATCTGCATGCAGCTCACGCGCGTGATGTCGGCCTGGAAGGCCAGCACCAGCATGTCCTGCAGCAGCCCGACGTGCTCCTCGTAGTCGTCGGGAACGCCCGCGGGCTGGTCGACCTGCGGGAGCGGAGTCGTGGTGTTGGTCTCCTCCGTGCGCTGGATCCGGCGCTCGATGGCGCGGATCGACTGCAGGTACTCGTCGACGGTCGCGCGATCCTGAACGCCCACCCGGCGCTCGAGCCGATGAATGGACTCCGTCACCGAGTCGAGGATGCTGCGGTCGGTCTTCATCTGCGCGAGCCGCGCCTCGACGCTGCCGCCGTCGCCGAAGAGCCGCTGGAAGACGACGCGCGGATCGCGCTCGTGCGGGAGCGGGGTGGACGGCGTGAGCCAGGAGGTGGAGTTGCGGTAGGCGCAACTGTAGCCGTTCTCGCAGTTGCCGACCTGGTAGTTCGACTCCGTGGTGAGCTCGAGCGAGCGGAGCGCGGTCTCGGCGCCCAGCTTGTCGGCCGCGTACTGGTCGATGGTCTTGCCGGCCCGGATGTCCGCCCCCTCCGTCCGCTTCGGGAGGATGCCGTTCAGCCACCCGCCGTGGGCCCGCGTGTGGACGCCGCCCCCCTCGTTGGGGCTCACGACGCCCGAGTTGCTGAGCCCGGTCACGATCGTCATCCGGTCCCGGTGCGCCGCGAGCGGGCTCAGGACGGGCGACAGCGCGAAGTCCGACCCGCCGCTGCCCTCGGGGTGGAAGACGCGCGGCAGGATCCCGTTGGGGATGTAGAAGAACGCCAGGCGCGGCACCGGCGCCGTCACGGAGCGGGCCGCGGCCGACAGCGCCGGCACCATGGCGTCGAGCAGCGGCAGGGCGACCGTTGCGCCGAGGCCACGCAGCACGGTCCGACGAGACAGCGACTTGTGGGTGACGATCATGAC
Source organism: Acidobacteriota bacterium (assembly GCA_026706755.1). GTDB lineage: Bacteria > Acidobacteriota > Vicinamibacteria > Vicinamibacterales > UBA8438 > JAGWAJ01. The sequence goes on from JAPOYG010000704.1 coordinate 1,193, forward strand.
TGCGATCTCCTCATCAGGAACGGGTCGCTCGTGACGATACCGAGGATGATGCTCTGGAAGCGGTAGTCGTCCGCCGCCGCGCCGCGCACGATGCGGCGGAGCGACGGCATGTCGTAGTAGTCGACCCCGCGGCCGAGGGCGTAGGTCATCAGCTTCTCGGTCACGGTCGTGACGAACTGCTCGGGGTCGGCGACGAGCGCGGCGCGCATTCCGGCGACGTCGCCGAACGCGCGGCCGTCGGGCAGCACGCCGGACGGGTCGATCGGGTTGAACGACTCGTCGACCTCCCGCCAGCGCCCGATGGCGTCGAAGTTCTCCAGCGCGAAACCCGTCGGGTCGATCATCGCGTGACACGCCGAGCACGCCGGGTTGTCCCGGTGCACCTCGAGCCGCTCGCGCACGGTGGGGCGCTTGGCTTGGGTGCGCTGGTCGTTGAGGGCCGGAACGTTCGCGGGCGGATCCGGCGGCGGCGTCCCGAGCAGGTTGTCGAGGATCCACTTGCCCCGCAGCACCGGCGACGTCCGGATGGCGTGCGAGGTGAGGGTCAGGATGCTGCCGTGCCCGAGGATCCCGCGCCGCGCGCTCGCGGCCGGGAGCTCGACGCGGCGGAAGTGGCTTCCGGTGACCCCCGGCAGGCCGTAGTGGTCGGCCAGCCGCTCGTTCAGGAACGTGTAGTCGGCGGTCAGCAACTCCAGCATGCTGTGGTCGTCGCGGACGATGCTGTCGACGAACAGCTCGGTCTCGCGCAGCATGCTCTGCCGCAGCGACTCGTCGAAGGCGACCGAGAACGGGTCGCCCGGGCGGACCGTCGTCTCCAGGTTCCGAAGCTGCAGCCACTGGGCGGCGAAGTTGGTCGTGAGGGTCGCGGAACGCGGATCCGCGATCATCCGGCGGACCTGCCGCTCGAGTTCCGCCGGGTCCCGCAGCCGCCCCTGCTCGGCCGCCGCGAGCAGCTCTTCGTCCGGGATGCTGCTCCAGAGGAAGAACGACAGGCGCGACGCGAGATCGAGGTCGGTCACGCGATAGGGCGCGCCCGGCTCGGCGTCCTCCGGATCGGCCTCGACCCGGTAGAGGAACTCGGGGCTGACCAGCAGCCGCCGGAGCGCGAGCTCGATCCCGTCCTCGAAGCTGCCGTCGCCGCGGCCTCGCTCGTAGAAGTCGAGCAGCACGCCGATCTCGGCATCGTCGGGTGCCACCGGGCGACGGAAGGCCCGTCGCGCCAGCGCGGAGAGGATGTCGCGCGCGCACGCCGGCTCGTCGGCGACTGCCACCGGCCGGCAGGTGAAGATGCGCTGCCGCGAGGGGGTGTCCGTCACGCCCGTGCCCCCGTACGGCCCGGTGATGGTGACGCTGCGGACGAACGGCTGCCGCCCCGCCAACCCGCCCGTGTTCCCCGCCACGCGAGGGTTCGGGAACGGCTCGCGGACCTGCTCGACGAGCGCCGACGGCTTCTTGAAGAAGGTGACGCCGACCTCGCGGGGACCGGCGGGGACCGGCACGCGGAAGTCGACGATCGAGGCGCTCGCGTACGGGTTGTCCGGCTCCCCTTCGGGCGCCGGGCCGAGCGTGACGAGCTTCACCGGCTCGCCGTCGACCGTCACCTCGAGGTCGTGGTTCTCGGCAAGGTTGCGGGTGCCGGTCAGCTCGACCCGCACGTCGTAGTCGGCATCGCGCGGGAACAGGTGCTCGATGTAGAGGCCGCCGCGCGTCCCGAACGGCAGAGCCTCGACGCGGCCGTGCTGCGGGAGGTCCTGCGCCGCCTCGTAGGTGTCGGCCGCGACCGCGGGCGGCGGGCTGCCGATGGCAAGGCGGCTGATGGTCCGCGCCGCCGCGAGGTAGCGCTCCATCAGCGACTGCGACATCCGCAGGATGCCGCCGATGTTGTCGA
>JAPOYG010000396.1 GCA_026706755.1 Acidobacteriota bacterium
GTCCGCGACGCCGTAGCCGACTACGACGCGCGCACCGACCGCCTGAGCGAGGCCGAGCGGCTCCGGATGCTGGAGGTGCTCGACCGCCTGCGCGACGAGCCGGTGACCCGGTCCCGGGAGAGCGTCGAGGCCGAGTTGCGCGAGATCCGGGCGTCTCGCCGCGAGTCGTCGCTGCGCCGCTCCGCGCATGACCGTTCATCTTGATACCTCGGCGCTCGTCGGGGCGTTGACGGGGCCTCGCGAGTCCTTCGCCCGCCTGCGTCAACTCGTCGACGCCGGCCATCGTCCGAAGCTCTCCACCGTGGTCCTGTACGAATGGCTGCGGGGCCTGCGATCGGTGAGCGAGCGCCGCACGCAGGAAGAGCTCTTCCCGCGCGACGCCGCCGTTCCGTTCGACGCTCAGGCGGCGGACCGGGCCGCCACGCTGTACGCGGAGTTGCCGCGCGCCCGCGGCCGCGACCTCGATCTCGCCATCGCCGCCTGCGCCCTGGTCCATGATGCCGCGCTCTGGACGCTGAACCCGAAGGACTTCGGCGACGTGCCGGGGCTGAAGCTGCTATGAAGGCCGAGCACCGCGTCTGGCCCGAGTGGCGGGGGCGGTTGACGCCTTGAGGCCTCACCCAGGGCATCACCTGCCACACCGTGAGCAGCACGAGGGCAGCACGCGGACTCAGAGCTTCTTGAAGTACCTCGCGACGGGGACCAGCCGGAAGCCCGCCGATTCGTAGGTGCGGCGAGCGGGAGCGTGCCCGGGATCGCCCCCGGTGTCCACCACCACGGTGGTCATGCCGGCCTCCTTGAGCCAGGCCAGCGAGTGCCTGGTGAGCCCTGCCGCGATACCACGACGCTGGTAGTCGGGATCGACCGCGATCATGTAGATCTCGCCCATGTGCTCCTCGGGGTGGAGCCTGAGGGCGACGAATCCGACGGTCCGGGAGTCCTCCGAGGCAACCCAGACGTGAAAGCCCTCCTGCGAGCAGACGGACTCGACCGCGCTCCGCTGGGTCACCCGCCAGTCCGGATGCTGCTCGCGAAAGATGTCGGAGCCCATCGCCGTCTCGATGGACTCGAAGACCGGCTCCCAGGCTCGCAGCGACAGCCGGACGACGGCTTCGAGCCTGGAATCGTCGTAGGGCTCGATGTCCATCACGCCTACCTCGCCCGTCCGCACGTCGAACGCCCGGAACCTGCGGTCGAGGTCACCGCGAAGGCGAGCCCCGGGACGCTACGTCCCTCCCGGCCGGACTCCCGTCGCCTCTCTCGGCCCTACTGCCCGCCTCCGGCGGCGGCAGGGAGGGCGCTGGCGGCGCGGGCGGCCTGAAGCTCGGCCTCCGTTCGGAACTGGATCCGCGCCGCGCGGCTCGCCTCCCGGTAGACGACCCACACGTCCGGGCCGCCGGCATCGTCGACCGCGATGTGGCGCAGCTCCGCCCCGAGGCTGGGGAGCCGGAAGATCGTGTACTCCTCGGTGCCGGGATCGAACCTCGCCACCGCGTCGTCGGACGAGAGGTTCGTCCACACCATGTGGTTCCGGTCGACCACCGTCGCGTAGGGATGCGCGCCGACCGGCAGGTGGTAGTACGTCGCCTCGAGCGTGTTGATGTCGATCCGGGCCAGGTTCGAGCCCCACCAGTTGGCGACCCACACCGTATCGCCCGCGGGATCGGCGGCGAGCCGGCGCGGCGCCTGCCCGCCGGGGTTGTAGACGCTGCCGGAGAAGCGCATCGCGCCGATGCGGTGGAAAAAGTCGCGGTCGGCCGGCGTCAGGAGCTGCTCGCGGTCGAGCGCGCCGGGCGGCCGCATCGGCACCTCGTTCACCTCGCCGGTCGTGCCGTTCGCGTGCCCGACGATGTCCATGTTGAACTGCGCCCACCAGCCGTTCCCGAGGCGGTCGGCGGCGGTGCCGTAGGTCTGGCCGTCGCCGATGGTCTTGTTCTGGAAGAACGTGAACTCGCGGGTGGCGGGATCGAACTTCAGGGCGCCGTGCCGGTTGCCGACCCAGATGTTGCCAAGGCCGTCCTCCTGCAGGCTTCCGCCGACGCCGAGCGGCCGCGGCGGCGTGTAGAGCTCGAACGCCTCCGTCTGCGGGTCCACCCGTCCCAGGCTGCCCTGCGTGTCGAACCACAGCATGCCATCGCGCGCCTTGATGATGCCGTGCGATCGGCGCGCCCGCCTGCCGTCCGGGGCGGTCACCTTGAATCCGGTGATCCGGCCGGTCCGCGGATCGAGCCGCGCGAGCGTCCGGAAGTCGTTCGGCACCGAGTCGGTGATCCAGACGTTGCCGTCGTCGTCGACGGCGGCGTCGTGCATCCCGCCGCCGCCGCGCATCCCCGACGGAATGCCCTCGGACCAGTCGCTGCCGTCGATCGACGTGCGCTCCGTCGGGAGCTCCGCGATGGGGATGTCGTACTCCGTGACGACGTGGCGCGCGGCCTCGCCGGTGGGACGAGGCTGCAGGTCGAACGTCAGCGGCGCCGACTCCGGGCCGCGGGCCTTCGTGAGATACGCCGCCAGCTCGTCCCGGTAGTACTCGATGGTGATCGACGGCCGGCCGTTGGAGCCGCGCCAGCCGTGGTAGCTGACGTTCGCCATCAGGTCGATCATGGCCCGCCAGCCGCGCTCGTCGAACCGGTTCTGCAGCACCAGGCCGGCCTGATGGCATTCCGTGCACGTGACGCGGAACAGCTCCTTCAGCCGGCGATCCTCGCGCGTCGCGCCGGGCAGCGCATCCAGCCACTCCACCCCCGAGAGCTGGTGAGTGAAGTCGGCGGCGGCGGTGAGGGTGAAATCCTGCCCCATCCGTCGCGCGGGGTCGAGGACCACGTCCGCGTCCGCACGCTCGTAGCCCACGGCCTGCGCCCAGACCTGGTACGGCCCGCCTTCGAGCGGCGGCTCCAGCGCGGGGAAGTAGTACCGGCCGGCCTCGTCCGTGAAGACGGAGGTCGTGACGGACGAACCCTCCGCCCGCGCGGAGACCGCCACGCCGGGCATCGGCTCCCCGTCCGCGGCGGTGACGGCGCCTGCGAGCGGTGTCGGCGCGCCGGCCTGCGCCGCCGCGGGCGCCGTTGCCCCCGCCA
>JAPOYG010000149.1 GCA_026706755.1 Acidobacteriota bacterium
AGGCGCACGCCGAGGTCGAGTTCCAGGAGGCTCATGACGTCGCGGACCGGGGCCAGCCCCAACCCGAGCCACTGCCGGAGTTCGGTTGCGTCGTTCTCGGCCTGCAGGCGCACGTCACCGGGCAGCAACGGTCTCGCAGGCGGGTAGTTCCGCGTGCGCGTGACGCCGAGCAGGTTCTCGAGCTCGACTTCGGCGCGCACGAGGTCCGTCAACAGGCGAGCCGCCCGCTCGGCCGACTCGTCATTGGCGGTCGAGAGCTTGCGAAAACGGGGTACGAGATCGACGTGTACCGCTTCGCGCCGCAGCACGGCATTGACGGACGTGCCGTAGAGACGCGCCAGTTGCTGGAGCTCGTCGGTTCGCACGCGGCGCCGGCCCTGCTCCATGGCGACCAGCGTCGTCCGCGCGACCCGCAGGTCGGCCGCGGCGTCGCTCTGCGTCAGCCCCGCCGCCTCACGCGCCCCCCGCAGGCGGGCGCCGACATCGACGGCATCGATACTGTCCAGTGGCATGTCACCGTCCTCGCGCAGTCCACGGCGTCACGAACGAACGCGGCCCCAGCGAATCGACGAAGCCACGCCATTCGTCTTCATGCTGCCGGAGCATGTCCTCGAGCCTCTTCTTCGCTTCCTGTTCGTCGAGGCGAAGCGGCCTGGTCAGGAGGAAGGCCTGCCTCGCGATGGCGGCCGCACCTGCCGGAGATCGGCGCAGGTGGGACAGATGGTCGAGGTGCAGCACGCCGGCAATCGCGTACTGGTGAAACGCTCCCTTGGGCCTTCGATTCGTGAATGCCTCGGCGGCGCCTTCCTCGAAGCGAGCGTTCAGGCGTTCCCACACGTAGATCGCTGGATCCTCGCGCCCCTCTGCTCCGTGCACGCTCATGCGTCGGAGCAGGCACGCGGCGCAGATCCCGCATTGGCGCCGGCTGCCGGACACCGACACCTGTCGCGCATCTTGCCAGCATGAGCGCGTACCCATCCAGTCCGCGTCATCGGGGCGCGACTCGAAGAACGCCGCCAGGGTCTGGCCTTTCGTTCGCCAGAGTTGCGGAAACTCGTAGTGAACCTCGTGACCGAACAGCGCCCGCACGAGGCGCTCCATCCTGGTCAGGAACAAGGGATGATTCCGGACGTCCGCAAGGGCTTGGCCAACCGGAACCAGCGACGGCCCCAGGGCGCCCTGGCCGCTCTCCGGCAGGACGATTCTCTGGCTCTTGCAGAGAAACGCGGCGATGCCGCTGAGCAGTGCGAATCGGAACCCGCGTGACCGGGCACTCGTTTCGACCGACCCGGACCTGCCGCACGACACCCGCCACGGCATCGAGGCGAAGGCGCGAGGCGGTGAGGTTCGGGTTCGTTCCCCTGGAGAAACCTTCGCTCCGAGTCGGACCCGGACCAACGAGTTCCCGTGCTGCCGCTGAAGCAGGCCCGCCATCAGGTACGAGTCGAGGCCGTCGCTGAACGGCATGACGACACAGGAACGCGGGAGGTCGAAGCGCTGCTGCCGCTCGGGCACGTAGTGTCTTCTTCGCCGAACGAAATCAATGCGCCACCGATCACCGGTCAGGAACGACAACGCATCATGCAGCGCCTCGGAAACTGCCGTGGACCGCCAATGGCGAGGCTCATGAACGGGAACGCGGAGTGCGATGTCACGACTCCAGCCGGCCGATGGGCGCCGCATCGTATGGTCGCAGAACTGAACGGCAGCGCCGACGACGAACGCGTCGTACACCGCTGCGTCCCAGCGGGCCAGGCAGTACGTCTCGATGCCCTTGGAGTCGAATTGAAGGTGTTCGTCAATCGCGCACCGGATCCGACCTCTTCCGGCGGATCTCCCTTCCTCCACAACGTCGACCCGGCGCTCGGGAACGAGAGAGGTCATGGGGCACCCCATCTCACGACAACGACACACCGTCGTCGATTCCAGTCTTCCTGCGTGGCGCCCGCGACTCCTCTCCGCTGGCGAGTCCGATGCAACGCCGCGCTATCCCATGCATGTCGGATGCCGCAATGGCCGCGTCGATGCGGTTCCTCACGCCCGCCGCCTTCCGCGCCGGGGATGCCCGCACCAAATGCTCCTCTGCCTGGCGCCCCCCGCTCGCGGCGCGCTCCTGAAGCGCGTCGGCGGCTGCCTTCGCAAGTGCTTCTTCGCCGCGGAGCCCTTGGTCCGCCGCCTGCGCTGCGCAGTCCAGCAGGACGTTGGCGAGCGGACGTGCCGCGGCTTCACCTTGGAGTGCTTCGAGCCGCTCGGTCACGGAGTCGCCGAACAGGTCGCCCTGGTGATCGTCCAGGACATCGCGAAGGCGCCCGACCAAGGCCTCGGGAACTTCGGCACTCCAGTCGCCCTGGACCGCACCGGCCAAGGCCTCGCGTCTTTCCTCATCGTCGAAGGCGGCGTTGGCTACGCGCTCCGCGAGCCGCTTCCAGCCACGCCGCATGTTCAGGCTCCTGTGTGGTCCGTCGCTCACGCTGCACGCCCCGGATGTCAGCTAGTATCACACGATATGCTGACGATGTCAATCTGGCTGTGCGCCGTTCACGCCTGCACGGAGCGGGCGGGCGCTTGACGCGGCGGTGTCCAGCCGCCCGTCACCAACGGCCAAAACGAGGCGGTGGTCGCGAGCGCTCTGAGACGGCGCGGGCGACGCTGCTGCCGGTTCTTCTGTTGGGCGTGTCAGAGGTTCCCGTTCGCCCGGAGGCCCTTCCAGAACACGGGCGTCGTGCCCTGGAATCGCCCGAGCCGAAGAAACTAGGAGGCCGTCAATCCGCCAGGCGCGCGCTGACCAGCCGGTTGAGGCTCACGCCCTCCTCGGCTGCTCGCAGCACGAGCGCCCGGTGGGTCTCCGGCGGAACGCGAACCAGGAGCCTCCCGCTGTACGCGCGATCGGCAAGCGGCGCCGGCGGCGTTTCCGCGGTCGCGTGCATGTCGGCAAGGACCTCGTGCACGAGCTTGCGAATCCCGGCGAACGCCTCTTCGGCCGTGGGGGCCAGCCAACTGAGCGACGGAAACTCGGCGCAGAGGCCCGCGTACTCGCTGTCCTCCGGGGACCAGGTGACGCGGTACGTGT
>JAPOYG010000121.1 GCA_026706755.1 Acidobacteriota bacterium
TGCGCGGCGTGCCGTACCTGGAACCGGGAACGCCCATCTACGTCGAGGACCTGGAAGCGTGGGAGGAGTTCGCGGGGGTCAGGGTCTCGCCCGGCGACGCCTTGTTCATCCGTACCGGCGTCTGGGCGCGTCGCGCCGAGGAGGGCCCGTGGCTGCGGGGGCGCCGGCCCGGCGGCCGCTCGGCGGGTCTCCACCCGTCGGTCATTCCGTGGCTGAAGGAGCGCGACGTCGCGCTGATGGGGAGCGACCACCCGACCTACGTCGCGCCCTCGGAGCTGCCGGGCGCCGTCCACGATTTCGCGCTGCTCTACCTGGGCGTGCATATGTTCGACAACTGCGACCTGGAAGCCCTCGGCGCGGCGGCGGCGGAGCGCAGCCGCTGGGAGTTCCTGCTGATGGCGGCGCCGCTGCCGATCCGCGGCGGGACCGGGTCGCCGCTCAATCCGATCGCGGTATTCTGAGGGCGCGCGGCCGTACGCGTTGTCACCATTGGTCGGTGACGGTGCGCGGCGTCCGCATTGGCGCGCACGCCCCGGCCTACCGCTCCGACGGAGGCTGCAGCTCCCCGCCGAACTGCCGGTCGAGGGTCTCGTAATCGACGTAGTCCTGGTGGTGGGTTACCAGACCGTTCTCCACTGTGAGTACGGTGACGCCTGCCGTCTCGAACGCGACGCGAGTCCCTGGCCGGCCCAGTTGCGCACCGTCGACGGTGCCGCGGTAGGTGACGTAGAGGGTGGCGTAGCGCCCGGTCTGGAATGCGCGGTCGACGACGGCCTCGGCGTCGGAGCCGGCGTTGTTCGCTTGCATGTAGGCCAGGAACTCGTCGCGGGAGGCGGCGCTCGTGATCGCCACCGCCTGCCCCTCGGCCGTCGGGTCCGCGAAGGTCATCGCCGGGCTCGCCACCTCTCGCACTCGGTCGTGATCCGGAGCGTAGAGCGCGCGGAAGTAGTCCTGGGCGACGGTCAGGACGTCGCGCTCGCCCTGCGCGAGGGCCCGGTCATCGCCCGCGCTCATGACGAGACACCCCGCCGCCACCGCGGCCGTCGCAACGCCGGCTGCCCGTGCTCGCCAAGTACCGTCTCCCATGTTCGACCTCCGCCCATGCCGGGACCTCCGTTTCGCGCGGCCGGTGCGGTCGCGCCGAGCCCTCGCCGCAGCGAGTGCGCCCCTGGCGGGCGCGCTGGCCATTCGCGCTCCCACGATGGTGCGCGTAACGGGCGCTCCGCGGCGCAGACTCCCATCCGTCTTCGACCGCACCCGGGCCGGAGAGCCGTGGCTCCCGCGCCCGTCACGCGTTCTTCGGCACGAAGGCGAGGAAGCGCCTCGGGTTGTCGACGAGGATCTTGTGGATGGTCTCCTCCGGCACTCCGGCGTAGCGCAGCTTGGGGACGAAGATCGCGACGACGGACGAGTAGCCGGCGCCGCCCTTGGCCTTGAGCTCCGCCTCGCGAGCGAAGTCAGCCGACAGCAGCACGTAGTCCTCGAAGCCGGCGTCGATGCACGAGACGATCATCTTCACCTTCTCGGCATCGCCCTGCGTGATCTGGTGGCCGACGGTGTCGAAGCCGAGGAACGCGCCGCGGCGGGCGAGCGCCTTGTGGAGCTCGGCTCCCGGGTCGTCGACGATGTCCGCCAGATGCCCAATGCAGATCAGGCGCGGATCGACGCCCATCTCCTCGATGATGTCGAGCTGCTCGAGCGCGCACGACGGACAGCCCTGGTGCGGGGTGTGCGTCATGATGGGGAGCCCGGTCCGCAGGTGGACGAGGCACGACGCGCGCAGCACCTTGCGCTCGTCGGGGTGCATCGTCATCGACGAGCCGATCTCGCCCAGCGCGCCCCAGCGTTCCGCCTCGGCGTCGCGCATGAAGTCGGCCGCGACCTCCTCCTCGGTCCACCCGGCGATCTCCGGCGGATAGCGCGGCTGCGTCCAGAGTCCGCCCGCCATGACGATGTGCAGGTTCACCCGCCGCGCGAGCTCGACGAGCCGGTTGAAGTTCTGCCCCAGGTCCTTGGTGCCGCCGTTCACGATGCAGCTCACGCCCTCCTGCGCCGTCGCGTTCACCTCGTCCGCCATCAGGTCGAGATCGGCGGTGAACGAGGGCCGCGGGTTCTCCGGCGGAGTGACCCAGGGTGGGATGGGGTCGCCGATCGACAGGTGTTCGTGGAAGAGCGTCGCCCCGCCCGCGAGTTCCTCCGGGTCGACGTCGCGCAGCACGGTGCGGATGATCGCCCCCTCGGGAAACGCCACGCCGCTCCCGCCCGCCTCCTGAAGCGGAGCTGCGGGGCGAGCGGAGGTCAGCCCCGGTGCCACGACCACGCCGACGCCTGCCGCACCGAGGCGGCGCATGGCGTCCCGGCGGGTGACGGAGCCGGATCGATGCGGGCAGCTACCCATGGTGAATCTCCTTCCCGGATTGCTCGACTTCGCTAACCGCACGGCGAAAAGAGCGACGGTTTCGACGTCGCCACTGCACGGCGAAAGAGCGACCGGTTCGACGTCGCTACTGCACGGCGAAGGGGCTACTGCACGGCGAAGGCGACGAGCTCGCCGTCGTGGTCGCGCCCGCTGACGGCGACCACCACGTACTGGGTGCCGTCGTGCAGGTAGGTCATGGGGGCGCCGGAAACCCCGGCTGCGAGCTCCGTCTGCCACAGCACCCTGCCGGTCGCCTTGTCGTAGGCTCGGAACATGCGCCCGCCCCCGAGCGGCGGCACCACCTGCATCGAGCGCGAGCCGTCGCCCAGGAAGAGGAGCGTCTTCGTCAGGAGCGGCGCCGCCCGCCCCGGGGCGCCCAGCCACGGGAGCGCCAGGTCCTGCAGCGCGATGTGGTCGCGCGGCCCCGGCCCGTTCGGCACCATCCAGACATGGTCGCCGGTGTTGAGGTCGATGGCCGTGATCCGTCCCCACGGCGGCTTCACCAGCGGCAACCCCCGTGGCCCGTCGATCCAGACGCTGACCGGGCCCTGCAGGTAGCGGAACGGCGATTCCTCCGGCGCTTCGCGCAGCCAGATCTGGATCGGCGCCGTGATCGACGGCACGTAGAGCATCTGCGTCTCGGGGTCGTA
>JAPOYG010000676.1 GCA_026706755.1 Acidobacteriota bacterium
GCTCTCGAGCAGCAGGGGCGAGACGCCCAGGGCGTCCGCGATGTTGTCGAAGCCGAACGTCGAGTCGTCCGCCGGCAGCGCGCTCACGTCGGCGTCCAGCGCCAGCAGGTCGCGGACGGCGTTGCGGTACTCGGCGCGGTTCATGCGGTGGAGCTGCGGCCGCCCGGGGTTGGGGGCAGCGTCGGCCGCCCGGTCGAGCGAAGTCTCCAGCCACGTGGCGAACGCGCGATAGGAGTCGTCATCCGGCCGCGGGCGCCGGGGCGGCGGCATCGTCCGGCTGCGGAGCTTCTGAACGACCTTCTCCCAGAGCTCCGCGTCGGCGGCGACGTGGGACTCGCTGACCCCTACGTCGAGCGACAACCCTGCCGTCAGCAGCCGGCCGTTGTGGCAGGTGACGCAGTAGCGCTGGAGCAGCGCGCGGTACTCGGCGGCCTCTGCCGGCGCGGCCGCCTCGCCGGCTGTGGACGCCTCCACGGGGATGGCCGGTCCCTGCGCCGCGGCGGCGCCGGTGAGCAAGGCGCTGGCCAGTGCGGCCACGACGAGAACACCCACGAGCCCGGCGTGCCGTCTGGTCTTCATCGGAACCTCCCGTCCTTTCCGCAGTCCGCTGCGTTCCACGCCGCCGCCTTCGGCGCTCGTCGGCCGGAACAGTCCGACGGTCCCGCGACGCCAGTGAAGCGACCCGAACACAAACCACGATTCCGGCGCTGGCGACGAGCGGACGAACGACGCCGAGAATCGAATCCTACACGACGGGGCTGCCAGCATTGAGTCGAAGACCCTGGTCCTACTCGAGCCGTCGCAGGCCACGTCATCGCTGCCTGGGCGCCGGCAGGGGCCCCGACGGCGCGTGCTCCTCACCAACGAAGGCGTCTTCCATCCCGGCCAGATGGGTTGGAACAGCCGAGTTCGTTTCCGGCGGAGTGGGGGCGCCATCGCGATCCAGGAGCTTGCGCCGCAGAACGTCAACGAAGTGGAGTGCCGCGGCGCAAGCTCCTGGGACGGTGGGGCTGGGGCCGACCCGGAGCCTGCGACGGGTTGGCGGCGCTAGCCGGAAGCTCGCCGGAAGGCGTCAACTGCGCCCCGGGTTGTGTCTCCGTGCTTGGAATTGCGGCACGGCCCGCACAGCGTTCGCCAGTGCGGTGTTGCCGACGCCATCGAGCTTTGCGACGGCCTTGCGGGCGATTGAGATCGCCATGCCGCTGTCCTTATCAGTCACGACATCGTCGAGCTGATAGTCCGCGCCGTTCCGACTCGCTCGGAGGTTCGTGAGGGTCTGCCCGACCGAACTCAGGTCGCGATCGTTCGCGTGCTGCAGGTAATAGACGACGGCTCGATGAGCCTCGTCACTCGTTGGTACTGGTCGCAGGGGCTCGATCTTGCGGCGCACGTGATTGAAGAGCGCGAAGTAGGACCTCCCGACTGAAGTCCTGCGCTCCGCTTCCTCGCTCGACGAATAGAGCTTGTTCGCTACGGCCAGAAAATCCAGCGGATCCATGGTGCTCTGGGGCGAAGTCGTAGGCGATCGAGAAAAACACCCGCGAGGCGGGCGTCAGGCGTTCGAACAGGGCGACGTGCAACTGGTCCTCCGCTGCCACCACGTCGTCTGGGGATGCCGACGTCCGCACCGTCAGGTGCAGCGAGGATTCCCCGTCTTCCGGGTCGCGGACGACGTCAACCACTACCCGTCGCGTCCCGGGTACCAGGTTCCGGGTCAGCGACGACACAACCTCCGCGTCGATCCGAAGTCCGGCCGAGGATGCGAAAACGCGTGCTCCCATGGTCCACGCGACGCGAGGGGGCCGGAGGAAGTTGGGCACGGGCGTCTCGGGGCAGGGAGAGCCCTGAGTTCGTCCGCGGCTCGTTCCCCACGGATCCAGACGGCCAAGCTGCGAGCGCTCCGCGAATCCGAGGCGTCCGCGCTCGAGCGCGCGACTCGGAGCCGGCCACAATGGCTGCTGGGGCAGATCGTTCGCTACCGGGATGTACTTACTGCTGAGGGTGGTGGTACCTCCTGCGGATCGTCTTCCCGCGAGTGTGTTCGAAACTACGGCGGGAGTCAACGAGTTGACCCGTAGTTCACCATCCGTCCATCCGAGGGGCGACCGGGCCAGGGGCGACGAATACATAGTACGTCAGGTCCGAAGCTTGGGATGAAGTTCCACGACCCGGAGTTGTGCGCTGAGCTCTTCTACATACTTCGGCATCACTTGCGCCACGCCGCCCCCGACGTTCTCGACCACGACGATCGACTTTGCGTAAAGGCCACCAGGGACACGGTTCGACTCTTCGAGCAGAAGTGACCCCCGAGTCGAGATGCCGGCGTGCGAGAACTGCACCGAGGGTTGCCATTCGTCGGCGGGGGTCGTGACGAATCTTGTGATGTACGACCTGAAGTCGAGACTCTCCAGCTGTGCCCAGGCGGACAGAGCGACTTCATGGGTGGTCACCCTGAGGGACGGTGCCGTGTCTGCCAAGGAGAGCCGCGCCGACTCGACAACGGCACTCGCCTGCGACGGGTCCTTGACATCTGCAAGAAAGACCTCCAGACGGTCCAGGTATACGTTCACCATTCCGATCGGCGGGAAAGTGCATTGAACGCGAGCACTGGCCAGCTCGGCGAGGTTCACGCTCAAGCTCTGCAGGTCGGCTCCGTAGTTGTGGAATCGTCCGAGCAGATTCTGGTAAAGGTCAGCGGGGTTTCCGAGTACGTGGAATACAGGACTCTCGAAGTAGCCCGTGTACCGGACCTGCAACTGATCCAATTGGGCTACGACGGCACCCATCTCCAGACTCCCCTTGGGTCGGTATCGGATCCTGCGCGGCGTGCCCGTGCCGCACAGGACACCGTGCGCAACTTCTCGAGCATCCCACCATCATACCTCTGAGCCTGCGGTTGCTCGAGGACTATGGGCCGGGCGCTGCGTCCGCGTCGCGTCGACTGACAGCCTGCTTGGGACGCGTGCTCGGCGGTGCGGACCTCAATCGCCTCACGGCGACGCGTCGGCGGCCGCGGCGGGCCGCGACGAGACGGCGCCGAGCTCGCGCAGCAGGGCGGCGGAGCGG
>JAPOYG010000462.1 GCA_026706755.1 Acidobacteriota bacterium
CGCTCGTCTACGACGGGGTGATGTACCTCGCCAACAACGGCGACCACATCCAGGCCCTCGACGCGACGACCGGCGATCTGCTCTGGGACTACCAGCGCCGAAACCCCGATGATCTGCGGGAGTACGCAGCACTCGGCAATCGGACCCGCCACATCGCCATCTACGGCAACCACATCTACCACCTGACCGCGGACGCGCACCTCCTTGCCCTAGACGCCCGCACCGGGGAGGTGGCCTGGGACACCGAGATGGCCGACTACCGGGACGGCATCACGCATTCGTCGGGCGCGATGATCATCGACGGCAGGGTGCTGGCCGGCCGCACCTGCAGCCCCCGCAGCCGCGACGCGCGCTGCTTCATCTCCGCCCACGACTCGGACGACGGGACCGAGCTGTGGCGCGTCTACACGGCGGCGGGCGCCGACGACCCGGGCGGCCAGACGTGGGGCAACCTGCCGACCTCGGAGCGCGTCCACGTATCGCCGTGGGGCGCCCCCGGCAGCTACGACCCGGAGCTGGGGCTCATCTACTGGGGCATCGCCGTGCCGTTGCCGTATCCGCGCATCGTCCGGCGGGGCACCTGGGACCTCGGCGACGGCACGCCGTGCGAGCTCTACTCCAACTCGACGGTGGCACTCGAGGTCGAGAGCGGCGAGATGGCGTGGTACTACCAGCACCTCCCGTGCGACGACTGGGACCAGGACTTCGTGCAGGAACGGACGCTGATCGACACCGTGGTCGATCCGGATCCCGAATCGGTGATGTGGATCAACCCGCGCCTCGAGGGAACGGCCGAGGAGCGGAAGATCGCGGTCACCCTCGGCGAGCCGGGCGGTCTGTTCGTGCTCGACCGCGAGACCGGCGAGTTCCTCTGGGGGACGCCGCTCCCCTACACCAGCACGGAACGCTTCGTCATCCGCGACATCGACCCGGAAACCGGGCAGGTCTTCATCAACATGGACCTGGTGGCGCGCGAGATCGGGGACCAGTTCATCATCTGCGGGCACAACGTGAAGGGCTGGTGGTCGTGGTCCTACAGCCCGCAGACCGGCCTCCTCTACATCCCGATCAACCGCTCGTGCCTGAACCAGACGGCCAACGACCGGACGATCTCCGGGGCGAGCCCGCGATTCACGCAGCCCGAGCCGGGCTTCGAGACCGACGGCCACCTGACCGAGGTGCGGGCCCTCGACATCTCGACCGGCCGCGAGGCGTGGCGCTTCAGCCAGCGCGCCCCCAACGCCGGGTCGACGCTGGCCACCGCGGGGAACGTCGTGTTCCACGGCGACCTGAACCGCCGTTACCGCGCCTTCGATGCCGAGACCGGCGAGGTGTTGTGGCAGACCATCCTCGGCAGCCAGATCACGGGCTTCCCCGTGTCGTACGCCGTCGACGGCCGGCAGTACCTGTCGGTGCCGGTAGGAGGCTCGGCGATCTTCCAGCTCTCGAACTACGCGTCCGAGCTCGAGGCGCCGCTGGGCAGCAACCTGATCGTGACGTTCGCGCTGCCGCCGGGCGCGGCGGACCGGTGACCGCGGACACCCGCCCACGCCGGGAACCGGCAGTGCCCGAACCCGAGGAGGACGTCATGCAGAGCACTCACGCCCCGCGGGCTGCCGTGGGCCGCATCGGCGTCATCCTCCTCGGCGTCGCCTTTGTCCTCGCCGCACCCGCCGCGGCGCAGCAGGGTGCCTCGGGCGGCGAATGGCGCAGCTACGCCGGCGAGGCGGGCGGCACGAAGTACTCGCCGCTCGACCAGATCCACGCCGGCAACGTGGAGGACATGCACGTCGCCTGGCGCTGGCGCTCGGTCGACCACGAGCTGGCCGACGCCGACCCCGACCTGCAGTTCAGCCCCATGCTGCTGACCACGCCGCTGATGGTCGGCGGGCGGCTGTTCATGAGCACGAACCTGGGGCAGGCGGCGGCGATCGACCCCGCCACCGGCGAGACGACGTGGGTGTACCGCGCGCTGGAGGACGGCGCCGGGCGGCCGCGCGGCGGCGCGACCCGCGGCGTCGGCTACTGGCAGGACCCGGAGCGGGACGACGAGCGCATCTTCCTCGTGAGCGGCGAGCAGCTCGTGGCGCTCGACGCGCGCACCGGCGACCCGCTGCGCGAGTTCGGGGCCGGCGGCAAGGTCGACCTCTCGGACGGCGTTCCGCATCTCGAGGAGTACCGCTGGACGGCGTCGCCCCTCATCTGCCGCGACACGATCATCGTCGGCATCTTCACCATCGACCAGTTCGACCGCCGGGAGCAGGCGCCCGGCTATATCCGCGGCTACGACGCGGTCACCGGCCAGCTCAAGTGGCGCTTCAACACCATCCCGCAGCCGGGCGAGTTCGGGCACGAGACGTGGGAGGACGGCTCCTGGGAGCACACCGGGGCCAGCAACGTCTGGACGGTGGCGAGCGCCGACGAGGAGCTGGGCTACGCCTACCTTCCCACCGCCACCCCGACCCACAACTGGTACGGCGGGCACCGGCCGGGCGACAACCTGTTCGCGGAGACGCTGCTGTGCCTGGAGTGCGAGACCGGCCGCCGCGTCTGGCACTACCAGTTGATCCACCACGGCATCTGGGACTACGACACCGCGTCGACCCCGATCCTGGCCGACATCACGGTCGACGGCCGGCCGATCAAGGCGGTCGTGCAGGTGACCAAGCAGGCGTTCGCCTACGTCTTCGACCGCGTCACCGGCGAGCCGGTCTGGCCGATCGAGGAGCGGGCGGTGCCGCAGTCGGACGTCCCCGGCGAGCAGACCTCGCCGACGCAGCCTTTCCCCACCCGCCCGGCGCCCTTCGACCGGCAGGGGATCACCGTCGACGACCTCATCGACTTCACGCCGGAGCTCCGGGCGGAGGCGCTCGAGATCTTCAACCGCTACCGAGGCGGCCCGATCTACACGCCCCCGTCGCTGCGCGACGAATCACCGGGCGGGACGCTCGGTACCCTGCAGCTACCCGGCTGGGTCGGCGGCGCCAACTGGAACGGCGCGGCGTACGACCCCGAGACGCAGATGCTCTACGTGCCGTCGATCACGGCGCCGATCCAGA
>JAPOYG010000641.1 GCA_026706755.1 Acidobacteriota bacterium
TCGCGTAGACGTAGAGGGCGTTCAGCAGCAGGTAGATCACCACGACCGTCACCGTTCCCGCCGCCATAGCGAGGGGGAGGTTGCGGCCGGGGTCGCGCACCTCCTCGGCGACGTAGGCGGCGGCGTTCCACCCCGAGTAGGCGAACATCACCGGGATGAGCCCGAGCAGCCACAGCGAGGGCGACACCGAGCCGGTCGAGGCCGCGAAATGGGTAGTCGAGCCCTCCCCGGCCGCGAAGCCGAGCACGACGAGGGCAACGAGCACGGCCACCTTCCCCGCCGCGAGGAGGTTCTGCAACACGCGGCCCGGGCCGAGGCCCGCGACGTGCACGACCGTGAGCAGGGCGATGACCGCCAGAGCCACGAGCGCCTGCGGCGACACCGTCAACGTGACGACCGCCAGCGGGATGCGGACGAGCGGCGTCGCGTCGGCCGCCGCCGGCACGAACCGCCCGAGGTAGCCGGCGAGGCCGACCGCGGCCGTGGCGATCGCCCCCGAGAAACCGGCCACGAACGACGTCCAACCGGTCAGGAAGCCGGCCGCGGGGCCGAAGGCCTCCCGGAGGTAAACGTACTCGGCGCCGGCCCGCGGCCTGAGCGCCGCGAGCTCGGCGTAGGCCATCGCGCCCGCGAAGACGAGCAGGCCCCCGGTCAGCCAGAGGGCGAGCATCGCCCAGACGTTCGGCACCCAGTTCGCGATGAGCACCGGGACCAGGAAGACGCCGCTGCCGATGACGTTGGAGACGATGATGGAAGCGCCGTCGAACGGACCGAGGCGGCGGGCGAGCGAGGCGGAGGACGGAGCGGGTCGGGAAGGACCGGGCACGCGGTCTGGCCGTTGGTGAACCCGGCCTCAGGAGCTGCCGGCCTGCGTCAGGAGCTGCCGGTCGATCTGGAATTCGCCCAGCTTCGCCCATTGCTCGGCTCGATGCTTGACGAACAGCTCCACCTTCACGTCGATGAAGTCCCGGTGGCGCAGCATCTCGTCGCGCGGCTGCTGGCCGGTGTAGCCGAGGTGGGACTCCATCGTGAACGGACCGACCGCATCGCCGGGCTCCACGCCCTCCCGGCCGACGGCGCGGACGAGCGCGCTGCCCCATTCCTGCACCTCACCCGCGCAGGTGCCGGCCTCGACATCCGCGGGCGACACCTCGGACGCCGGCGGCTCCTGGCCGGGGGTGCTCCCGAGGCAGCGGCGGAACACGCCGTTCAACTGCAGCGTCCGCATCCTCGCCTCGGACACGTTCTGGAGGCGGAACGAGATCGTCGGCACGATCTTGTTGCGGCCGAGGTCGTCGAGACCCACGTCGAGCCACCCGGTCGTGATCTGGGTGACGTCCAGCGCGGACTGCACGTCCGGGGGCGCGCACCCGCCCGCCGCGAGGCAGCCGGCGAAACCAACCGCAAGGAGCGCCCGGCGCAGTCGCATCCACCGAATCATAGTGCCGCCCGTCGCCCATGGAAAGGTCAACAGCACCTAGAATCCGAAGGCCTCCACGCGCTCTCGGGCCTCCTCGAGGGTCATGCCGCCTTCCCGGAACGCTACCAGGTCGCGCGACGCGACGCGGAGCCGGCCGTCGCGGCCGTCCAGCCCCGTGGCGTCCCGAGCCCCCACGGTGAGCAGGGCGTCCTCCGGCAACAGCGCGCCGAGAGCCGCTCCCCCCAGCACGAGAGCGTCCGTCAACGAGACCTGCAGCGCCTGTCGGTACACGCGGAGCGGATCGACGACCACGCGGCCCGTCGCGGGCCCGGCCCCGTCGCCGCCGACGCTCGGCGCGTAGCGGGAATCCGGGGAAGGGCGAGGGGCTCCGCCGGCGACGCGTTCGAGCGGAGTCGAGCGCGACCCGGAGAGACCGCCCGCGGCGCGTCCGCCGGCCCGGCCGGCCGGCGGGAGGTCGGCGGGGGGAAACTGCCGGCGCAGCATCTGCAGCGCGATGTCCAGGCTCAGCTCGAACGGATCGAGCCGCTGCATGGACCAGACGATGCTGCGGCGAAGCACGGGATACTCCACGTCGAAGAAGACACCGTAGTCCTCGAGCCGAAAGCCTCGGACCTGGATCGGCCCGGCGAACAGCACCAGCCCCGGACCGCCGGCGGGGACCTGCCCCTCGACCGCGCCGGCGCTCCGCCTCACGGCGCCGGCGAGCACCCTCTCCAGCGCCTGGATCTGCGTGCGAACGGCGAGTTCGTCGCCCGCCGGCGGGGCGGCCGGCTGCGGCTGGGCCACGACCGTTCCGGCCACCACCACGGTGCCAGCCGCGAGTGCCGCCGCGCGCGTCAGTGCGATTGCGACCATCTCCCTTGCTCCACGCTCCGCCGGGGCCCGCACACTTCGGTCAAGGCGCCGAGACACGGACGAGATAATCCGTCAGCGCGCCCACTTCCTGCTGGATGCGGATCTGATCCTCCCGGCGCTGCAGGTCGAACTCTTGGGCCAGCCCCAGCAGCCGAGTGGCGAACTCCTGCTCCTGCCGCCGCTCGCTCTGCTCGATCAGCGTCCGAATGCGCTGCATCAGGACGTCGTCGGCGGCCTCCGGCGCGGGCCGGTCGGGAGCGGCGGCCGCGACGGCGGTGAGCGCGCGATCGGCGACCGGCCGGCCCATCCGGACGACCACTCCGTCCCCTTCCCAGCGGAAGTCGAGGGCGCCGACCGCGAGGGCCGCCACGATACCCGCGGCCGCGGCGGCGACGCCCCAGGCCCGGGCCTGACCGAGTCGCCTCCACCATGCGACCTCGTTCCGCGGCGGGTCGGACACGATGCGGAAGCCCAGCTCCGCGTCGGGCGGCACCCAGGCCGCCAGCGACCGGCGGACGGAGCGCAGTGCGCCCACCTCGGCCGCGCAACTCTCGCAAGAGACCAGATGAGCCTCGATCCGCCGACGCTCGTCCGCCTCGCACTCTCCGTAGAGGTACCCGACCAGGTCCCCGCGCCGGTCGCAGATGGATGTGGCGTCCATGTTCACTCGCTCTCGCGCACCTGCACGGGGCGCGGGAAGGACGACGGGCGCGGCTCCGGGAGAGCGCTGCCCGAACGAATGCCGCGGCGCTCGAGGC
>JAPOYG010000213.1 GCA_026706755.1 Acidobacteriota bacterium
AGGCTCGCGGGGCGACGTGGGGCGAGGTCGACCTCGAGGCGCGGGAGTGGCGCGTGCCGGCCTCGCGGATGAAGGCCGGGGCGGAACATCGGGTGCCGTTGTCGGATGCGGCCGTGGCCGTGCTGGAGGGCATGAAGGCGCATTCTGACGGCGCGGCCGACTCGCTGATCTTCCCTGGCGTGGGCGGGCGGCGGCTCAACGGCGGCACCTTGGTCATTGCGCTGCGGCGAGCGTCGGGTACGGACGCGGACGTTCACGGCTTCCGGTCGAGTTTCCGCACGTGGGCGGCGGAGCGTTCCGGTGCGACCAGGGACGTGGCGGAGCTGGCCCTTGCCCACGTGGTCGGCGGCGCTGTCGAACGGAGTTACGCGCGAAGCGATCTGTTCGACCAGCGGCGTGGGCTGATGGACCGATGGGCCGCGTTCGTGACCGGCCCCGTGCCTACCCGGTAACACGCCCCCCGGGTCGCCGCCAACGGACGCTCCCGCCGGTCGCCCAGAGTCGGCGGGGCGTTCAGCCGTACGGCGCAGTGAAGTGGGCCCTCGCGCAGGGCTACCGGAGCGACGACCCGGCCGGCGAGGCGATCGCGGAGGCGCTGCCGAAGCGTCTCGTGACGGTCCACCACGCCCGCGCTACCCGATGGGCTCGCGCGGATGGGCTGGGGCGAAGCTGGCGTCCGAGTTGCGGGTGCTCACGGCGGCGCGCTCCGGCGAGGGTGCACGGGGCGGTGTGGTCCGAGATCGACACCGAGGTCCGCGTGTGGACCATTCCGGCCGAGCGGATGAAGATGAAGCGCAGCCACCGCGTGCCCCTGTGCGGCCGGGCCATCGAGGTCCTCGACGCGGCGCGGTCACAGCGGCCCGCTCGTCTTTCCGACCCCCGGCGGCAAGCTTCAGGACGACAAGCGGATGCTGCGGGTGCTCCAGTGACACCGTGTCGCCGCCGTCCCGCACGGCTTCCGCTCCAGCTTCCGGGACTGGGCGGCCGAAACGGACCGACCATCCGCGCGAAGTCTTCGAGGCGGCGCTGGCCCACGTGGTTCAGAACCGCGTCGAGGCGGCCTACGCCCGCTCCCGACCTGTTCGAGCGTCGGCGGGTCGCTCATGAACAACTGGGCCGAGTACATCGGCGAAGAGTGCGGACAGGTCGTGACGCTGCGTCGACGATGAAACTGCCGTCGTACTCGACTGCCGCAGCGGCCCATCGCTGTCGAGCACGCGGTCCGCCTCGCGGGACCGTTCGGGGCAACTCGCCCATTACTTTCGAGGTCAGCAAGAAAAGCTGTAATGGCGTGCCCCCTCAGACCCTCATGCAGAGAAAGGGGGGCACCATGTACGCATCCGCTGCCCAACGATTTCCCGGCGGTCGTTGCGGCCATCCCATGCGCAGGCTCTTCCTGCTCGTGGGAATCGACCTGCGACGCTGCTCCTGCGGGCGCTGCATTGTGACGCCTCGAAAGCGGATGGGAGGTGTCCGCGTACGACGCGCGCTGCCGTTCTGCTTGGGTCTGATCTGCGTGCCGGGGCCAGCCACCGCACAGTCGGCTGGCGCGTGGGTCGCCGGGAACCCAGTGGACGCTTCCACCATCGTCGAACGCGCCCTCGACGTGGCGTCCAGGCAGTGGGACTCGGCGCTCGGCAGCTCCTTCGAATACGTGACCGCCGGAACGGTCGAGTCGCTGGACGCGGACGGGCACGTCACCCGCACCGAGACGAGCCGGCGCCGGCATTATCCACTCGAGGGTCACTTCTACTCGGAACTCATCGGCCGTGACGGAGGTTCTCTGGATCGCGACGACGTGCGGGATGAGCAGGACCGGAAGGCCGAGTTCATCCGCGAAGCGCGACGGCACGCCGCACGCGGCGACCGATACGATCCCGACGAGATGCACATCGACTTCGACCGCGAGTTGATGGAGCGCTACCACACGACGCTGGCGGGGACAGACACCGTTCGGGGCGATTCTTGCTGGGTGATCCGCTTCGTGCCCCGAGCAGGCCGGTTGCCGGACGAGCGCCACATCGACAAGGCTCTCAACCGTTCGACCGGCCACCTCTGGATCACGCAGGACGACTACCGGGTGGCCCGCGTCACCTTCGAGATGCAGCGTCCCTTCCGCTGGCTGTGGGGTATCGCCGGCACGCTGCGCCATGCCACGGGCCAGTTCGATCTGCGGTGGATCCGACCGGATCTCTGGACGCTGGCGCGTTCCCGAATCGAGTACGACGTGAAGGTGTTGTTCGGCCTGAAGTCGATCCGCCGTCGCGTTCGGAGCGAGCTGGTCGAGCACCAAGCGCGGGAGACCGAAGCTCCCTGACGGGTACGAGCGCCGGCGGCTCGAACTTCAGGCGCCGGGGCGGGAGCGCCGCGCCCGCTATGCGGCCGAACGCTGGCGATCCTCGACCTCGTGTTCCCGATGTGGAGCAGGAGGCCGATCTGGCCGTCGACGCTTGCCGACGATGCTCCAGGCAGTACTCGCGGCGAGGGGCTTCCGTCCCTTTCGAACCCTGCACGGAGAGGCGGCGCGTGCCGCGCCCGCTCTCGGAGCCGCCGCCGATGCGGCCAACGCCGGGCCGGGTATCATCGGCAGATGCGGGCCGACAGGGCCGTGCTGGCGTTCAGCCTCCTGGCCGCAGCGTACTTCGCGTTCCTCGCGCTCGACTTCTACGTCTTCAAGCTGGACTCGATTCTGCTGGACGTGGTGCGGGAAACTGGGGTGTCGCCAGATTTCGACGCCTCATCGCGGCGCGGTCATGCAGATGCCGTCTCCGAAGGCCTCGGTTCCGGTTCGAGATACCTCCGCGAGCGGTCGGGCTCGAGCCCGAGCACCCGCGGACGCTACCGGCCCGACGATGCCGGAGGTGGCTGCCTCCGAGGGCCGGGCGCGGCATGCGTGCTGTCGACGCCGGCGGCAGCATGCGGATCAGCCAGTCGTGGCCACGGCCGAGCGTAGGGAGGTCCACGCCAAGCCTGTGACACACTATGGCGAACGGGGGGGGCGAACCGATGGAGATTGCGACGACACGTGTCTACACCCTTGTCCGAGTCGGCG
>JAPOYG010000489.1 GCA_026706755.1 Acidobacteriota bacterium
AGCACCTGCCGAAGATGTTCAGCGAGAGCGACCTCGACACGATGCAGCTCGTCCGCTGCGCGTTCGATCCAGGGTACATCTGCAACCCCGGCAAGGTCTTCCCGACCCCGCGACTCTGCGGCGAGGTGCCCGGCCCCTACCGCCGGCATCCGGCCGAGGCCGCGGGGCTGGCGGAGCGGCTCTGAGCCATGGCAGCGACGCCGACCACACTGGTCCCCGCCGGATCCACGCCGGCCCTCGTCAGGGAGCTCACGGCACGGGTGCGCGGCGGCACGGCGCGTGCCGGCGCCGGGCAGGACCTCACCGACGGCGTGCAGCCGCGGCTCGTCGCGGAGCCGGTTACCCCCGAAGGGTTCGGGGCGTCGCTCGCCTGGGCGAAGTCGGAGGGCCTCCGCGTGCTGGTGGCCGGCGGGCGGACCAAGCTCGACTGGGGCGCCGCCAGCGGCCCGATCGACCTGCTGCTCTCCACGGCGAGGCTCGACAGGGTCGTCGAGCACCGCCACGGCGACCTGACCGCCACGGTCGAGGCCGGAGCGACCCTCTCCGCGGTGAACGCGGCGCTCGCCGCGCACGGGCAACGGCTGCCGTGGGATCCGCCGTGGGCGGACCGCGCGACCGTCGGCGGCATCGTGGCCACGAACGACAGCGGCCCGAGCCGCCACGGCCACGGTGCTCCGCGCGACTCCATCATCGGCGTCACGGTCGCCCGCGCCGACGGCCGGGTGGCGCGCGCCGGCGGCATCGTCGTCAAGAACGTCGCCGGCTACGACCTCTCCCGCCTGCTGACGGGGTCGTTCGGCTGCCTGGGGGTCATCCTGACCGCAACCTTCAAGCTGGCCCCCGCGCCTCCCGCCTCCCGCACGCTGGAGGTGACGGTCGACTCGCTGGAGCAGGCCGCATCGGTCGCCGCGGATCTCGCGGCCGCGCCGCTCACGCCGACGGCTCTCGAAGTCTCTTCGGCGCCGGTGCGACTGCTGGCCCGGTTCGAGTCGGTCGAGGCGTCGGTCTCCGAGCAGGCCGAGGCGGCGCGGGCCCTCGTCGGCACGCGCGGCTCCACGGCCATTCACGCGGGCGCCGACGAGCTGGCGCTCTGGGAGCGCCACGCCGCGCACTGGTCCGCGGACGGCACTCTCGTGAAGCTGGCCACGGTGCCCGCAGACCTCTTCCCGACGCTCGTCTGGCTGCGCGGCCGGGCCGCGGACGCCGGGATCGAGCTGGCGGCGGCGGGACGGGCGGGGCTCGGGGTCGTCGATCTGCGGCTCGACGGCCCGCTCGAGGCGCAGGCGGCCGTCGTCTCGGAGCTACGGGCGCGTCTCCCCCTCGGCCGGGGGTCGGCCGTCATTCGGCGCGGCGAGCCGGAGCTGCGGCGGCAGGTGGGGGCCTGGGGCCCGATCGGCGACGCGCTGCCCGTGATGCAGGCGATCAAGCGCCAGTTCGACCCCGCGGGAACCCTCAATCCCGGCCGCGGCCCCGGCGGCCTGTAGCCCGGCCCGTCACCCCGGTCCGGCTCGGCCGGAGCCGTCGGCCGCGATGCCCCGCAGGCAGGCCGGCACGGCCTCGCGGCCGGGCGAGAGACGCCCCGGACGGCGTCCCGTCGGCCAAGTCCGTCAGGGCAGGCGGCGGCCCCGGATCGATGCGTCGACGATCTCGACGAGGTGCATGGTGGGGAGCGGCCGGCCCTCGCCCTCCATCGTGCTCGCGAGCTGCAGGAGGCAGCCGGGGTTCGACGAGACGACCGCCTCGGCTTCGGTCGCCGCCACGTTGCGCGCCTTGCGGCGCCCGAGCTCGCCCGCCGCGTCGGGCTCGACCAGGTTGTAGATCCCCGCCGATCCGCAGCAGAGCCCGCCCTCGGGCACTTCCCGCACGTCGAGCTCCGGTATCGTCGCCAGCACCCGGCGCGGTTCCGCGCGGACCCCCTGCGCGTGCTGCAGGTGGCAGGCGTCGTGGTAGGCGACCCGCAGCGGCACGGGATGCCGAGCGGCGCGCGGCTCCAGCTCGGCCAGCACCTCCGAAATGTCGCGGCACTTCGCGGCGAGCGCCGCCGCGCGCTCCGCGTAGGCCGCATCGTCGCGAAGCAGGTGCCCGTACTCCTTGAGGGTCGAGCCGCAGCCCGCGGCGTTGATGACGATCGCGTCCGCCTCGGCCAGCGCCGGCTCGAACGCGTCGATGAAGCGCCGCGCCATCGCCGCCGCGTCGTCCTCGAGGCCCGAGTGCAGCATCAGGGCGCCGCAGCATCCCTGGGCCTGGGGAATCATGACCTCGCAGCCCTCGGCCGCGAGCACCCGCGCCGTGGCCCGGTTGACGTCGCTGAAGAAGACCCGCTGGACACAGCCGAGCAGCAGCGCGACCCGCCGGCGCCGCTCCCCGTCGGCGGGGACGACGGCCGGCATCGACGACCAGGCGCCGCCGAGCGAGATGCGCGGCGCCACCGCCTCCATGGCCCGCAGGCGCGCGGGTAGCAGGCCGAGCAGCCCGCTGGCCCGCACCACCCGCTGGATGCCGAGCCGCTGGTAGGCCCACAGCTTCAGCGCGATCCACCGGAGGCGCCCCGGATACGGGAACAGGCTGAAGATGAGCCGCCGGAACAGGCGGTCGCCGAGACTGCGCTCGACGTGGCGCTCCACCTGCGGGCGCGCCGCCTCGATCAGCTTGTCGTACTGCACGCCCGAGGGGCAGGCGGTGACGCAGGCCATGCATCCCAGGCAGGTGTCGAAGTGCCGGGCGTACTCGGGCGTGATCGCGGCCTTCCCCTCCAGCGCCACCTTCATCAGGTGGATCCGCCCGCGCGGCGAGTCGGTCTCGCGGCTCCAGAGCGCGTACGTCGGGCACGGCGGCAGGCAGAAGCCGCAGTGCACGCAGTCGGCGAGCAGGTCGGAGGACGGAGGGTGGTGCGCGTCGAACGCGCCCAGGGAGGCGGCCATCGGTGGCCTATCGTAGCGCAACGCCGGGCATGGCCCCCGCGGTAAGATCGCCGCACGCGGCGCCGCTCCTCCCGTGCGGCGCAGATCGGAGCCAGCGAACGATGACACACGCGGTGCGCATCCACGAGAC
>JAPOYG010000517.1 GCA_026706755.1 Acidobacteriota bacterium
GTGGCCGCCGGTCACCGGGTCGTCGCCACCGATGCCTCCCCGGCGATGGTGGCCCTCGCGCGCGAGACCGTGCCGGGCGCGGAGTCGGTGCGGCGGCTGACCCTCCCCGACGACCCGTTGCCCTCGGCCGACGCCATCGTCTCGGTGGGCCACGTGCTGAGCTATCTGCCGGACGTCCCGTCCGTGGCGCGCGCCTTGCGAGCCATCGCCGCTGCCCTGCGCCCGGGCGGGGTCGTGGCCGTCGATCTGCTCGATCGCGCCTACCGCGCGGCTCGCGCCGGCAAGCAGCCGATGGCGGCGTTCAGCGCCGACTGGGCGGTCTTCGTCGCGTTCGCGTCGCCCGACCCCGAGACCTGGGTCCGGGACATCACCACGTTCGTGCGCAACGTGGACGGCACGTATCAGCGGGACGACGAGCGGCACGTGAACGTTCTCGTCGACGCCGCCGAGGTCGCAAGTCGGCTGGCGACGGCAGGACTGGAGGACGTGGAGGTGGCCCGCGGGTTCGACGGGCGGCAGGAGATGGAGGAAGGACTGGTCGCGATCATCGGCGTTCGCAGGCATGCGGCGGAGACGGGCCGCGGATTCGAGCCTCGCGCGGTTACGAATTCGTCGTGAAGCGGTAGAATCGCCTGTCGGGCTCGGGCCGCAGTCTGGGATCCGCCGCCTCGCGGCGGAGGGAGAGGGAAAGGACAGCGCCATGGCTTCATCGCGACGGCGATTCCTGATGCACGCGGCGGCGGCCGGCGGGGCCGTGCTGGCACGGCCGGCGGGTGCCCTGGCCGGATCGGCCGGGACCGGAGCGAAGGCGTCCGCGACTGCCGCGGAGGCGTTCTCGCCGCCCGAGATGCTCAAGCGCCACCTGGCGAAGGCGCGGAACCATACCCGGGCGCAGGCTCGCGCGCGCACGGCAGCTCCCGCCGCCCCCCGGGCCGCACAGGAGGGCACCGACTACGGCGCCCTCTACCGCAACCGGCGCAACTGGGGGCGCTGGGGCGACGACGACCAGGTCGGCGCGGTCAACTTGATCACCCCCGAGAAGCGCGCGGCGGCGGCGGGGCTGGTCCGGACCGGGCGCACCGTGTCGCTGAGCCGCGTGTTCCAGCCGCCGCAGCACTTCATGCAGAAGGGCTCGCTGGGCGGCCCCGGCGGCTTCGTGGTCGACTACCTGGGCTTCATCTACCACGGCGGCGTCGTCACCCACATCGACGCGCTCTGCCACATCTGGGACGAGGACGGCATGTGGCAGGGGCGCGACCCCGACGTGGAGGTGACGACGCAGGGCGCCAACTTCGGGTCGATCACGCACTGGAGCAACGGCATCATCACCAGGGGAGTGCTGCTCGACGTGCCGCGGCACCGGGGCGAGCCGCACGTGACCGTGGACAACCCGGTGATGGGGGAGGAGCTCGAGGCGATCGCCAGCGCGCAGGGAGTCACCGTCGAGCCCGGTGACGCGCTCCTGGTGCACAGCGGTTGGCAGTCGTACACGGACAGCGCCTCCGGCGAGGGCCTGGGCGGCCCGGGCCTCCACCCGAGTTGCGCGGAGTTCATCCGCGACCACGACGTGGCGCTTCTCGGCTGGGACCTGATGGATGCCGGGCTCGGCACGACCGACCTCGCCTGGCCGGTGCACGGCGTGCTCTTCAATTACGGCGTCGCGCTGCTCGACAACGCGCGGCTGGAGCCGATTGCCGAGGCGTGCGCCGAGGAGGGCCGGCACGAGTTCCTGTTCATGCTGCTGCCGCTCAACGTCGCGCGCGGCACCGGCAGCCCGGCCAACCCGGTGGCGATGTTCTGATGCTCCAAGGGTCGCGCTCGAAGCGACGCGGCGCAGGGGAAGCGAGGCGGCGAAAATGAGGCGCAGGCGGATGGATGGCGTACGGAGGGTACGGTCGGCGGGGCCCGCGGGCTGCATTGCGCAACGTGCGACGCAGGCATCCCGCGCCGGCGCAGCTTCCCGAGGTGCCGGCCGGGGCGCGCCAGGGCATCCGGCGGTGCGGGCACGCCTTGCGGCCCCGGGAGCGCTCGCGCTGGGAGCGGTGCTGGCGGTCGCGTGGCCGGCGATGGCGGCCGCCCAGTCGTCGGGGGCCGCGGCCGCCGCGGCAGGCCCGTCCGCCGCGACAGCCGTCAACGTGGACTGGACACCGCCCCGCACGGCCTGGGGTGCACCCGACCTCCAGGGCGTCTGGGACTATCGGACGCTGACCCCGCTCCAACGGCCGCGCGAGTTCGCGGACCGCGAGACCCTTACGGCGGAGGAGGCAGCCGCCTACGAGGAGCGGCAGGGGGCCCTGCTCGACGACTACGACCGCGCCCCGAGCGTGCACGCCAAGTGGTGGCTGGACTACGGGCGGGACCTGACCGCGGACCGGCGCACGTCGCTGATCGTCGATCCGCCCGACGGCCGGCTGCCGGCGATTACCGACGAGGCCCGCCGCCGCGCCGCCGCGCGCGCGGAGCGGCGGCGCCAGCGCCCGGACCACGCCGTGCAGGACCGGGGGCTCACGGAGCGCTGCCTCACCTTCGGCCTGCCGCGCCTGCCGGGCGCCTACAACAACAACGTCCAGATCCTGCAGACGCCGACCCACGTCGCGATCGTCAACGAGATGATCCACGACGCGCGGATCGTGCCGCTCGACGGGCGCCCGCACCTCGCGGACGCCGTGCCGCAATGGCACGGCGACTCGCGCGGCTACTACGACGGGGACACCCTCGTCGTCGAGACCGTCGGCTTCTCGCCCCAGAGCGCCTTCCGCGGGTCGACGGCGGGTCTGCGCCTCGTCGAGCGGTTCACGCGCGCCGGCCCCGATACCATTCACTACGCGGTGACGATGTCGGATCCGGCCACGTGGACGCGCGACTGGACGGCGCTGGTACCGATGGCGAAGACCGACCAGGCGCTCTACGAGTACGCCTGCCACGAGGGCAACCACGGCCTGCGCAACATCCTGCACAATGCGCGCTACGCCGAAGACCCCGACTACGCGAGCAAGCTGTCGCTGCCGGCGCCCCGGCAGTAGCGAGGGAACGATGCGGACCGCCAGACCA
>JAPOYG010000131.1 GCA_026706755.1 Acidobacteriota bacterium
CCCGACTCGAGTCCACCCACGTCATCGACGGGGCGGGGATGATCGACGTCGGAGGGAGCCTGCTGCTGTGGCGCGGTTTGTCGGTCGGTGCCGGCTACGCGCAACTCGCCACCTCCGACCGAACGACCGTCACCGGCAGGGTGCCCCACCCGCTCCGGCACGGCACGTTCCGCGACCTGCCGGTGCAGGAGCTGTCTCTCGCGCATCGCCGGCGCGTGACCCACGCCTTCTTCGCCTGGCGCTTGCCCGTCGCCGAGCGCATCGAGGCGTCCGTCTTCGCCGGCCCGTCGTTCTACAACGTTTCCCAGGGCGTCGTCTCGAACGTGACGGTCCGCGAAGCGGGTGGGCCTCCGTTCGAGACGGTGCGGGTCGACCTCGTCCAGACCGGCGAGCACACGCGCAACGCCGTCGGCGGCCACGTGGGGGTGGACGTGGCGTACATGCCGACGCGCCACGCCGGCGTCGGCTTCGTCGTCCGGTACGCCAGCGCAACGGTCGACCTTCCGGGTGCCCGGACGGGTGGCCTCTCCCTGCCGGTGGGCGGCGCCGAAGTCGGCGGCGGCTTCCGGTTCCGATTCTGACCGCGGCAACGAGCCCGATTGAACGACGACCCGATGGCGAGGGCGAACGCGTCCGGCGGCCGGCGCAGCCCGGCCCCGACTGCCGGGCGGGCTCTGCCATCTCGTCCCACGTCGCCGGCCTGACCTCCGGGGAAGACGTACCGTTCCATGCTCCGCCACCGGTTCCGTGCGAGCCGCGGCCGCGCCAGCCGCCGCGCTCCGTTCGCAGGCACGTCGGTCAAGGCAACGCGAAGACGAACAGATTGTTGGCCGCGCCGGGCCGGATCTCGGGCGTCAGCACCGTGAATCCGGAGGCCGTGCCCGCGTTGCCGGTGCTGACCGCCACGTACTGGCGGCCGTCGACGGCGTAGCTGATCGGGAAGCCGGTGACGGCGGACCCGAGGTTGATCTCCCACAGCACCTCGCCGGTCTCGTCGTCCAAGGCCCGGAACCGGCCGTTGACGTCCCCGCCGAAGACCAGCCCGCCGCCGGTCGCCACGAGCGACATCGTCGCCGTCCGCTGCGAGTGGACCCAGCGCGTGGCGCCGGTCTCGGCCGAGATCGCGTGGACCGCGCCGAGGTCGTCCGTGCCCGGCGAGAGCTGGTTGCGGACCGCGAGCGCGTAGATCGCGAGGGCGCCGCCCTCGGTGGCCAGCATGCGCGCGCAGGTGTTGCGCAGCGGGTAGTACATCGTGTTGGTCCGCGGGCTGTAGGCGCCGGCCTCCCAGTCCTTGCCGCCGAGCAGGGTCGGGCAGGCGAGCACCTCCTGGCCCAGGGCGCCGAAGACGACCTCGGAGTTCTCCGACACGGCGCCGGTCGCCCCGTCGATGTTGCTGATGACGTTCTGGGTCACCGTGGGGGTCGCCCAGAGGAACTCTCCGGTCTCCCGATCCAGCGTGTAGACGATGCCGGTCTTGCCCGGGATGCCGGTCAGGACCCGCCGGACCTCCCCGGCCCGGATGCGCGGGTTGATCCAGCTCACGGCCGCCGGATCGGGCGCGACGGCGGTATCCACCAGCAGGCGCTCGAAGGGGTGGTCGAGGTCCCAGTGGTCGTTCAGGTGCTGGTAGTACCACCGGATCTCGCCGGTCGCGGCGTCGAGGGCCAGCGTCGAATTGTGGTAGAGGTGCGTGTTCCCGGTGCCCCCGAGCATGAACTTGGGCGCCGGCGACGTGACCGAGGTTCCGATGTAGACGAGGTCCAGCTCCGGGTCGTAGCTCGGCGCCATCCACGCGCCGACGTGCTTGCGCTCCTCGAACGGGACGCCGCCCCACGTCTCGTCGCCCGGCTCGCCGGGGGCCGGAATCGTCCGCCGGCGCCACAGCTCCTCGCCCGTCTGCGCGTCGTGGGCGGTGATTACGCAGGCGTCCGGCCCGCCCGCCGGCATGCAGCTTCGGCCCGAAACGGCTCGGCCGCCGGCGACGATCGGCCCCGAGGTCTGCGTTGCCGGGTTGACCTGGTAGTCGAGGATCTTCGTCTCCCACACCTGCTCGCCGGTCTCGGCGTCGAGGGCGAAGATGTGGTCGTCCGTGCTGGTGTCGATGATGTGGCGACCGTGAATGGCCACGTTCCGGTTGGTCTGCAGCAGGTACGGGAAGACGTACTCCTCCATGTCCTCGGGCACTTCGCGGCGGTGCTCCCAGATGAGATCGCCGGTGACGGCGTCGATCGCCTGGATGACGTCGCTCGGGTTCGGCATGTAGAGCACGCCCCCGTAGGCCAGCGGCGTCCCCTGCTGGCTGCCCGGCCCGAGCGCGCGGGTCCAGACCATCCGCAGGTCGCCGACGTTGTCCCGGTCGATCTGATCGAGCGGGCTGTAGCCCCAGCCGTCGAGCGTCCGACGCCACATCAACCAGTCCTCGGGCGCCGGATCCTGCAGCATCGCGTCGGTGACCGGCACGAACTCCTCGTCCGGCGCCTGCGCGCCTGCGCCGCCCCCACCCGCAAGAACCATCGTCGCCACGGCCATCAGTGCCGGTCGGATCGTGCCCCCCGCCAGTTGCATGTCATCCCCCAGTCCGTGTGCGTTCCGGTTTGCTGCCGCGAAGCCGCCGGGAGTCTGCACCGCAGAGGCGTGCGAAGCGGATGTTGCGCCCGCGCAGACTCCAACGCCCCACCGGGGCGCGCCAGTCCTCCGATTCTACGCCCTGCGCACGGACGACCTCGTGCTCCCGCGCCCCGCGGTCGACGTCAGGAAGCGCGTTGAGCCGGGTGCCCGCGCGGACGCGGAGACCGATTGACCGCCGCCGAGCGCGTGCGGTACGGTACGGTTCACGAAGACGGGGCCTTTCTCGGTGCGCGTCCGCGCACGATCAGCTCCCCGGCGCCCCTCCGGCGCGTTCGGCGCGGAGACACGAGGAAAGCGGGAATGGACTACTCCAAGCTCGACGGCCTGATCGCGGCCGTCGTTCAGGATGACGAGAGCGACGAGGTACTGATGGTCGGCTTCATGAACGAGGAGGCGTTCGAGCGCACCCGCGCGTCCGGAT
>JAPOYG010000365.1 GCA_026706755.1 Acidobacteriota bacterium
GCCAGCAGATCGACGAGATGGTCGACACGGTGAGCTTCCTGCTCTGGCAGGTGGGACGGGAGGCGGAGTGAGCCGCCGCGCGCCAGCTTCCCGGCTGGACGCGGCGCCGAAGGAGCGTCGATGAACAGTCCGGCGACGCGTGCCGCCGCTGCCGTGCGACGCGCTTCCGCTCTCGCCGGAGCGTTGGGGGTGGCCCTCGTCCTCGGGCCGGCGCTGCCGGCGGCGGTCGCAACCGCTGCGCCCGCAACCGTCCCGCCCGCGTTCCCGGCACCCGCGCCCGCGGAGTTCGGGCCGCCACCCTCTGCGCCGGCGGCGCACGAGCGCCCCCAGGTCGTCGAGCCGGCGCCGCCGAAGCCGACGCCGCCCCACTCCACGGTCCGCGAGGTCGTGGACACGCTCCACGGCGTCGAGGTCCGCGACCCCTACCGCTGGCTGGAGGACCAGGACGCGCCGGCGACCCGCACTTGGATCGACGCCCAGAACGCGTACACGGATGCCGTGCTCCACGCCCTTCCCGGCCGGGGCCGATTGCGTGAACTGGCCGCGGCGGTGCTCGAGCGCGGCTCGACGGGCGTCCCGATCGAGCGCGGCGGACGCTACTTCTACCACCGCAGACGCGCCGGAGAAGAGCTGTCGGTCATTCGCGTGCGCGACGGCATCGACGGCGACGACCGGGTGCTGGTCGATCCCCACCCCCTGAGCCCCGACCACACGACGAGCGTCGCGCTCCGGGACGTCTCCGAAGACGGCGCGCTGGTGGCATACGCCGTGCGCGCCGGAGGCGTCGACGAGGTGTCGATCCGGGTCCGGGACGTCGAGACCGGCGCCGACCTGCCGGACGTGCTGCCCCCGGCGCGGTACCACCGCGTGCACTTCGCGGCCGGAGCGCGCGGGCTCTACTACGACCGCTACGGCGACGTCTCCCCGCGGGTGATGTACCACGCGTTCGGGACGCCGGTCGAGGACGACCCGGTGGTGTTCGAGGGGCCCTACGATCGCGGCCACATTCCCGACACCGTGGTGTCCGACGACGGAGCCTGGATGGCGGTGCAGATCTTCGAGGGCTCGTACGGTCCGATCGCCGTCCACGTCAAGGACCTGCGCCGCGACGGACCCTTCGTGACCGCCATCGACGACCCGGCGTCGGAGTCGGCGGTGGCGTTCGCCGGCCACCGGCTGGTCTTCGTCACCAGCCGCGGCGCCCCCAATCGGCGGGTGATGCTGGCCGACCCCGCCCGTCCGACGGTCGACTCCTGGCGCGAGTCGATCCCCGAACGGGACGACGTGGTGCTGCGCACGGCGCGGGGCCGCGGCGGCCGACTGGTCGTGTCCTATCTCCAGGACGGGCAGCCGCGGGCCGCGGTGCACGACCTGGAGGGCGCGCACGTCCGCGACATCGCGTTCGACGCGGCGGGCTCGGTCGCCGTCGGCGGGGGACGCTGGAGCAGTCCCGAGGCGTTCGTCACCTTCCAGACCTTCCACGTGCCGCGCACCGTGTATCGCTACGACCTCGAGAGCGGCGACTATGCGGTCTGGGCGCGTCCCGAGCTTCCGCTCGCGCCCGGCGACTACGAGGTCGCACGCCGCTGGTACCGGTCGAAGGACGGCACGCGCGTGCCGCTGTGGGTCGCGCACCGCTCGGACGTCGTGCTCGACGGCCGCAACCCGACGCTGCTGACCGGCTACGGCGGCTTCGGCTATCTCCGGCCGGCGCGTTTCTCGTCGCTGGCCACGGTGTGGCTCGCCGCGGGGGGCGTCTACGCCCTGGCCAACCTGCGCGGCGGCGGCGAGTTCGGGCAGGCGTGGCACGAGGCCGGGAGGCTCGGGAACAAGCAGAACGTCTTCGACGACTTCATCGCCGCGGCCGAGCACCTGATCGAGGCAGGCTTCACGCGCCCCGAGCACCTCGCCATCCGCGGCGCCAGCAACGGCGGGCTGCTGGTGGCGGCCGTCTCGAACCAGCGGCCGGACCTGTTCGGCGCGGTGGTCAGCCGCAACCCGCTGCTCGACATGCTGCGCTATCACCGCTTCCTCGCCGGCCCGTTCTGGGTGCCGGAGTACGGCTCGAGCGACGACCCGGAGCAGTTCGCGTTCCTGCGCGCCTATTCGCCGTACCACAACGCGGTCGACGGCGGCGACTACCCGGCGACGCTCTACGTCTCCGGCGACGGCGACACGCGCGTCGCCCCGCTCCACGCCCGGAAGATGACCGCGCTGCTGCAGGCGCGGAGCGGTTCCGGCCGGCCCGTCCTGCTGCGCTACCACGCCGCGGCGGGCCACTCGGGCGGCCAGCCCGTCAGCCGGCGCATCGACGAGCTGGTCGACACGCTCGGCTTTCTCCTGTGGCAGGTGGGGGGAGAGAAGACGCGGAGGGGCGGCTGATCGGCGTCGCGCAACGGGCGGTCGGCGGATCGGCCCAACTGTGCGTGAGGCTGATGGCGCCATCGGCCACGGAGCGGCAGCGGCACGGCGCTTTCGCGGCCGGGATCCTTCTCCTCCTCGCCGCCGCGGCGGTGCTTCTCGCGCCGGTCAGTGCTTACGCGCAAGAGCTCCGGGGGCGCCTCGTGGGCGCGGTGACCGACGCCACGGGGGCGGTGCTTCCCGGCGTCACCGTAACCGCGTCGAGCGCCGCGCTCATCCGGGATCGGGTAGTGGTGACGGGGAGCCAGGGGGGCTACGCGTTCGCGGCGCTGCCTACCGGCGACTACACGGTCACCTTCGCGCTCCCGGGCTTCCGGACCGTCGTGCGCGGCAACGTCCGGATGACCCTCAACACGACCCTGACCGTGGACGCCACGCTGGAGCTGGGCGGGGTGGAGGAGACGATCACCATCGCCGCGGCGGCCCCGCTCGTGGACGTCCGGACGACGACCACCGCCGTGAACTTCACCGAGGAGCTCCTCGAGGACGTCCCGAACGCACGGGACATCTGGGCCGCCATGGCCCAGGCGCCCGGCTTCCAGATGGAGGGCTACGACGTCGGCGGGTCGCACACCGGCACCCAGACCGGCTTCCAGGCCTTCGGCTTCGGCGACCAGC
>JAPOYG010000647.1 GCA_026706755.1 Acidobacteriota bacterium
TCGATTCCGAGTTGCTCCCGCCGGAAGAGCGTAGTCCGCCCAGCTCTGCATCAGCGCACGACGCGCCTCGAGGACGTCCGAGCGCGCGTACGCCGCCACGGTTCGGTCCGGATGAACGTGCGCCAGCGCCGCCTCGCAGACTTCGAAGGACGCCTGCGCCTGCTCCATCGCCCAAACCCGAAACGTAGAGCGGAACCCGTGCGCGACGACGCGGCGCCCCCGCTCGTCCCGGAGCGCGAGGGCTTGCAGCAACCGTGCGACCGCGCCCCGGGCGATGGGTCGCGCCTCACCGGGGTCGTTCAACACTGTGAAGACCAGGGGTCCCGGGCGGTTCAGGGCGCGCGCTCGCTCGACCACGCCCAGAGCCTGGATGGACAACGGCACTCGATGCAATCGCTGCGCCTTCGTGCGCTCCGCCGGCAGCGTCCACAGGCGATCGACGACGTCGATCTCCGACCAGCGGGCGCCGATCGCTTCACCCAGACGCGATGCGCACAGCACCACGAACACCAGCAGCAGCTTCGCCGCTTCCTCGACGCTCGACGCCTGCACGGCGGTCATCGCCGCGGCCACCCTCGCATGCGGCAGGCTCGGGTGGTGCTCGACGACGGCGTTGACCCTCGGCAGCAGCACCTTCAACTTCTCGACCGGGTTGTCCGCCCGGTACCCGTGGGCGATCGCCCACCGGAGGACGTAGTCGAGATGCTGTCGCAGCACGTAGCCAGCCGATCCGCGGCCCTTCCATTGCGGCACGATGATGTCCCGGACGTCATCGAGGGTCACCCGGCTCACCGGCACGTCGCCTAGGCGCGGGAAGACCAGCGCGTCGAACAGGCGCCGCCACTTGCTCTCCGTGCCCGGGTCGCGCCAGTTCGTCCGGCGCGCTGCGATGACGGCCTCCACGACCGCGCGTACGCTGGGTGCCGCAGGGCGCGTCCGCACCGTAGTCGGATTCCCGCCCGCACGAGCCACCCTGCGATTCTCTGCGGCCGCGCGCCGCGCCGCGCTGAGCGATACGAACGTGCAGCCGCCGAGGCCGAGGTCGCGGCGCCGGCCGCCGATCACCAGGCGCTGGATCCAACTCCGCGCCCCCGTCGGCCGCACGAAGAGGTAGAGCCCGTTGCCGTCGGCGTGACGGCCCGGGCGCGCCCGGTGAACCGCGCGTTCCGTCAAGCGGTGATGCGAACGTCTCCAGCGATCCCGCATGGTCTGGCACCTCCTGCCCCACCATCGGCGGAGTTTCGCTGGCGACGACGAAGCTCACCCGCTGGGCATGACCGCGCGAAGGGCTGGACCGAGCGCGTGGCCGTCGCCGGCCAACAGGTCATCCCCGCCACGCACGCGAAGTGGTCCGCCTGCGCTGGACAGAGTGC
Organism: Acidobacteriota bacterium; assembly: GCA_026706755.1. GTDB lineage: Bacteria > Acidobacteriota > Vicinamibacteria > Vicinamibacterales > UBA8438 > JAGWAJ01. The sequence goes on from JAPOYG010000647.1 coordinate 1,374, forward strand.
GTGGCCGTGGCCAAGCCCGCCAGCGACGACGGAGTGCGCTCGCCACGCGTAATCGCGGTCGCTACGCGACCGGCCGGGCGGATCCCGCTCAGACGATCCGCACCCAGCCCGGGTTGTCGGCCGTCGGACCGTAGGTCTGCGGCACGGGGCACCCGAGCAGGCGCAGGTAGACCGTCAACTGGCCGCGGTGGTGGATGGCGTGGTGGATGGCCAGCGTGCGCAGCGCGGCGTGGCGCGGGAGCTGCATGAGCAGCGTCCGGCCGTTGCGCATCGTGAAGCGGGCCGAGAGGAACGCGTCGTCCTTCGCCGCCAGGGTGCGCTCGAGCTCCGCAACGTTGCGCCGGAAGGTCTCGAGCAGCTCGGCGCGCCCGGCCGGGATGAACGGCGTGTAGTCGGTGATCGTGGCGAAGTCCAGATCGTCCTGCATCATCGCCTGGACCCAGCCCGGAAGCTCCGCCAGGTGGCCCGCGAGCTCCGCGAGGGTCAGGGACTTCTCGTGCGGCCGCCACGCGAGGCGATCCCCCGGCACGGCCTCCAGCACGCGGTCGGTGTTTGCGGCCTCCGCCCGGAGGTCACCGATCAGCTCCTCCCGGATCGACATGCGTATAGTGTGGACCATGACGCGTCCCGTCCGCCTGCTCGAGCTCGTGAACTCCCTCGCGCGGCGGGCGAAGACCATCCGCGAGATCGCCGAGCGGTTCGAGATCTCGGAGCGGACGGCGTTCCGCGACATCGCGGACCTGTCGGCGCACGTGCCGATCACGCGGACCGAGCACGGCTACCGCCTGGTCGAGACGGCCACCATCCGGCCGCTGTCGCTCACCGCCGCCGAACGCGCCGTCCTGACGCTGGTGCTCGGGAACCCGGCCCTCCGCAAGGCCTCGGACGTCGGCAGCACGCTGCGCGGCGTGGAGGGCAAGCTCGATGCCGCCACCCGGCACACCGAGGAGACCCCGAGCGCGCTGGCGCTGGCCGGCCCCGAGCGCTCGGGCCGCATCCCCGCGCGGCTCGTGACCCTGCTCGAGGAGGCCGTCCGCGAACGCACGCCCGTCTCCATCCGCTATCGCTCCCTGGCCGGACGCCGGACCGCGTGGCGAGGGGTCGACCCCTACAAGCTGTTCCACCGGGAGTCGGCCTGGTACCTGATCGGGCGCTGCCACGTGCACAAGGAGCCGCGCGTGTTCCGCCTCGACCGGATCTCGGACGCTGCGACCGGCGACGGGCGGTTCGACCCGCCGGACTTCGACCTCGACACCCACCTCCGGCACACGTGGGGCGTCTACCGGGGGCGCGAGCTGCACGAGGTCGCGATCCACTTCGACGCCGCGCTCGCGCCGCTCATCGAAGGAGGCGCACACCACCCCGACGAGCGCGTCGAGCGGCTCGGGAACGGCGGGCTGGAGTATCGGGTGACGCTGTCGCACCTGGGCGAGATCGCGCGCTGGATCGTCAGCTTCGGCGGGCAGGCGCGCGCGGTGGCCCCGGCCGCCCTCGTTCAGATGGTCGCCGACATGGGGCTCCTGGCCTACGAGCGTCACGCCTGGGGCGACGCGTCGCCCCAGGCGCCGGGCCGCCGGCAGCAGGACCTGCCGGGGCTGGTGCGGGACGCTGCGGCGCGGCAGCGATCGTTCGACTACGACGGCCCGAACCGGTAGCGCTCCCC
>JAPOYG010000168.1 GCA_026706755.1 Acidobacteriota bacterium
CCGACCGGACCAGCGGGTTACTACCGCCCGGATGGCCCGACTACTGGGGCCCGCCTCCGGTGCCGGGCAGCCCGCCGCCGGACATCGAGTTCGACGACCTGGTCTGGGTGGCCGACCTGCGCGTCGACGCGGCCCAGTGAAGGCCCCGGCAGCGACGAACCGACTGCCTCCCGGGTCCACCCAGTCGCGACAGGGCCGGCGGCGATCGACGCCGGCCCCCAGCAGCCGGCGCGGGGCCCATAGAGCGTGCCCGGCCCCCCGCCGTCCTGCTAGGCGCTGCCAGGAACGCGCCGCGCGCCCACGACGTCACCGCAGGGCAGGCACGGGACCAGGCCCGGCGGGACATCGCCGCCCGGATCGACACCTGGTCATGAAATGCGGGTGATCCACCGCGAGGCCAGGGAGTGCTGCGACGGTGGGTGAGGTGCGGTTCAGTCCACCTATTGTCCGGTTCGAGGACGCCGCTGGCCGCGAGTTGATCCGGCTCAGGCCTCATCGGATGTGGCCGGCGGTTCACCGGTCGGCTTCACACTTGATTTGGGGTCGGCCGTTCCCGGGCGCCGCGGTCGTGGCGGCGTCGAGGAGGTCCTGTGTGACCGCGGCGCCGGGGTCGGGCTGATCGGCCGGCTTGTTGAAGTGCGACAGGACGTTGACGCCGAGGTGCGCGTACTCGGCGGCGAGGTCGCTGCACAGCGCCTCGAAGTGCGCCTTCCACGCCGCCCACGTGTCGCCGGGCCGCAACCTCGCCGCCGCGTCGGCGATCGCCCGCGCGGCGAGGCGGAAATCCTCGATGCTCAGCAGAGGGGGCGGCGCTTCGACTACGACCGCTCCGTCGGGTTCATCGACGTTGCACCGCACCTGCGGCACGGACCCCGTGGGGGGCGCCTCGGTTGCCGAGACGAGGCCCGCCCCGCTGATCGGATCAGCCCCCCCGGCCGCCGTCGGCCACGCGAACGCCGCGTCCACCTCCACGGCGACGTCGGCGTAGAGGATCGCCAGCCGCGCGCAACGCGCCGAGAAGTAGCTCTCCCAGTCCCCCCACGTCGCCGTGCGCGGACTCGCCGCGGTCGCCGCACGCGCCTGGCGCTCGACCTCCAGAGCCGCCACCGCAGCCGCGGTCCGCCGCGCCGGTGAGGCGCTGACCTGCTCGGCGGCGTCGTCGGCGACGTGCTGCACCAGAACCACCGCCAACGCCGCTAGGCCCCCCAGAGCCGCCACAACCAGCAGCCACTCCAACGTCGCCAACCCCGCCTCCCCGGCGCGACCCCCACGCCGCGCCCTCATACGGGTCGAAACACCGACGACCTCACCGCAGGGTGATCAGATGGTTCCGACGGGGTCACCTGTCGTTGTCGCCTTGGAGGTCGGTGGCGATGGCGCCCCAGCAGGTGACGGTGTGGTCACTACGCAGCGCGCACGAGTACGAATGGCCGACGGCGACGGCGGCGTAGGTGCCGGTTGGCGCGTCGGTCTGGCCGTCCTCGTTGTTTCCCCAGCAGGCGATGGTGGCGTCGGTGCGCAGCGCGCAGGAATGCCTGCCGGCGGTGGAGATCGCCGTGAACGTGCCGGCGGGGTCGTCGATTTCGCCGTACGTGTTCCTTCCCCAGCAGGCGATGGTGGCGTTGGTGCGTATCCCGCAAGAATGCTCGAGGCCGGCGGAGACCGCCGTGAAGGTACCGCCCGGCGGAGGGTAGTTCCACCAGCGGCCCCAGCACTCGACGGTGGCGTCTGGGCGCAGCCCGCAGGTGTGGCCGCCGCTGGTGGCGATCGCGGTGAAGGCGCCCGCCGGCGGGTCGGTTTGGCTGCGACCGGAGTTGAAGCCCCAGCACGCCGCGGTGCCGTCGCGGCGCAGCGCGCACGCACCGGAACCGCCGAGGGACACGGCGACGAACTCGCCCACCGGCGGGTCCAACTCGTAGTAGGGGAGCCCTCCCCAGCAGGCGATGGTGCCGTCGGGGCGCAGCGCGCACCCACGACGGCTGCCGACGGAGATCGCCACGAACGAACCCGCCGGCGGGCTGGTGTTCCCGGTGTAAACGCCCCCCGGAATGTGGTGGCCTCCCCAGCACCCGATCGTGGCGTCGGGGCGCAACCCGCACGCATATCTCGAGCCGGCGGAGATATCCTCGAACGGGCCGCCTCCCGGCAGGTCCGACTCGCCGTAGAGGACCCCTCCCCAGCAGGCAATGGCGCCGTCGGGGCGCAACCCGCACGAATGCCCGTCGCCGGCGGAGACCGAGACGAACTCGCCCCCCGGCACATCGACCCCGCCCCACTCGTTCGATCCCCAGCACGTGACGGTGGCGTCGCGGCGCAACCCGCACGAATGCTCCGCGCCGACGGAGACCCAGACGAACTCACCCTCCGGGAAGTAGTCGGGGGCGACCAAGTCCCATCCCCAGCAGGCGATGGTGGCATCGAGACGCACCCCACACGAACGATCCCGCCCGACAGAGACCGAGACGAACTCGCCCCCCGGCACATCGACTTGGCCCGACTCGTTAAGTCCCCAGCACGTGATGGTGGCGTCGCGGCGCAACCCGCACGAATGCCCGCCGCCGGCGGACACAGCGGTGAACGCGCCCGCCGGCGCGTCGGCTTGGCCGTGCTTGTTCCATCCCCAGCACACAACGCTGGCGTCGGGGCGCAGCCCGCACGAATGAGACCCACCCGCGGAGACCGCCGTGAAAGGGCCGCCCGGGGGCCTCGCCTCGCCGGAGTCGTTCCACCCCCAGCACGCAACGCTGGCGTCGGGGCGCACTCCGCACGAATGGCCGCCGCCGGCGGACACCGCGGCGAAGGAGCCTCCCGGAGGCCTCGCCTCCCCCGAGTCGTTCCGCCCCCAACACGTGACCGTGGCGTCACCGCGCAACCCGCACGAATGAGACCCACCCGCGGACACCGCGGTGAACGCATACTCAACCGGCTCGGGCGGCTCGCCAACCCCCGCCGGCAGCGGCGGAACCTCAAGCAGTGCCACCAACTCCGGATCCGCCACGGCTTCCACCGCCGGCGGCTGCGACGCTTCGGA
>JAPOYG010000041.1 GCA_026706755.1 Acidobacteriota bacterium
CTCGGAGAGCCTGCATCGAGCCGAGCGGCTCGGCCGGGGGGTCAGGTACGACGCCCGGTTCACAGGCGATTGCGGGGTGAATGGCCATCATTGTGACTCCAACTACACGTTACGCCAAGATTGCGAGGTCTCTCCATCTGGATGCCTGGAGCCTCGAGGAGCAGCCTGAGAAGCGCGATTCCGCGAGACGCACCGAAAGAGTTCCCCCATGGTACTTCATCGGCGCGTTGTGCAATCAGCCTGCGAGCGGGCTCGACGACACGCGTGCCTACCCTGACGGTGACCGCGCCGGGTTCGCGATGCACGAGATCGAGTTCTCCAATCCAGACGTCGCCGCAATTCGAAGCAAGGCGGGCCTGTCGCAACCGTCCTTGGCGCGCAGTATCGGCATCTCGCTGGGCGCGCTCAAGAACCGGGAACAGGGTCGTTGCCGCCCGGAGGGACCGGCGCGCGTGCTGCTGGCTCTCATCGACGAGCGGCCGTCGATCGTCCAGGAAGGGCTGGGCCGCTGAGCGGCCGCGCACGAAGCCAGCGAAGCTCGGCGAAACCGCGGCCGGCCAGGCACCTCACCCCGGCGTCGCCATGCTCCAGCCACCGAACTCGCGCTCCAGCACGGCGGCGACGGCGAGCGCGACCTCGTCCTCGCCGGGCCGCGCGACGATCTGCGCCGCGAGCGGCAGGCCGTCGCGCGACAGGCCCAGGGGCACGGCGGCGGCCGGGAAGCCGAGGGCGTTGAAGACCAGCGTGAGGCCCAGGTTGCCGTACGGTCCCCAGGAGAATCCGTGGCGGCGCGCGGTGGTCGGGAACACGGGCAGAAGGAACACCGCGCCGTCCCGCATGGCGTCGAGAAACCGGGCGCGCAGCGCGTCGAGCCGTCCCGCGCGCCCGAAGCCGAGCGCGCGCACGAGCAGTCCGGAGGCGGAGATGTAGACGACGGGCGCCAGGCACGCGGTGCTGACCCGCACGTCGCCGCTGCGGCCGCCGCGGAGCGCAGACCACACGGAGACAGATCGGTCGCCGCCGAGGACGCGGCGGTGGCTGGGCAGGAAGCGGCGGTGCAGGAGGGCGAGGGTCTCGAGCAGCGTCCCCGTCAGGGGCAGCGCCGCGCGCCGTCGGACCGTCATCCCGGCCGCGCCGAGCACGCCCGCCGCGTCGGTCACGGCCCTCGCGACCTCGCGGCTGACGGGTGGCCAGAAGACCAGCCGGGGCAGGAGCACCGGGCGGGCGGCCGGCCAGCCGGGGCGTCGCCTCGTCCGTCGCGGGCTTCCCCGACAGGACGCCGAGCGCGAGGCGCAGGTCCTCCACGCGGCGCGCCATCGGCCCCACGCAGAGCCAGCCGGCGATGGCGGCCGGCGCTCGCGGCACGTTGCCGTCCGTTGAGACACGCCCCGCGGTGGGCTTCAGGCCAACCACCCCGCAGAACGCGGACGGGATCCGGATGCTGCCCGCGATGTCGGTTCCCAAGCCGAGGGGTGAGCCGCCGGCGGCGATGATCGCCCCCTCGCCGCCGGAGCTGCCTCCCGCGGACCGCTCGAGCCGCCACGGGTTTCGCGTCCGGCCGATGATGGGGTTGACCGTCTCCAGCGAGCCGCTCATGTCCGAGCAGCTCGACTTGCCCAGCACGATGGCCCCGGCCGCCTTCATGCGCCGGACCGCTTCCGCGTCCCGCTCCGCGACGTGCTCGCGCAGCCGGTCGGAGCCCGCCGTGAACCGCACGCCCGCCACGGCGAGCGCGTCCTTGACCGTAATGGGGACGCCGTGGAGCGGTGGCGGCTCCTCGGGCACGCCGACGTCGGTCATCCGCCGCGCCGTGCTCCGGGCGGCGTCGAACGTCGTGGCGATCAGCGCGTTGATGTACGGCTCGACCTTCTCGATGCGCGCGATGTGGGCGTCGACGACCTCCAGCGGGCTCGTGTCCCCGGTACGGATGCGCCTCGCCAACTCCGCCGCGCTTAGTGCCGTCAACTCATCCATCGCGAACCGCGCCGTCGAGTGCGCCGATCGAAGGCGGGATTACCCTTCGCCCGCGCTACGGTCTCCATCCGGACGGCTGGAGCGTCCAGGAGCAGCGTGTTGCCCCGCTTCATCGGGACGAGCCGAATGGACCTCCTATTGTCCTTCAGTCGGGAACAGGATCTCGTCAAGCAGCCGACCGGCGAACCGCAAGGTGACGCGGTGCCGACCGCGAGGGTCTTCTGCTGCCGCCCTCTGGCCGCTCAGGCTCGGCCTGCTCGTCGGTCAGGCTCTGCTCGCTCGCGGGGTTGCTCGGCCGGACGACCAAGGCGAACCGTCCGCGGAGGGCTTCGATGGTCCTATGGATTCTCGTCTGCAATGAGGGGTACGCTGGGGGAAACACGGCCGGACTCTTGGCAGTAAGTTACATGGAATGAGCGCTTTACGAGCATCTTCCAACCAACGCTGCCGAAACGCTGCCCGAGGCTCGGGAGCGGCGCACGACAACCGCCTGACGTCGAAGCGGGGCGGTGACCCGTCCGGGCGTGCGTCGACCGTGCCGACGTTCGCGGATGTGTCCGCCAAGGTCGACCAAGGGGGCCACTGGCGCGGCCGGACCCGAGACGCGGCGGCGGACCCCGGGCGCGGTCCGCCCAGGCGTCCGGGGCCGTTCCGGTCGTCAAGGCGGCGATCGGGTTCACGGCACTGACGGCGGTACGCTCCGGCGAGGCTCGCGGGGCGACGTGCGGCGAGGTCGACCTCCAGCCACGGGTGGCCCGTACCGGCATCGCGGATGAGGGCCGGGGCGGAATCGGGGCCGTTGTCGGACAAGACTCGCATCACGGTCGTCGACAAGATCACCCCGCCGACCGAAACCCTACCAATCTTGGGGGCGCAAGGACGTGCGCACGTGCGCTAGGATTCACCGGAAGGTGGGACTGCGCCCCTGAACGAAGACGCATGTTCTTCAGCGGGTCGCGCTTCGTGCCGGCCGGCGACCGCGTATCGTCGGTGTCGATCATCGGATGGTCAACGCCACGTCCGGGCTGGACATCGGTGTGCCGCCCTTCTCGCCGG
>JAPOYG010000659.1 GCA_026706755.1 Acidobacteriota bacterium
TTGCCACGCTGATCGTGATGCTGGTCTTCCTGCCGCTGTTCTTCCTCTCGGGCGTCGAGGGCAGGCTGCTGCAGCCGCTCGGCGCCGCGTATCTCATGGCCCTGTTCGCGTCGCTGGTGGTGGCGCTGACGGTGACCCCGGCGCTCTGCGCGTACCTCCTCCCCCGGGCGCGACGGATCCGCGAGGGCCGCGAGGCCCCGCTCGCCGCCTGGCTGAAGCGCGGCTACGGCCGCCTGCTGCCCCGGCTCCTGCGGCGGCCATGGTGGGTGGTCGCCACCGCGGCACTGCTGCTGGTGGCCGCCCTCTCGGCGGTGCCGCGCATGGGACGCGCGTTCCTGCCTGCCTTCAACGAGGGCGCGCTCGTCGTCAGCGCGGTGACGCTGCCCGGCACCAGCCTCGCCGAATCGAACGCCATCGGCGGGGTCATCGAGCAGCTTCTGCTCGACGTGCCGGAGGTGGCGGCCACCGCGCGGCGGACCGGCCGCGCGGAACGGGACGAGCACGTGCAGGGTGTCGAGTCGTCCGAGATCGACGTGCGGCTCGTTCCGGAAGGACGGCCGCGGGATGTCGTCCTGGCCGAGATCCGCGAGCGGCTGTCCCTGGTGCCCGGTACGAACGTCACCATCGGACAGCCGATCTCGCACCGCATCGACCACATGATGTCGGGCGCCCGCACGGATCTCGCGGTCAAGGTCTTCGGCGACGACGTGGCCACGCTCCGGGCCCTCGGGAGCCAGGTGGTGACCGCGATCCAGGACGTCCCCGGCCTGGTCGACCTGGCTCTCGAGCCGCAGACAGACATCCCGACCGTCCGTGTCGGCTTCGATCGGACGGCGCTGGCCCGCTACGGGATGCCGGCCGGCGAGGCCGCCTCGACCCTCGAGACCGCCCTCCTCGGACGCCGCGTCGGCCAGATCCTCGACGGAGGGATGGTGGTGCCGCTCGTCCTGCGCTACCGCCCCAGCGAGCGTCAGGATCTCGACGCCATGTGGCAGACGCGGCTCGACATGCCGCAGGGGGCCCGTGTGCCGCTGGGCAGCCTCGCCAGCATCGCCGAGGACCGCAGTCCCAACTTCATCGGACGCGAGAACGCGCAGCGGCGAATCCTGGTCGGCGCCAACGTCGCGGGCCGCGACCTCGGGAGCGTCACCGCTGACGTGCAGGAGCGCGTGGAGGCCGCCGTGGCGATACCCGCCGGCTACCGGGTGGAGTACGGCGGCGAGCTCGAGGCCGCCACGGCCGCCTCGCGCCTCCTGCTGGGGCTGGGCCTCGGGTCCGTCGCCGGCATCTTCCTCCTCCTCCTCGCCGCGTTCCGGTCCGCCCGCGACGCGGCGGTGGTGATGGTCAACCTGCCGCTGGCGCTCATCGGCGGCGTGGCCGGCGTCTTCCTGGGCGACGGAGTGCTCTCCATCGCCGCGCTCATCGGCTTCATCGCCCTGTTCGGCATCGCGGCCCGCAACGGGATCATGCTCGTGCGCGGCATCCGGCGGCTGCGCCAGGAAGGCGCCGTCGACCTCGAGACCGCCGTGGTCCAGGGCTCGGTCGACCGCCTGGTGCCCATCCTGATGACGGCGCTCTCGACCGGGCTGGGGCTGCTGCCGGCGGCCATCGCCTTCGGCGAGGCGGGCAGCGAGATCCAGGCTCCGCTGGCGCTGGTCATCGTCTGCGGCCTGCTGTCGTCCACCGCGCTGAACATGCTGGTCGTGCCCGCAGTCTACGCGCTGACCGCCCGCCACGGGGCGCCCTGATGGGCGCGATCTGTAGAATCCCCACGATGCAGCCGGCAGCCGCTACGGAGGCCTACGTCGAGTTCTCCGGGGTCAACAAGAGCTTCGACGGCGTGACCCGCGTGGTCGCGGACCTCGATCTCCGCGTGCGGAAGGGCGAGTTCCTGACGCTGCTCGGGCCGTCGGGGTCCGGCAAGACCACCTGCCTGATGATGCTCGCCGGCTTCGAGACGCCCACGTCGGGCGCGATCCGCATCGACGGGCAGTCCGTCCACGCGTTGCCGCCGCGCCGGCGCGGCATCGGCATGGTGTTCCAGAACTACGCGCTCTTCCCGCACATGACGGTGGGGGCCAACCTGGCCTTCCCCCTCGAGGTGCGCGGGGTCGAGCCGGCCGAGCGCCGCGACCGGGTGCGGCGCGCGCTCGAGCTCGTCCGCCTCGCCGGGTTGGAGGGTCGGCGCCCCGCCCAGCTCTCCGGCGGGCAGCAGCAGCGAGTGGCGATCGCCCGCGCGCTGGTGTTCGAGCCGCGACTCGTGCTGATGGACGAGCCGCTCGGCGCGCTCGACCGCCGGCTGCGGGAGGAGCTGCAGTACGAGATCCGCCGCATCCACCAGGACCTCGACGTCACGATGCTCTACGTCACGCACGATCAGCAGGAAGCGATGGTGATGTCGGACCGGGTCGCCGTCTTCCGCGCGGGGAGGATCGAGCAGATCTCGTCGCCGGAGGGCCTCTACGAGGAGCCGCGGCGGTCGTTCGTGGCCCGCTTCATCGGCGAGAACAACCGGCTGCGGGGACGCGTCGAAACCGTCCACGACGACCTCTGCCACGTGACCGTCGCCGGCGAGATGGTGCAGGCGCTGCAGGTGGCGCCGTGCGGGCCCGGCGACGCGACGACGCTATCCATCCGCCCCGAGCGAGTCTCCATCGCCCCCCGGCCCGGCCTCTACACCAACGAGTACGAGGCGCGGGTCGAGGACGTGACCTTCCTCGGCGACCACCTGCGGGTCCGCGTGACGGTGTGCGGCTCGTCGGACTTCGCCGTCAAGATCCCGAACCTGGTGGGGCACGGCGCGGTGCTGGTGGGCGACCGCATCCGGATCGGCTGGACGCCGACCGATTGTCGCGCCCTCGACGCCGATCCTGAGGACGCGGAGGCGGCGGCATGACCCGGGCAGCGCTCGCGCGTCCAGAACGGCGCGGCGGGGATCTCGCCGGCACGCAACGTGGGCCGGGCGCGCTCTCGAAGTCCAATGGCTGGACCTCGTAAGAGGAGAGAGGGTTGCCATTGTCGGCCTG
>JAPOYG010000261.1 GCA_026706755.1 Acidobacteriota bacterium
CCGAGGGCGGGGTGCTCTCCTACAACGAGTTCTGGTACGAGCGCGGCATCGAGCTGACCTCCGACAAGCGGACGTCGCTCATCGTCGACCCGCCGGACGGGCGGCTGCCGCCGCGGACGCCGGAGGCGATCGAGGCCGCGGCGGCGCGGCGCGTGCACCTGGAGGAGCACCGCTACGACTCCTACGAGAACCGCAGCCTCGCCGACCGCTGCATCATGGGCTTCAACTCGGGCCCCCCGATGCGGTCGAGCGCCTACAACAACAACGTGATGGTCTTCCAGACACCGGGCTACGTGACCATCTTCAACGAGATGGTGCACAACGCCCGCGTCATCCCGATCGGCGACACCGCAAAGCCCCCCTTCCCGCAGTACGCGGGCGTGTCGCGAGCGCACTGGGAAGGTGAGACGCTCGTGATCGAGACGACGCAGTTCCGGGGCGGCCAGAGCGGCGGCACCGGACCGAACATGCACCTCGTCGAGCGCCTGACGCGGCTCGACCCGGACACCGTCGCCTACGAGTTCACGGTCACCGACCCGACCGTGTACACCGCGCCCTACACGGTGATGATGCCGTTCCGGCGCACGGACGGCCCGCTGTTCGAGTACGCCTGCCACGAAGGGAACTACGGGCTGTACGGCATCCTGGCCGGGGCCCGCCGGCTCGAGAGCCTGGGGCGCGAGCTCCGTCCGTGAGCGGGCGGGCGACGGTCGCGGGCAAGCGAAGGGCGGCCGCCGCTTCCGGTGGCCGCGCGCAGTGAATCGGGCGGTCCCGTCGCTACGCCGGCGGGGGCGCAAGCAGCCGCAAAGGGACGAACGCGGATGGACAACGCGACGACCAAGGGGTCACTGACCACGTGCATCGGGATCGCGGCGGGGGTCGCGCTGGCCGCCGCGCTGGGCGTGCCGGCCGCGACCGCCCAGGAGTCCGGGATCTCCTACACCCCCGTGACCGACGAGCGGTTGCGCGCGCCCGATCCCGGTGACTGGCTGATGTACCGGGGCACCTACGACAGTTGGGGCTACAGCCCGCTCGACCAGATCACGACCGAGAACGTGGCCGAGCTCGTGCCGGTCTGGACGTTGTCCACCGGCGTGACCTCCGGGCACGAGTCGCCGCCGGTCGTCAACGACGGGGTGATGTTCGTGACGACCCCCGAGGACCGGGTGATTGCCATCGACGCGCGGACGGGCGAGCAGCTCTGGCTCTACGCCCGCCAGTTCCCGGAGGACATGGCGCATCCGCACCGCACGAACCGGGGAGTCGGCCTCTACGGCGACAAGGTCTTCCACACCACGCACGATGCCTTCGTGGTCGCCCTCGACGCCGTCACCGGAGAGGTCGTGTGGGAGACCGCGGTGGCCGACTACCGCACCGGCTACTACATGACGATTGCGCCGCTCGTGGCGAGCGGCAAGGTGATGGTGGGGGCCTCGGGCGGCGAGCGCGGCATCCGAGGCTTCGTCGTCGCCCTCGACCCGGAGACGGGCGAGGAGGTGTGGCGGTCGCACACGATCCCCGGCCCGGGCGAGCCCGGCAACGACACCTGGCCCGGCGACACCTGGCAGCGGGGCGGGGCGTCGATCTGGATCACCGGCTCGTACGATCCGGAGAGCAACCTGACCTACTGGGGCACGGGCAACCCGGGCCCGTGGATCGGCGACCAGCGGCCGGGCGACAACCTGTACACCAACTCCGTCGTCGCCTTCGACGCCGACACCGGCGAGATCAAGGGCTACCACCAGTACCACCACAACGGGTCGTGGGACTGGGACGAGGTCTCGGCGCCGCTGCTGATCGACGTGCCGCGCGACGGCCGCGTGATTCCGACCCTCGTCCACCCGGCCCGCAACGGTTACCTCTGGACGCTGGAGCGGACGGCCGCCGGCCCCATCCGCTTCGTCGAGGCCCAGCCCTACGTCGACCAGAACGTCTTCACCGCGATCGACCCCGTGACCGGCCGGCCGGAGTACGACGACGAGCGGAAGCCGGGCACCGACAAGCCGGCCACGTTCTGCCCTTCGCTCTGGGGCGGCAAGGACTGGCCGCCCGCCGCCTACAGCCCGCAGACCGGCTACCTCTACATCCCGGCCAACGAGAACCTGTGCTCGACGATGGTCGGCGTCGAGGTCGACTACGTGCCCGGCGGCGGATACACGGGCGCCTCGGCGCAGGTCTTCGTCGTGAACGGCGCCGACCACGTGGGCGAGATTCAGGCCTGGGACCTCGCCAGCGGGGAGGAGGTCTGGACGCACGAGTTCCCCACGTCCCAGAACTGGGGTCCGATACTCGCCACCGCGGGCGGGCTCATCTTCACGGGCGGGACGAATGACCGCTACTTCCGCGCCTTCGACGCCCGGACAGGCGAGATCCTGTGGGAGCAGCGGACCAACTCCGGCGTCATCGGCGTGCCGTCCTCGTACGAGATCGACGGCGTGCAGTACATCGCCGTGCAGTCCGGTTGGGGGGTCGACGCCCAGGGCATGCAGCGCGCGGTCAACGCGCACTTCGACAGCGAAAAGGTGGTCCCCCAGGGCGGCGTCGTCTGGGTGTTCGCCCTGCGCGACGACGGACGCTGAGGACGATCGACTTTGGAGGGGGCGGGCATACTTCTTCGAACCGCGTCCGCACGCCGCCGACGCGTCCGTCGGGCCTCAGTACTCCCGGAACATCCGTCGAATCTCGTCGATGTCGTGGGTCTTCGTCAGCGCCAGCATCAGGAGGATGCGCGCCTTCTGCGGGTTGAGGGTGTCGCCGGCCACCATGCCCAGCTCGTCGTAGGCGGGCAGCGGCACGACCCGGCCGCTGCCGGTCCGGTTCGAACGGACGACGATCGGACGCGCGGCGACGGGTAGCTCGGTCATCCGCTCGAGCGCGGCCCGCTCCCGCCGCGAGACGATTCCGGCTCCGGTTCCGGCCAGCACGATGCCGTCCACCCCGTCCTCGATCAGCGCCTCGATCAGCACCGGGTTCGGCTCCACGTAGGAGTAGACGATGTCGACGCGGGGGAACGCGGTGACGCCGG
>JAPOYG010000639.1 GCA_026706755.1 Acidobacteriota bacterium
AGCGTCGGATCGTCGGTGGGCGACGTCGGGGAGTCGCCGCGGCAGCCGGCGGCCAGGACGGCCAGGCAGACAACGAGGTGGAGGAGTTGCGGTGTACGGACGCGTCCGGCATTCGCCATGATTCGCTGCTGCCTACCTTTCCGGCTGGTGTGGTGCGAGTTCCGCGGTGTGGTGCGAATTCCCGAAGGTGGTGCGAATTCCCGAAGACGGGGAACGCGGAAGGCCCGGGGGCGAGCCCCCCGTCGGGTGCTCGCCCCCGGGACGAGTCCGCGCGCCAGCGCCCCCAAGGGCGCGCTGGGAGTCGGCTCCTAGAGACTGAGCGGCGCGGTGTCGAGCATCCCCGTGCTGTCGCCGAGCGTGTCGGCCGGCACCCCGGCCTTGTCGAGCACGGTCAGCAGGAGGTTGGCGTACGGCGTGTCCTCCGCGTACGCACGGTGGCGCCCGCCTCTCAGGCGTCCGCCGCCGCCGCCCACCACGAGGCACGGCAGGTTTGTGTGCTCGTGCAGGTTGCCGTTCCCGATGCCGCCGCCGTAGACGATCATCGAGTTGTCGAGCAGCGTCCCGTCGCCGTCGGGCGTCTCTTGCAGCTTCCGCAGCAGGTAGCTCAGCACCTGGATGTGATACGTGTCGATCTTCGCCTTCTTGGCGATGTACTCCGGGTCGTTCCGGTGGTGCGAGACGGTGTGGTGCTGGTCCGGGACACCGATCTGGGGATACGGCCGCGGGCTCGCCTCGCGCGCCACCATCAGCGTGAAGACCCGCGTGACGTCGGCCTGGAACGCCAGCGACAGCAGGTCGAACATCAGCTTGGCGTGGTCCTCGAACTCCTCCGGGATGTCGACCGGCCGCTCGGGCAGGTCGACGAACGAGTCGGGGCCGCGCTCCTCGGTGCGCTGGATGCGCTGCTCGACGTCGCGCACGGCGTCGAGGTACTCGTCCAGCTTGCTGCGATCGCCCGGGCCGAGAGTGCCTCCGAGCCGCGCTACCTCGGCGGTCACCGAATCGAGGATGCTGCCGGTCCGGCGGGCGACGGCCAGCCGGTCGGCCGCGCTTCCCCCCTCGCCGAACAGCCGCTCGAAAACGACGCGCGGGTGCGCCTCCATGTCGAGGGGCGTCGTCTCGGTGCGCCACGAGATGGTGTTCGAGTAGAAGCAGTCGCCGGTGTCGCAGGCGATGGCCGTCGGCTGCTCGAGGGCGATCTCCAGCGACGGCAGGGGCGTTTCCTTGCCGAACTCGCGCGCCGCGATCTGGTCGGCGGTGATGCCCAGCTTGATGTCGGTCGGCCCCTGGCGGCCGCGGCGCTCCCACGCGTGGACGCCGCTCAGCCAGACGGCCGTCGCCCGCGGGTGGTCGCCGTTGCCGTCGCCGAACGAGTCGGCCTGCCGGTGGGCCAGGCCGCTCAGCACGAGCATCTGCTCGCGGAACGGCGCCAGGGGACTCAGGATCGGAGACAGGGGGAAGCCCCGCCCGGTCGCCGCCGGCACCCACTGCTCCTGGATGACGCCGTTCGGCACGTAGACGAATCCCAGGCGGCGTGTCGGTGCGGCGGCGGCGCGGGCCAGCGCCGACGACGAGACGGCCGGCACCATCGCGTCGAGCAGCGGCAGCGCCAGCGTGGCGCCGACGCCCCGCAGGAACGTCCGCCGGGGGAGCGACTTCTGAAAGATGGTCATGATTGGGGCATCCTCATCTGGAACGGCGTGCTCTGCACGATGCCGAGCACGAGCGACGAGAAGCGGTGGTCGTCCGCCGCCGCGCCGCGCACGATGGCGCGCACGGCCGGCATGTCGTACGACTCGAGATTGCGGCCGAGCGCGTAGGTCAGGAGCTTCTCGGCCACCGTCGCGACGAAGCGCTCCGGATCTCGCAGCAGGGCCCGCCGCATGCCGGTCGGCCCCTCGAACGACGTGCCGTCGGGCAGGACGCCGCTGGCGTCGATCGGCTCGTTCGACTCGCCGCGCGCCCGCCAGCGGCCGACGGCATCGAAGTTCTCGAGCGCGAAGCCGAGCGGATCCATCTGGGCGTGACAGCTCGCGCAGGCCGGATTGGCGCGGTGGCGCTCCATGGCGGCCCGCATCGAGAGCGCGGCGCCGTCGTCCGTCGTCTCCGCCAGGGCCGGGATGTCGGGGGGCGGCGGAGGCGGCGGCGAGGCGAGCAGGTTCTCCAGGATCCACTTGCCGCGGAGCACCGGCGACGTGCGCGTGGCGTACGACGTCAGCGTCAGGATGCCCCCCTGCCCCAGCAACCCGCGGCGCTCCGTGCCGGCGAGCGAAACGCGGCGGAAGTGACTGCCGTAGACGTGGGGAATGCCGTAGTGCTTCGCGAGGCGCTCGTTGAGGAACGTGTAGTCGGCGGTCAGGAGCTCGCTCACGCTGCGGTCGTCGCGGAGCACGCTGTCGATGAACAGCGCCGTCTCGCGCATGAACGCCTGCCGCAGGTTCTCGTCGAAGCCGGGGAAGAAGCCGGGATCCGGCTCCTTCGCCTCGACGTCCCGCAGGTAGAGCCACTGCTCGGCGAAGTTGTCGACCAGGGCGCGCGACCGCTCGTCGGCGAGCATGCGCCGCACCTCGGCCTCGAGCACCGCCGGATCGCGGAGCTGGCCGGCGACGGCGCGGTCGAGCAACTCGTCGTCCGGAACGCTGCTCCAGAGGAAGAACGAGAGGCGCGACGCGAGCTCCAGGTCGCCGATGCGGTAGGGCGCACCGGGCGCGGCGTCCTCCGGGTCGCGCTCGATCCGGAACAGGAACTCGGGGCTGACGAGCATCCGCTCGAGCGCGTGCTGAATGCCGCGCTCGAAGCCGCCCTGCGCCGCGCCGTCCTCGTAGAACGGCAGCAGTACGTGAAGGTCGGCCTCCGTGACGGGGCGCCGGTAGGCGCGACGGGCCAGGGTCGAGAGGATCTCGCGCGCGCACGGCGCTGCGTCCGCTCCGGGGCTCGGCGCACACGTCAGGATGCGGCGGCGGCTCGGGGTGTCGCCGGAGCCGTCCACGCCGTACGG
>JAPOYG010000238.1 GCA_026706755.1 Acidobacteriota bacterium
TGGACGGGCGGCCGCATGTCGACGGCGACATTCGGCAGTGGCACGGCGACTCGCGCGGGTACTGGGACGGCGACACCCTCGTCGTGGAGACGAGGAACTTCTCACCCCAGAGCGACTTCCGGGGCTCGCGCGAGCACCTGCACCTCGTGGAGCGGTTCACACGCGTCGGTCCGGACGAGATGCACTACCAGTTCACGGTCAACGACCCGACCACGTGGACCGGGCCGTGGACGGCGCTCGTTCCCTGGACGCGCACCGACGAGCCGCTCTTCGAGTACGCCTGCCACGAAGGGAACATCGGCATGGAGGGCATCCTCGCAGGCGCGCGCGCCGATGACGCAAAGGCCGCCGGGGCGCGCTGACGCGAGCTCCGCAAGAGCGAAAGGCAGGAATACTATGCGAACGACGCTCGCGCTCGTAGCGGCCGGTGTCTGCCTCGTCGGAGGCGCCGCCCTTCCCGCGCAGACCGCGGAGCAATGGACGGCGCCCCGCACCGCCTGGGGCGTCCCCGACCTGCAAGGCATCTGGACCAACGCGACCTTGACGCCTATCGAGCGGCCCGCGGCGATGGCCGACAGGGACGTGCTGACGGCGGAGGAGGCGGCGGCGTTCGAGACCGACTCGGCCGAGCGCCGGGCCGCGTCCGATACCTTCATCCCCGGCAACGTGGGCGCCTACAACCAGTTCTGGATGGACAGCGGCAAGAACGTCACCGGCGACCGCCGCACCGCGCTGATCATCGACCCGCCGGACGGCCGGATCCCGTGGACGGAGGCGGGCCGCGCCCGGCTCGCCGTCGACTCGGCGAAGTACGGCGTGGGCCCGTTCCATTCCTGGGAGGACGCCGACACCGGCGAGCGCTGCCTCACCGACGGGCTGCCGTTCGTGCCGCTGCAGGGCTACAACATGAACTACCACGTCCTGCAGGCCCCGGGCTGGGTGGCGATCCTCAACGAGATGTTCCACGAGTGGCGGATGATCCCGACCGACGGCCGGGCCCACGTCCCGGCGCACGTCGGCCAGTGGCTCGGCGACGCCCGCGGGCGCTGGGAGGGGGACACGCTGGTCGTCGAGACGACCGCCTTCGCCGACAAGGGCCACTACCTGTGGCGCGCGACGTGGCGGGCGGCGCGGCCCGGCCTGCACCTCGTGGAGCGCTTCACCCGCGTCGACGAGGAGACGCTCGACTACACGTTCACGATGACCGACCCGGAGATGTTCACCGAGCCGTGGAGCGCGCTCGTCCCGATGACCACGAACCACGCGTCGCGGGGCGTGACGTCCGGACCGATGTTCGAGTACGCCTGCCACGAGGGGAACTACGGCCTGTTGAACATCATGCGCGGCGCGCGTGCCGAGGAGGCGGTCCCGTAGACCGTCCGCTCGTCGCTCCCATTCGTTGGGTTCCTGCCGCGCGCCGCGCGCTGGCGTTCGCAATCGCCGCGCTCGGTACGGCATCGGTGTCGTGCGACCGGACGGCGCCGTCGGTTACGCGGCTGAACGTCGCGGAGCCGGCGCGTACCGAGGCCCCACTCGGGGTATCGGTCGAGGTCAACACGGACGAGCCCGCGCGGCTCGCCGTCGAGATCGCCGACGACGCGCGGGTGGATCGTCTGGAGCTCGGCGGCGAGCCGGGGACGGAGCACGTCGTTCCGCTCGTCGGGCTCCGCCCCGGGCGCACGCACGCCGTCACGTTCATCGCCACGGACGCCGCAGGCAACCAGGACCGGTCTCCGCCCCTGATCATCGAGACGGATCCCCTGCCGGAGGACTTTCCGCCGCTGGAAGCGACCGTGAGCCGCCCGGAGCGGATGGAGCCGGGCTGGACGCTGCTCAACGTCTACCGCTGGGGCGAGGAAGGCAACGACCAGGACTTCGGTCTCCTGGTCGCGGTGGATGCGGCGGGGGAGGTCGTCTGGTACTACCGGGCCGACCACTCGATCATGCAGGCCATCCCGCTCGCGAACGGCAACCTGCTCTACATGGGCTCCCTGGACGGCATCTGGGGCGTCCTGGTCGAGATGGACGTCCTCGGCAACGTCGTGCGCCGCTGGCACTCCCGCGCGGCCGCGGACCATGCCCCCGCGGGCAGCATCCTCGTCGACACCGACTCGCTGCACCACGACGTCGTCGAGCTGCCGTCGGGAAACCTGGTGGCGCTGGGCTCGGAGGTCCGATCCTTCGACGACTACCCCACGAGCGACGAGGATCCGGACGCGCCCCGCGAGACGCAGGACGTGGTGGGCGACGTCATCGTCGAGTTCGCGCCCGACGGGACGGTCGTCGCGGAGTGGTCGCTCCTGGACGCCTTCGATCCGTACCGCATCAGCTACGGCTCGCTCGGCACGGGCTTCTGGGAGGACACCTACCTCGCGCTCGGTCACCCGACCGGCGAGGCGGCCGACTGGGCGCACGCCAACGCGCTCGCCCACGATCCGGCCGACGACGCGTTCGTCGTCTCCCTGCGGCACCAGGACGCACAGGTCAAGGTGGACCGCACCGGCGCCGCCCGGTGGATCCTCGGGCCGCACGGCGGGTGGGGCGAGCCGTGGCGCGACCGGCTCCTGGAGCCGCAGGGCGACCTGGAATGGCCGTACCACGGCCACGGGGTCGAGGTGACCCCCGACGGCACCATCCTCCTGTTCGACAACGGAAACAACCGCGCCCTCCCGTTCGACGAGCCGATGCCGTCCGAGGACTCCTACAGCCGGGCCGTCGAGTTCGCGATCGACGAGGACGCGCTGACCGTCCGCCAGACGTGGGCATACCCGGGACCCGGCGGGGAGCCGTTCTACTCGTCGTTCCTGAGCGACGCCGACTGGCTGCCCGAGACCGGGAACATCCTCATCACCGACGGCGCCCGGACCCGCCCGGTCGAAACGGAGGAGGGCGAAACGGAGGACCGCCGCTGGGCGCGCATCGTGGAGGTGACGCGCGACGACGCGGCCGAGGTCGTGTTCGAGCTCGTGATCGACGACGAGGACGAGTCGCC
>JAPOYG010000454.1 GCA_026706755.1 Acidobacteriota bacterium
CACCAGGCGCGCTCTGGCACTCTCTGGCCGCGCTTGGCTACGATGAAAAAAATTTCGCGCAACCCGAGAATCATGCCGGCTGATACCGCCGAACGTCGATTTCGTCGGCCCGCGCCCGCATCTGAGTCGCGTCGTGCCATGCCTGCATCCGCAACAGCATGTCCATGCTGAGACCGAACGCCTTCTCCACCCGCATCGCCATTTCGGGCGACAGCGAGGCGTTGCCGTTCAGCAGGTCCGAAAGCGTCGCACGGCGCACGCCGAGAATCCTGGCCGCCGTCGTAACGCTCAACCCCAACTCCTCAAGGGCCTCGATCCGAATGAAGGTTCCGGGATGCGGGGGCGTCATCCCCATCTTGATGCCGCCGTCGGTCATCAGTGGTAGTCCTCCAGGTTCAGGCGCTCGATGGCGCCGTTGCGTTCCTCGAACGTAATCCGCCAGTTGCCCGATACGGACACGCTCCATTCGTTCCGGCGCTCGCCCGACAGTCGGTGGACCCGCCATCCGGGCGCGGCCTCGCGGATGAAGCCGTCCATGGTCTCCGCCATGGCCAGCGCGGCGAGGATGCCGCGCACCCGCTCCACGAGGTCCTGCTTCAGCAGCCGGGACGAGTTGTTCTCGTAGAGCTGGCGCACTCCCCGATGGCGGATGGAACGGACGATCATGCCGCGCATATGTACGGCATGACCGTGCGGAATGCAAGCGCCCGGTTGCGGACATTCGCCGCCATTTGCGGCCATGGGCGGACAGCGGCGGACGCACGTATGTTCAGTACTTGTTCCGCTTGTCGCGAGCGCCCATCTTGCCGGTATGGACAGGCACGAAACCCTCGAATCCTCCCCCGCCGGGGCTTGCCGGCGATGGTAGCGTCCATCGGGGTCATCGCCTCGCCGTCGCAGGGGGCGAGCTACTACGAGAAGGATGGCTATTACGCGAAGGACGACCCGGCACACCGCGAAGCGAGCGCCTGGGCGGGCAAGGGCGCCGAGGCGCTCGGGCTCTCGGGCCCGGTCGATTCCGCCGACTTCAAGGCGGTCCTCGAAGGCCAGGTGCCGGACGGGCCGCGTCTCGGCAAGCGCGGCAGGGACGGGGAGATAACCCACCGTCCGGGCCGCGATGTGACGCTGAGCGCGCCGAAATCCGTCAGCCTCATGGCGATGGTGGGGGGCGACGAGCGCATCGTCGAGGCGCACGACAAGGCGGTGGCGGCGACGCTCGGCTGGATCGAGAAGAACGCGGTGCTCACCCGGATGCAGGACAAGGCCACCGCCGCCATGGTCCATGCGGACGGCCAGAAGATGGTCGCGGCCACGTTCCGCCATGACACGTCAAGGAACCTCGATCCCCAGCTTCACACGCATGCCGTCATCGCGAACATGGTCCAGGACGACGCGGGGAAGTGGCGGACGATGGTCAATGACGGCCTCTACCGCAACAAGATGGCCATCGGGGCGATCTACCGGGCGGAGCTGGCGCGGGGTCTCGGCGATCTCGGCTACGGCATCGAGAAGTCCCATGCCGATGGCCGCTTTGAGATAGCGGGGGTTCCGCGCGAAGTCATCGACGCCTACTCCACGCGCCGCGCCGAAATCGAAACCGCGATGGAAGCGCGGGGCTTGGGCGAATCGAAGGACAATCCCCATCTGGCGGACCGCGCGGCGCTGCTGACGCGGGCGGCCAAGCACGACGTGGACAAGGCGGCGCTGCGGGGAACATGGCAGCGCCAGGCGAAGGCGCTGGACTTCTCGGCAACCAAAGTCCGGGCGAACGCCCGCAAGGCGGAACGGGGCCTGCTCGGCCCGGACCTGTTCGCGGGGCCGGGCTATGCGGCGGGCGACGCGGCGGCCTGGGCGGTGGCACACCTTGGCGAGCGCCAGGCGGTGTTCGGCCATGCCGATGTCTTGGCGGCAACCCTCGCCCGCGAGCCGGGCGCGGTCACCGTCGATGCCGCCGAGCGCGCGATCGCGGCGCTCGAACGCGATGGCGCGCTCCATGCCGCGCGCGGTCTCGACCACGGCCGGCACTGGTCCACCGACGCGGCGCTGGCGCGGGAATCCGAGACCATCGCGCTGATGCGCGCCGGCCAGGGGGCGGAGAAGACCGTCATGCGCCGCTGGGTGGCGGAGACCAAGCTCCACCGGGGCCGTCTCAACGAGGGCCAGAAAGAGGCGGTCAAGACGATCCTCGCCGGCAAGGATCGCGTCGTCGCGGTCCAGGGCTACGCGGGCACGGGGAAGACGACGATGCTCAAGCGGCTGCGGGCGCTGGCCGCGAGCCAGGGCTACCGGACCGTGGGTCTCGCGCCCTCGGCCTCGGCGGCGAAGACGCTCCAGAACGAGGCGGGGATCGAATCGGAGACCCTGCAACGCTACCTCGCGCGCCATGACGGGATCGCGCACGGGCGGGGCACGGCGGCGGGGCTGCGCAAGCTCCGCGCCGCCAACGCGAAGACGATGCTGGTGGTGGACGAATCCTCGCTCGCCTCCAGCGAGCAAATGCGCAACCTCCTGCGCATCGCGACCGCGCTGCGCCTGCCCCGCGTGGTGCTGGTGGGCGACGAGAAGCAGCTCGGCGCGGTCGAGGCGGGCAAGCCCTTCGAGCAACTGAAGGCCGCCGGGATGCAGACGGCGGTGATGGACGACATCGTGCGCCAGCGCGATGCCGAGCTAAAGGCGGCGGTCAAGGCGAGCCTCACCGGCGACGTCAAGGGCGCGTTCGCGAAGCTCGGCGACAACATCCGGCAAGTGGAGTATGGCGAGGTCGGCGCCGAGACCGCGCGGCGCTGGCTCAACCTGCCGCGCGATCTGCGCGAGGCGACCGGGGTGATCGCCCCGACGCGCGCCTTGCGCGACAGCATCAACGCCACGATCCGGGAGGGGCTCGTTGCCGAAGGCGCGATCTCCGGCCCCGCCCGGCAGGGCGAGAAGCTGGTTGCGCGCGATCTCACCCGCGCGCAAATGGCCCGCGCCTCGAACTACGCGGCGGGCG
>JAPOYG010000364.1 GCA_026706755.1 Acidobacteriota bacterium
CCGCCGCCGGCCCCGAGGTGACCTGGGACTTCGAGACCGGCGACCTGCGCGGGTGGCGGGTCTCCGGCGCGGCGTTCCTCGCCGAGCCCACCCGGGCGGACCGCGTCGGGCCCACCGTCGGGCAGCAGGGCGAGTACTGGGTCAGCAGCTTCCGGCGCCTGCGGAGCGGGGCCGCCCCGTTCGAGCGGGGACCGGTCGGCGACGCCGCGCAGGGCGCGCTCGAGTCGCAGCCGTTCGTGCTTCCGCGCGGGCCGCTGAGCTTCCTCATCGGCGGCGGGGGTTCGTTCGCCACGCGGATCGAGCTGGTCGTCATCGACGAGGCCGGGCGCGAGACGCGCGTCCTGCACGCGACCGGCACGGGATCCGACACGATGCAGCGGGTCACGTGGGACGTGACCCGGTTCGCGGGGCGCCGGGGCCGCATCCGCATCGTCGATGCATCGACCGACGCCGGCGGCCGGGTGAGCGTCGACGACATCCGCTTCGCCTCGATCGTCGTGCCGAACCTCATCGGGCGCGACGAGACCGAGGCGCGCCGCGTCCTGGGGTCGCGCGGCCTGCGCGTGGGAGCGGCGGGACGGGTGGAGTCGCGGGTGGCCGCGGGCCGCGTGCTGACGCAGACGCCCCGGGCCGGCTCGCGGGTGGAGCCGGGCACCGCCATCGATCTCGACATCGCCGAGCCGGTGCAGGTGGCCACCCCGAACCTGGTCGGGCATGCCGAGCAAGCCGCCCTCCGCCGCCTCGCCGCGGCCGACCTGGCGGTGGGCGACGTGCGCCGAGAGGAGTCGCGCCAGCCCGAGGGCACGGTGGTCTCGCAGACGCCCGGCGCCAACGTGCGGACGCGGATCGGATCGGCGGTGGACCTCGTCGTCGCCGCGCCGCGCACGGCCCGGGTGCCCGACCTGATGGGTCACGTCTCCGACGATGCCGAACGCCTGCTGGCGGCGGCCGACCTGCGCCCGGGCCGCGTCCGCCGGCAGGAATCCCGGCAGCGGACGGGGACCGTTCTCGCCCAGTCGCCCGCCGCCCAAACGCGAGTCGCGGCCGACACCGCGGTCGACTACGTCGTCGCCGTGCCGGTCACGGTGCAGGTGCCGAATCTCCTGGGCCGCAGCGAGCGCTCCGCGAACGGCCGCCTCGACCGGGCCGAGCTCCGGCGCGGGGAGACCACGACGGAGGAGTCCCGGGAACCGGAGGGGACGGTGATCGACCAGGAGCCGGGCGCCGGCGCGCGGGCGGCGGTCGGCTCGGCCGTCGACCTCGTGGTGGCGACGCCGGTGACGGCGCGGGTCCCGGACCTGCTCGGACTCGACGAGACGGCGGTCGAGACGCTGCTGGCGAGCCGGGAGCTCGACGCCGGCATCGTCGAGCGCCAGACGTCGGACCGGACGCCGGGAACGGTGCTGGCGCAGGAGCCGGCGGCGGGGACGCGCGTCGTCCTCGGGACCGCTGTGGCGTTCGTGCTGGCCGTGCCCCCGGCGGTGATCCTGCCGGACCTGGCGGGGCTGACCGAGGCCGATGCCCTCGAGGCGCTCGCCGGGTCCGACCTCGCGGGCGGCGCGCTCGAGTACCGGGAGTCGGCGGCGGACGCCGGCCTCGTGCTGGAGCAGTGGCCCGCGGCGGGGCAGGCGGTGGAAGTCGGCTCCGCCGTCGACCTCGTGATCGCGGCGGTCGAGACGGTCGAGATCCCCAACCTGGTGGGACTGCCCGTCGACGGCGCCCGGCAGGTGCTGGGCGCGCTGCGCCTCGTGGTCGGCTCCGAGACGCGGCAACCGTCGCGCGAGGAGGCGGACGGGACGGTGCTGGCCCAGGATCCGCCGGCCGCGGCCCGGTTCGCCGTCGGCTCGCCGGTCGACCTGGTGGTGGCAGAGCCGGCCCTGATCCGCGTACCCGAGATCGTCGGGCTGGCGATCGACGACGTGGACGCGGCGCTGACCGGCGCCGGGCTCGCGGCCGGCCCGATTGAGCCGCGTTTCTCCCTCGCGGCCGGCGGAGCGGTGCTGGCGCAGGAGCCCGCGGCGGGGGCGGTCGTCCCCGTCGGGACGCCGGTCGCGATCGGCGTGGCCCGCGACCGGGTCACCTGGGCCGGCCCGCTCGGCGCCGGGTTACTGGCAACGGTCGTTCTGGTCGGCCGCGCACGCAGACGTCGGAGGCGCCGGAACGCCCCGCCCGCCCCGCCTCGGGGCTCGAGCCCGCCGCCGGCCCCTGCGGACATGCCGCTCGCGGAGCCGGCGGCCGCGGCCCCGCTGGCGGGTCCGACGGACATACCGGCGGCAGCCGCACCGGCCGCAGCGCCGGCGATGCAGGTGCGGGCGCTGCCGGACGCCGGGACGCAGGAGATCGCCCCGGGGGCGCGGCCCGCGTCCGGGACGGTCGTGCGCTGCCGGCTGCACCCGGACGGCGGCACCCAGCGGATCGCGGTCGGCGCCACGGCGGAGAACTGGGGCCGGCTGGTCGCCGGGGAGCGGCGGCAGACGTGACGCACTCGACGCCGACCCTCCGCGACCTGTTCGCGCTGGCCGACGGCGCCAACGCCGCGGCGCTCGTCGGTGCGCTGGAGGCGAGCCCGGCGCTCTCGACGCTGGTGGGAGGGCTCGCCTCGGCGACCGGTCCCGACGCCTGGCACCATGCCGTGCACGGCGTCGCCGGCGCGATCCCCCACCTGCTCGACGTCGAGGTCGGCACCATCCTGGCGGGAGCCTGGGCGGGCGAGAGCGAGCTCGGGCGCTACACCGACCCCCAGCGCTACGCGCCCGGCGAGGTGCTGCACGTGGAGCTCACGCCCCACGTCGTCACCTCCGAGCACCGCCCCCGCGTCGAGCTGGTCGTCAACGACCAGCCCTGCGGCCAGCTCGGCCTCGCGGTCTCGGTGACGCTGCAGGTCGAGGGAGCGTCGCTCACGATCGCGGACGGCAGGATCTGGCAGGCCGCGCCCGGCGCCTGCACCGCCACCGGCCGCATCGCCTGCGACACGCAGGTGCT
>JAPOYG010000519.1 GCA_026706755.1 Acidobacteriota bacterium
GCAAGCTCTACACGACCACCTTCTACCGCCGCCTGGCCGCCCACCTCGCCCCGGGGGGCATCGCGGCCATCCAGAGCACGTCGCCCCTCGTCACCCGGCGGGCCTTCTGGAGCGTCGTCGCCACCGTCCGCGCCGCCGGCCTCGACGCCGTGCCCTACCATGCCCCGGTCCCGACGTTCGGCGAATGGGGCTTCGTCCTGGCCTCGCGGGAGCCGTACCGCGTGCCGGACGCCCTTCCCCCCGGCCTGCGGTTCCTGACTCCCGGGGGCCTGCCTTCGCTCTTCGAGTTCCCGGCGGACATGGCCGCGGTGCCCGTCGAGGTCAACCAGCTCAACAACCAGATTCTGGTGCAGTACCACACCGAGGGCTGGGGAGACTACGCCGGCGCAAGGCCGTAGCTGCGGAGCCAGGGGCGAAGAGCGTCACCTACTCGGTGGACGGGCGTCGGCAGTCAGGGCGCCCGCCCCGCTCGGAGGTGCTTCCAGAAGACGACCTTGTCGCCGCCGGGCTCGTAGAACTCCCGGATGCGCGCTTCCTCGGCGTAGCCGTTGGCCCGGTAGAAGGCGCGGGTGCGGCGGAACGCCGGGGTGCCCATCGTCTCGACGATGAGCACGCGTTCGCCGGCGGTCCGGAGCCGATCCTCCAGGTAGCGCATCATCGCCCCGCCGATGCCGCGTCCCCGGTACCGGGCGAGGATGGCGATGGCGAGGAGGTTCCAGGTCCCGCTCGTCATCCGCTCGGGCTCCGAGTAGCCGAAGCCGACGGCCTGACCGTCCGCCACCGGGACGAACCAGATGTCCCGGGTCGTCTGGTCGAGATAGCCG
The DNA here is from genome assembly GCA_026706755.1 of Acidobacteriota bacterium. Classification (GTDB taxonomy): domain Bacteria; phylum Acidobacteriota; class Vicinamibacteria; order Vicinamibacterales; family UBA8438; genus JAGWAJ01. The sequence goes on from JAPOYG010000519.1 coordinate 825, forward strand.
GCGATCATGTCGTCCAGCATCTCCGGCGGGAACATCTCGGCGTCCTCCACCACGGACCGGATCGCCGGAACGTCCGACCGCCGGGCCGGACGTATCGCATGCTCGATGGGCATGGCCCTGACGGATCGAGCGCGCGGACGCCGGGAGCGGCGCCAGAGTCGCCGCAACTCGAGCCTCGTGCGCCTCGTGTCGGTCGGATCGCCGCCGGCCCGGCTACAGCACCCCTGCCTGCTGCATGACGGCTTCGCACTTCCCGCGGATCTCGGTGGCGACGGCGAAGGGGTCGCCCTCGACGTACTCCGCGCGGAACAGCTCGACCGAGAGCGCGCCGGTGAACTCCTTCTCGGCCAGCTTGCGGAGGATGCGCTCCACCGGCGCGATGCCGTCGCCGGGGATGATGCGCGAGTCGTTGTCGATCAGCTCGCGCGGCCCCTCCAGCAGGTCCTGGAAGTGCGCGTGGGCCAGCTCGCCCGGCTCCAGCAGGTCGAGGTCCTCGAACTTGCTGAGGCCGGACCAGAAGTGGAAGAAGTCGATCATCGGCCGCACGCCGGGGTGCGCCGCCGCGCGGATGACCGCGAGCGACGAGGTGAGCGTGGCGAGGTGGGTCGACGCCCGCGTGAACTCGATCATCGTCGTCAGCCCGTACTCCTGCGCGATGTCGCCCGCCTCGCGGATGCACTCCGGGGTGGCCGCGAAGTCGTCGGCCGTCACCGGCCGGCTCGTGACCGACGGCGAGTAGATCCGCTGCAGCCCGAGGTCGGCGAACTGGTCGCAGGCACGGCGCCACGCCTCGAGCGACTCCGCCCGCTCGGGTCCCGGCAGCCAGAGGTCCTGCAGGACCACCGCCGCCGACACCGGCGTCATGTCGAGGTCCTCCAGCAGCCGGCGCGCCGCGGGAAGCGTGTCGGTGCGCAGGAAGTCCGCCAGGAGCGGCGCCCCGAGCTCGACGTAGCGGATGCCGGCCCGCGCCCAGCCCTCCAGCGAGCCGCGGAAGCCGGCGGCGCTCGACGTGTTCTGGTGCATGGCCAGCAGCATGCGGCCGGCCGCGGCGTTCTGGGCCACTGCGGCCCGCGCCACCGTCGCCGCGAGGGGGGTCAGCAGGAGCGATCGTCTACTCAGCATGGGCGTAACTATACGGCAGGAGGTCGGCGCCGCGCCCGTCAGGGCACGCCGGGCGCAGGCCTCGGGTCGGCGTGGCCCGGGTACCAATAGATGGCGTGGCAGCGCTCGCACGCCAGATCGAGCTCGGCCCCGGCCGCGAGCAGCGCTTCGACGTCGCGCGCGTCGATGGCAGCGAGGACCACGGCGCTCGTGTCGCCGAGGCCCCGCGCCGTCGCCGCCCACGAATCCCAATCCTCGGCCAGCAGCTCCTCGATGGCGTCCGGGTGGAGGTCGATGCCCGGCAGCTCCGAGCGCGACTCCGGCGCCGCGATCCGGCGCCCCTCGACCAGTAGCAGATTCGCCGACTCCGCGAGCAGCACGGCCTGTCGGCGCAGCCGGGTCCAGTCGCCGTCGGTCTCGGGTCGGGTCTCCACGATGCCCTCCGGCGTCGACTCGGTCACCACGGCGTCCCAGACCGCGTCGGCGGCGGGGTCGATCATCGTGCGCATCAGCTCCTCGACCGTCGCGGCCGGGCGCGGCTCGACGGGCGGCGGCCCCGCGCAGGCGGCGAGTGCGGCCGCCAGTGCTGTTGCCGCGGACACGCGTACCGCGCCGGGGAACCGCGCTGCCACTCGCCGTGCGGGGGTCGAGTCGCGCCGGGCACGCGGCGCATCGGGAGGCACGGCCAACCTTACCAGTTGACCCCGAGGATCGCGGGACGCCAGAGCCGCGGCGACGGATCCAGTCCGATCTCGATCCGGGATTCGCGAGTGGATCGCGAACCAGGACATCGCCCGAGCTCGCGCTCCCGGGGACTGTCGCTTCCCCCCGCCCTCCGGTATGCTGGAAGAACCCATGGGGCTCCGGGAGCGGCTGTTCGGGCGGCGGCAGGAAGCGGACGAGGGGCCGGATCCCCTTGCGGACCTCGTCCTCGCGAAGCTCAAGGTCGGCTACCTGGTCGACTACGACCTCCGGACGTGGCGCGTCACCGGCCACGACCGCTACCAGTTCTCCGGCCGCGACCGCATCGACGAGTGGGAGCTCACGGCCGG
>JAPOYG010000404.1 GCA_026706755.1 Acidobacteriota bacterium
CGGTCTCCGGCGCGGATCGTGTCCGGCGTCCAGCCGCGGCGCCCCATCATGACCGCGGCGCCCATCTCGATCTCCCACGAGATGGTCTCGCCGTTCTCGTCCGTGCCGTCGACGTAGAGGAACGAATGCGGGTTCCGGAAGACGAAGCGCGTGACGACGCCGGTCGCCTCGACGCTCTTCGTGTTGTCGTAGAACGGCGCGCTCGCGTGATGGGCGATCGCGGGCACGTGCCCCACCGAAGCTCCCACGACTGCCGCCACGGCGATGGCCGCCACCCAGTGCCAGACCTTCACGGCGCTACCTCCCCGGTGTGCGCACCGGCTACTTGTACTTGGGAATCAGGAACTTCACCGGGTGCCGCGCCTCCTCGGGGTCGCAATCGTAGGCGCGCAGCTTGTAGCCTTCCGGCCCCGGCACCCAGCGCGTGGTGTACGAGGCAGGCTCCCGCAGGAAGAGCGGGTCCTCGACCGTGAGCGTCATCTTCAGATCGTCCCCCTCGCGCCAGTACTTCTCGGTGACCTTCTTGAGCTGCGACGAGGGAATGCCGTTGTAGTCGTCGAACCCGGTGACGTCGAACGCGTAGTGCGTGGTGACGACGTGCAGCGCGCCGTCCTCGTAGCGGCCCACCGACACGCCCTGGACGCTGTAGTCCTGTGCCGTCGGCTCGCGCCCGTCGAGCCAGACCGTCCGCACCTGATCGTCCTTCTCGTAGCGGATCAGCACGCGGTCCGGCCACTGCACGAACTCCATCATGTAGGGGTCGTAGGGCAGGGCCGGCGGCGTCGACGGCACGCAGTCGTACTTCGGGGCGATGGCCTCGTCGAACACCTGCTGGAACGCGAGGGCCCGCTCGTTGAGCACCGGGAAGTTGTCGGGCGTCCACGGCATGTTCGGCCCGTTGACGGGCCGCGCACCCGGGCCGCCGTCCCAGACGCCGACAAGGTGGGGAATCTCGCCTTCCGACTGCGCGCCGGCGGGCGCCGCGGCCAGTCCCCAGAGCACGGCGGCGCAGGCGATGAGGCGCAGGGCCCGTCCGGCCCGCGCCCGGCTGATCGTCTCCAGCATGGGTCCCCCCCTTGAACTCGGCCGGCGGTCCGCACGGCCGCTATCGTGTGCCGGCCCGGCTCGTGCCGCGGATCTTACACCCGTTCCCGGCGGCCCGACCTACGGCCGGGGAGTCTGCGCCGCGGAACCGGCGACGCACGAGCCGCCGCGCGGCGTGCGCCACCGGCCCGGGTCGTCACGGCACGGCCGGTGTATTCTGCACGCGTCGCGCGAGAGCGCGCTCGAATCGGATCACCTCGCGCCCGTCCTCGCCGTCGAGGTGCATCCCGCACGGTCGCGACCTGCGCGGCCCGACGCCATGGGCGATCGTCCTCATCAGGTCATCAGCCGCCCCGACACCGGGGCGCCGCCGTACACGGCAGAGGGCCGCATCCGACGCCGGTTCGAGCGCCGGCTGCGCCTGCTGCAGCTTCCGGAAGACCTGACCGGCTGGAGCGTCCTCGACATCGGCGCCTGGCACGGCTTCTTCTCGTTCGAGTGCGAGCGCCGCGGGGCCGACCGCGTGCTGGCCGTCGACAGCTACGCCTGGGACCGCTTCGGGATGCGCGAGTTCGAGGCGGCCCGCGAGCGGCTCGGGTCGAGGGTCGAGCACCGGCGGGCCGACGTGCACGAGCTCGACCCGGCCGAGGTCGGCCAGTTCGACCTGGTGCTGCTGCTGGGCGTCTTCTATCACCTGCGCAACCCGCTCGCGGCGCTCGAGCGCGTCGCCCGCGTGACGCGGCGGCTCCTCGTCTGCGAGACCCACGTCCTGCTGCCCTTCGTGCACGAGCGCTACCCCCTGGTGCCGTTCTTCCCGGGAGACGAGCGCGCGCGGGAGGCGCCGTACGAGATGTGCGCCATGCCGACGGTGGCGGCGCTGACGCAGATGCTACAATCCGTCGGTTTCAGCGAGGTCCGGACCGTCTACACCCCGTCCTTTCGCTACTGGAAGAAGCTGGTCGCGCTCGTGACCAACCGCCCGCAATCGGGGCGCGGCATCGTCCACGCGCGCGTCTGATCACCGATCAGTGCTGACCGCCCGACGAGGAGAACCACCGCGATGAAGATTGCCGTGCTCGGCATGGGGACCATGGGCGCCCCGATGGCGACGAACCTGCTCAAGGCCGGATGCGAGGTCACGGTCCACAACCGGACGCGGGAACGCGAGGAACGGCTGGCCGAGGCAGGTGCGAAGCGCGCCGCGACCCCGGCCGAGGCCGCCGCGGGAGTCGACATCGTCCTGAGCTGCGTCTCCGACACGCCGGACGTCGAGGCGGTGCTGCTCGGCCCGGGCCACGACCACGGCGTCAGCGTCATCCACGGCCTGCGGGAAGGCGGCCTCGTCATCGACTGCTCGTCGATCGCCCCCGCCGCGACGCGGCGGATCGCGGAGGCGTTCCGCGCCAGGGGCATCGGCTACGTCGACGCGCCGGTGTCGGGCGGTTCGGAAGGCGCCATCAAGGGGACGCTGACCATCATGTGCGGCGGCAGCGAGGAGGACTTCGCGCGCGCCGAGCCGGTGCTGCAGATCATCGGGGCCAAGGTGACCCGCATCGGCCCCGTCGGCTGCGGGCAGATCGCGAAGGTCGCGAACCAGGTGGCGATCACGGGCACGTTCATGGCCTTGGCCGAGGCGCTCACCCTCGCCAATCAGGCCGGCGCGGATCCCGAGCGGGTCGTCGAGGCGATCGGGGGCGGCGTGGCCGGATCGTGGATCCTCAACAACCGCGCCGACCGGATGCTGAAGGACGACTATCCCCTCGGCTTCCGGACGCGGCTCCATCGCAAAGACCTCGGCATCGCGCTCGAGACGGCGCGCGAGTTCCAGGTGCCGGTACCGATCGCGAGCCTCGTGGCGACGATCGAGGACGCGCTGATCGCGCAGGGTTTCGGCGACGAGGACATGTCGAACCTGGCCCGCTTCGTCCG
>JAPOYG010000627.1 GCA_026706755.1 Acidobacteriota bacterium
TGCCGGCGCGTCCGAAGCGACCCCGGCCATGCTCGGCTTCGCATGGCCGGGGCCGCGGTCGTTCGAAGCCCGCCCGTTCGCGCACCGGCCACGGCATCCCTCGGCGATCGCCGCGGTAAACCCCTCGACTCAACCGGAACTGGCCTGCGCCCCACCGCGGCCCAGGACGGCGCGCCCGCAGTACACGGCCTCCAGCCCGCGCACGAGGTCTTCCCGTTCGAACCCGCGTGGCCGATCGACCACCTGGCGCGGCGCGCTGCAGAGCGCCCGAGCCAGTCCGTCGACGTCGCCCCAGGGCGCCAGGAGCTCCCCGCCGGGGTGCCATTCGCGCACCCCGCCGCTGTCCCAGGCGGCCACCGGGGTGCCCAGGGTGAGGGCTTCGAGCCCGACGATGCCGAACGGCTCCTGCCAGCGGGAGGGCATCACGACAACGGCGGCGCGCCGGTAGGCGGCGGAGAGGCGCCGGCGGTCGAGCCAGCCCAGCACCTCGACGCCCTCCGCCTCGATCTCGCGGCGCAGCGGGCCGGTGCCGGCCACGACGAAGGGCAGCGCGGACCCCGAGCGCCGCCAGGCGTCGATCGCTTCCCGCACACCCTTCGCTTCGACCACGCGGCCCGCGAACAGGACGCAGGACGGACCGTCGGCCGCCGCGTCCCGGTCGAGGCCGTAGGCGACCGGGGGCACGACCGTGATGCGGGCCGCGGGAACGCCCACCTGGACGAGCTCGCGTTTCATGTAGTCCGAAAGCACCGTCAGCCGCAGGTTCCGCACGGCGTCCAGCCGCTCGGCGGTGAGCTCGAGGACGGCCTCGAAGTAGCCGGGATCGTCGAAGCAGCCGGCGCACGTCTCGCGTCCCATCGCCTCGCCGCAGACGCGGCCGTCCGCCGTCCACTTGCCCCGCCCCGGACAGAAGAAGCGGTGGTCCTGAATCGTCACCACCGCGTCCACGCCGGCCGCCCAGGCCAGCACCGCGGGATTGACCACGTTGTGGACGTGTACGACGTCGGGGCGCAGTCGCTCCAGCAGCGGGTCGAGGTCGGCGCACGGAGTCTGCGCCGCAGAACGGGGCGGACTCCTGAAGGATTGGGTTGGGCGCCGAGCGGAGGCCGCAGCGCGACCTGCGGTCGCGGCGACGAACGGTGGGCGAGGAAGCTGCGCCGCACGGCGCGCGATGCCCGGTGCTCCTCGCGAGCGCAGACTCCAACGCCCCCGCGAGGGCGAGCCGGCGCGCGTCCGGGCGTCGAGCCCCGGGACGACGGTCACCGGGCAGGGCGGGCGCACGACGCCGTCGTCGCGGCCCACCGCCAAGTGCTGCTCGTGACCGGCCGCCAGGGAGTCGAGCAGACCGAGGAGGGCCAGATCGGCGCCTCCCCGGTCGCTCAGCCGGTCCGCGACGTGGAGAATCCGCATCGCAGTGGCAGATCCCGGCGGCCGGGACAACCGCCGGAATCCCCGCCCCGGCTTCGGCTCCGACTGCCGCCGTCCGAGTGCGTCGCGTGCGTCAATCGTGCTGCGAGCAGTCCAGGTCGAAGCGATCGAGGTGCATCACCTTGCTCCACGCCGCCGCGAAGTCACGCACGAACGCAGGCTGCGCGTCGTCGCAACCGTAGACTTCCGCGATGGCGCGGAGCTGAGAATTGGACCCGAAGACGAGATCGACGGCCGAGCCCGTCCACTTGACCTCGCCCGTCCCGCGGTCGCGCCCCTCGAACACGCCGTCGGACCCCGACGACGCCCACTCCGTGTTCATGTCGAGCAGGTTGACGAAGAAGTCGTTGGTCAGCGTCCCCGGGCGCTTCGTGAACACACCACGCTCGGACTGCCCGACGTTGGCGTCGAGGACGCGCAGGCCGCCGACGAGCGCCGTCATCTCGGGCGCGGTCAGCGTAAGGAGCTGCGCCCGGTCCACCAGCAGCTCCTCGGCGGGGCGGCCGTTGCCGTTCCCGGCGTAGTTGCGGAACCCGTCCGCCGTCGGCTCCAGCACGGCGAACGATTCCACGTCCGTCTGCTCCTGCACCGCGTCGGTGCGCCCCGGCCAGAAGGGAACCTCGACGTCGTGCCCGGCGTTCTTCGCGGCCTGCTCGACGGCCGCGCACCCGCCGAGGACGATCACGTCCGCGAGCGAGACCCGCTTGCCCCCTGACTGCGCGCCGTTGAAGTCCCCCTGGATGCCCTCCAGGACGCCCAGCACGCTTGCCAACTGCTCCGGCTGGTTCACTTCCCAGTCCTTCTGCGGGGCAAGGCGGATGCGCGCGCCGTTGGCCCCGCCGCGCTTGTCGCTGCCGCGGAACGTCGAGGCGGACGCCCAGGCCGTCGACACCAGTTGGGAGACGGACAGTCCCGAATCGAGGATCCGGCGCTTGAGGGCCGCGGCGTCCTGCGCGTCGATCAACTCGTGATCGACGGCCGGCACGGGGTCCTGCCACAGGAGCTGCTCGGCGGGAACCTCGGGGCCGAGGTAGCGCGCTATGGGCCCCATATCGCGGTGCGTCAGCTTGAACCACGCCCGGGCGAAGGCGTCCGCGAACTGCTCCGGGTTCTCGTGGAAGCGCCGCGAGATCGGCTCGTAGATGGGGTCCATCCGCAGCGAGAGGTCGGTGGTCAGCATCACCGGCGTGTGCCGCTTCGACCCGTCGTGGGCGTCGGGCACGGTGCCCGCGCCGCCGGAGTCCTTCGGCACCCACTGATTCGCCCCCGCGGGGCTCTTCGTCAGCTCCCACTCGTAGCCGAACAGGGTCTCGAAGAAGCTGTTGTCCCAGGTGGTCGGGGTGGGCGTCCAGGCGCCCTCCAGCCCGCTCGTGATCGCGTCGCCGGCCTTGCCGCTGCCGAAGGCGCTCTTCCAGCCGAGGCCCTGCTCCGCGAGGGCCGCGCCCTCGGGCTCGGGGCCGACGTGCGTGTCCGGCGCGGCGCCGTGGGTCTTGCCGAAGGTGTGCCCGCCGGCGATGAGGGCCACCGTCTCCTCGTCGTTCATC
>JAPOYG010000262.1 GCA_026706755.1 Acidobacteriota bacterium
GCGCCGAGCCACGGATCGTCGTCCGGACCGGTCCCCGCAGCCGCACCCAGCGCTCGGCCCACGCGCTCCAGCACCGCGCGCGTCGCCTCCGAGAGGACAGGCTCGTTCAGCGCCGCGTGGATCTCCGCCGCCGTCCAGCCCGGCAGAGCGACGCTCGCGGCCACCGCGCCATAGCCCTCCGGGGCCAGACGGTGAATCGTCAGGCCCGGTCCGCGCCGCGGTGAACCGCCGTCCGGCACCTCGACCCACACCTCGGGGAAGCCCCACGCCTCGTAGAGGCTCAGCTTGCCGCGATGCACGTCGGTCGCGTAGTCCACCTCCAGCAACACGTCCGGCAGGTGGTCCGTCCCCACTTCGACGGCTGCGCCTCGCGGCCGCGTCTCGACCGGGTCGAGATAGACCATCTGATCCGGCTGCAGGATGCGCCGCCGCTCGCCCCGCGCATCGCGCAGCAGCAGGTCGGCAGTGCCGAGAGTCAGGATGGGCGCCCCCCGGACGGCGGCTATCCGCGTCAGCAACCCGGCGAGCTGCTGGCCCGGCCCCTCGCGATAGACGGTGGTCGGCTCACACGCCACCCACGCCGTCTCGGTCGCGGCGTCCCAGTACTCGATGCGACCCTCGTGGTCGCCGATGGCGTCGCGGGTGATCTGGACGGGCCGGCAGCCGGGAAACTCGGGGGTGGATACCGGCGCGTCGCGCCGAGCGGGCTCCAGCACGTCGCGCCGAGCGGATCCCGCGGGTCGAACCGGAGCCACCGGGGCGGCGGAGCGAGTCCGTGCGGAATCGCCGCGGGCCATCGGCCATGCTACCACGCAGGCGCCTCACGCCTCCGCGGCTCGGTCGGCCTCGTCGAGCAACCCCCCAATGGCCGGGCTGCGGTCCGCCATTCGGTCAGCTCCCTGGTTCGCGGAACGGATTGATCACGCGAAGGCCGTCGTAGTCCTGCCCTTCACTCAGATCCTCGCTATACACGGCGTCGCAGCCGGAGGCACGCGCGGCGGCGAGTATCGCCCCGTCCCAGTACGACAGCCGGAAGCGCCGACTGAGCGCGACTCCGGCGTGAAACACGGCGAGCGTGACGTCCTGCACGGGAAACTCGCGGAGGGACTCGAGGAACCGCAGCGCCTGCGATTGGTCGAGCGGGTCCGCCCGGCTGGGGCGCGTGACCTGCGAGTAGAACTCCTGCAGAACCTGCACCGACACCGCAAGGCCGCCCTCCCGCAGCAGGTGCTGCGCCCGGCGACGCTTCGCCGCCTCGTCAGCGGACGGACTCGCCGCGTAGATCAGGACGTTGGTGTCGACGAACCGCATTCCGGTCGTACAGCGCCTCCCGACTGACGTTGTCGGCGGCCCTGAATCCGCTACGGGTCGCGCGGATGTCCTCGAAGACCTCGTTCAGCAACCGTTCGCGACGTTCGCGCTCGGTCTCCGCGTCCGGCGCGGGCACCCCGCCTCCGTCGGTCCGATCACGAGCGAGACGATCGAGAAAGCCACGCACCAGTGCCGAGACAGAGGTGTCCAGCTCCGCCGCGCGGATTCGCGCCCGCCGGTGCGTCTCGTCGTCCACGGACACGGTGATGTTCCTCATCAGCACAGTTCCACAGACGCAGCGTATCACAGGATCCAACCCACAGGACGGTACGAAGGCCCCAACACACGTAATGAGCCGCCGATCCGACCACGACGGCGGATCGGCCGAGCGGGCAAGGGGAGCAACGAGCTTCGACTCCCCTACGCGATCTCGATCTCCACGCGACAGTGGTCGCTGGGACCCCATTGCTCCGGCGCATTGAGCGCTCGCACGGTCAGGGAGTCGGCGAGGCCCTCGGAGGCGAACACGAAATCCAACTGGCGGGTTGCCGTGGCCGGCGTCTGGCGACTGTGGTAGTAGGTCGGGACGTTCTTGCTGTCCTTAGGGAGCTCTTCGGGCCACGGGTCGGCCTGTCGTCCGTGGGGGTGCTGAGGTCCGACGAAGGGCAAGCCCAGCGCCTTCATGCGCGTGAACACGGTCTCGTAGCGTCCCTTCCAGTAGGTGTTGCCGTACTCGCCATGGCCGTGCAGAACGTTGAGATCGCCGGCGGCGACGATACGGTGACCGCGCCGACGCCCGATGAACGCGGACAGGTCCGACAGGATCCGATGTGCGGAGACATCCGAGACGATATCGCTGCTTTCCGTGGAGGCGTGCGGCGACGTCCAGGGCGCGTACATCGAGACGCAGACGATGGGTTCGCGGCCCGGCGAGGTCACGTGCGCGGCCGCGAGCGTTCCCAGACGGCTGACGGCAAGCTCGCCGATTCCGGCGGCGTCGATGGACTTCGCCTCGATCCACTCCACCTGAACCCGCTCCGAGAGTCTTACGATTGCCGCGCGCCAGGCTCGCGCTTGATAGCAGTCGCCACCCGCCAGGTTCCAGGGCGCCGGATCCACATCGATGCGCTCGGCGAGCTCGGGCGGGGGTTCGGCCGCCTCCTGCAGCAGCGCGACGTCCGCGTCCATATCGAGCAGGCAGTCCCAGCAGGCGGCGCGACGGCCGATGTTCCAGGAGACGATCTTCATGGCTCTTCGAGCCACCAAGCGGCCCGTGACCTCAACCCGCGGCGGGAACCGCCGCGGCCCTGGGCAGGTCGACTGGATGAGCTGAGGCGCCCTCGCCCGGGCCTACGGGACGACCAGCCCCTGGAACTCGATGCGGATGTCCGGCCGCACGCGGAGGAGGCCGAGCAGGACGACGGGGGGCTCCACGCCGTAGTCCGTCATGTCGAGGCGGAGCTCGCCCGCGATCTCGACGCCGGCTCCCGACGGAGTCAGGGAGATGGGGAAGGTCACCGGCATCGTGACGGCCTGGATGGTGAGGTTGCCGCTGGCTTCGGCGCCACCGCCGGACGGCTCGTAGCTCCCGAGCCGGAAGGTGATCTCGGCGAAGTCGGCCGGCCTCATCGCGTCCAGGAGATGCTCGGTCATCT
>JAPOYG010000460.1 GCA_026706755.1 Acidobacteriota bacterium
TGCCAGCCTCGGGCGGCTCGGCGTCGATCCGCCGAGCGACATCTCCTTCCGGGGCGCGAGCGTGGGCACGTGGTACGTCGAAACTCCGCTCCAGTAGCCCCGGAACGTCCGCGGGTTGGGAATCCCGCCTGCCGCCGGGTATACCGCGACGTGGCAGAGATGCCAGACCGGGTGGAGGCACGTGAGAGAACTCCGCGCACCGTTCGCCCGGCGGAGCCCGGAGCATTCGGACCCCGCGAGACAACGGAGGATCAGCCATGACGGAACACGACCACACGGCCGCCGGCGCCACCCGGATGCACCTGCTCACGCTTCGGGAGGTCAAGGAGATCACGCACCTGTCCCGGTCCGTGATCTACGACCTGATGGAACGGGGGCTGTTCCCGCGGCCGATCCGGGTTGGCCGTCGCGCGGTCCGATGGATCGAGCGAGAGGTTGTCGAGTTCATCGCCCGCTGTCCCCGGGCTGGCGGTGGCCGGCCCTCAAAGTAGTCGCCATGCGCATCGACGACAGCCCCCGGTTCAGTCGTGCCGCCCGCTGGCGAACGGCGACGGCCACGCCGTCGCTCGCCTCGCGCAGCCTTTCCCGGTTCGGGTACGACAGCGTTCGCGAAGAGGAGGCGGCCCGGCGTACCCGCGCTCCGGTCCGACGAGCGGCCGGAGACGGGATGCGCGGCCGCGCGGGCCGGCGGTCGGGGTGGTCGAGACGTCGTTTCAACGGGGGCACGAGTACGTGACCGTCGTCAACGACCTGACGACGTCGGAGCGCTGTGTGTTGTTCGTGGCCGACGGTCGGGCGGGCGGCGGCCGTCGATGGGTACTTCGAAACGCCGGGCGAGGCGGGCCGTGCGCAGATCGGGTTGGCGGCGGTGGACATGTGGCCGGCCTGCATCGGGTCGGTCCGGGATCACACGGAAGCGGTGATCGTGCTCGACAAGAGTTCCACGTAGCGCAGCACCTGGGTGCGGCGGTGGATCAGGTCCGGCGGTCCGAGATCGGGCCCTGCGGCAGCCGGGCAACGACCGGCTGGTGAAGACGCGCTACCTGTGGCTGACGCGTCGCGGGAACATGGCGCAGCGGCCACGCCGGGTAACGCGGCGCGCCGGGAGCTCGTTCCGGGTGGCGCGGGCGTGGGGGATCAAGGAGCAGGCGATGCGGTTGTGGGACACCCGCTCGCGGGGCTGGGCGGAGCGGATGTGGCGGGCGGTGGTACGGGTGGGCGATTCGCAGTCGGCTCGAGCCGATCAAGAAGGTCGCGCGGATGGCTCAAGCGCCACTGGCCGGGGTGATCAACGCGGTGCTGACCAACGTCACGAACGCGCGCTCTGAGGCGGTCCCATCTCCCGACACATATTGGACGTACGCAAGTCAACGAGTTGGGACTGATTCGCAGATCTGCGAAACTGGCACACGGCCCCTCGCGCCGCTCGCGCTCGGCGGGAGAACCACCCTGCCGTGCAACGATTGCGTGCGCCGCTCGAGGTTGTACCTCGACTCGAGCCTGTTCGAGATCATCTGCATGTGGATGGCGTCGGCGTCGGGCTTGTCGACGCCGTTCTCCTCCATCCAGCGCTCGGCGCGCGCCGTGGGCCGGCCGTCGACCTCCGCGGCGCCGGGCGAGACCCGGGAGCCGAGGTCGGCGACGTTGGCGTCGGAGAGGTGGTAGAGCTCGTACGTCTCGCCCTGGCGGTTGCGCCTCTCGACCACGACCAGGACGTGGTTGCCGTCCTTCGAAGACGTCCTGGCCGGCCTTGCGGTCGACCGATCGCTTCCGGTCGTTGAAGCCCTTCTCGTCCTTCTCGTGGGTCCTGTTGACCCGCGCGACCTCGTTGCTCGACACGACCTCCACGCCCTGGGCGCCGGGCTTGAGCGGGGGTTGGCTGACGCCGGACTCCTTGTTGATCCAGCTCGCGCGGGTGCTGGTGACGAACCGCGGGTCCGTGAGACCGCGGCGCACCATCTCGCGGCGGAGCATGATGAGAACACGCGCGAGAACGCAACGCTACGTCGCCGCTCGCCACGGACGAAGGAGACCGGGCAGGGGAGCGGGCGCACGGCGATTCCTGGCCTGGGAAAGACGGCGGAGCGGCAGGGGTCCGGGCCGCTCAACGAGGACGGGGGCCGACCCCCCGGGCCAGCGAGCGGGAGCCGACGCGGAGACCGGACCACGCCTCCGGCTCCCAGGGGTCGAAGACATCGAGCAGACTGCTCGTACGACGTATACGCGGCGGCCAGCGCGTCGGCGGCCAGCGGAGACAGCCCGGAGGCCGAGGGAGGCGCCGGCGGCGGCTCCGCAGCCGCGGGGCGGCCCCGGCGGCGGGACGGGGAAGTTCGACGAGGTTCACGAGGGGTCTCCTGTTCTGCGATCGATGAGATCGCGGTAGACGGTGAGTTCGCGGATGAAGGGGTCGACCTGACGCAAGGAGAGGGGCGGCGCGCGCCTGCGGTCGAGGTAGCGGCGGACGAAGCGATAGTGGGGAAGCCGCATTCGAGGGCGGCGGTGGCGGCCTGTTCGACGACGGCGGGACCGTGCTTCCTGGCGAGGGCAAGGACGCCGAGGATGCGACGGGCACCGCGGGCGCCGTCGTGACGGTGGATGTGGTCGCAGACGGCGGAGATCGCGGTGCCGGCGCACTTGGCGGCGGCGAGCAGGGCGGGTCTTCCGCGGCGTGCGTGCGGGCCGGTCGGGGTCCGCGATGCGGTGCCAGCCCCGAGGGGCTCGGTGGTGCTCGCGGAGGAGCTGGCCGGTGCGGGGTCGAGCAGTCGGACCTGGGCGCCGTTCCACTGGACGTCGACTTGCCGGCCGATCCAGCCGGATGGCGCTGTAGTAGGTGGCCGCGACCTCGACGCAGCCGTCGAGATGGACGGTGCGACGGCCGAACTGGTAGTAGCGGAACGGCTGGAGGGGCAACGGGCGGAGGGCCGGGCGCTCCTCGGCGAACATGGCGGCGACCTGGCGC
>JAPOYG010000190.1 GCA_026706755.1 Acidobacteriota bacterium
CGCCGTCGGCGGTGACGACGTAGGTCTCCGGATCGACCTCGATGCGCGGCAGGGCATCGTTGAGCTTCATGTCCCGCTTGCCGATCGTACGGCACTCGCGCACGACCGACAGGCGCGAGGTGAGGCCGTAACCGGCGACCGTCCCCGCCTCCAGCGAGAGCTGCGAGACGAACGCCAGCGACGTCGTCCCCGCCGCCCGGCCGAAGGCTCCGAACATCGGGCGCATCAACTGCGGCTGCGGCGTGGGGATGGACGCGTTGGCGTCGCCCATCTGGGCCCAGGCGATGAAGCCGCCCTTCACGACGAGCTCCGGCTTGACCCCGAAGAAGGCCGGCTTCCAGAGCACCAGGTCGGCGAGCTTGCCCACCTCGACCGAGCCCACCTCGTGCGCGATGCCGTGCGCGATGGCCGGGTTGACGGTGTACTTGGCGACGTAGCGGCGGATGCGCAGGTTGTCGTTGTCGCCCTGCTCGCCGTCCAGCCGCCCGCGCTCCGCCCGCATCTTGTCGGCGGTCTGCCAGGTGCGGGTGACGACCTCCCCCACCCGCCCCATGGCCTGGCTGTCGCTGGCCATGATGCTGATGGCCCCGAGGTCGTGCAGCACGTCCTCCGCCGCGATCGTCTGCCCCCGGATGCGGCTCTCCGCGAAGGCGACGTCCTCCGGCGTGTTCTTGTCGAGGTGGTGGCAGACCATGAGCATGTCGAGATGCTCGTCGAGGGTGTTGACGGTGTAAGGGCGGGTCGGGTTGGTCGAGCTCGGCAGGACGTTCGGCTCGCCGCAGACGCGGATGATGTCGGGGGCGTGCCCGCCGCCGGCGCCCTCGGTGTGATACGTGTGGATGGTGCGGCCCTTGAACGCGGCGATCGACGCGTCGACGAACCCCGATTCGTTCAGCGTGTCGGTGTGGATGGCCACCTGCACGTCGAAGCGCTCCGCCTCGCCCAGGCAGCAGTCGATGGTGGCGGGCGTCGAGCCCCAGTCCTCGTGCAGCTTGAGGCCCACGGCGCCGCTCCGGATCTGCTCCTCGATCCCCTCCGGCATCGACGTGTTGCCCTTGCCGAGGAAGCCGAAGTTCATCGGCAGCGAGTCGATGGCCTGCAGCATGAGCCGCACGTGCTGGCTGCCCGGCGTGCACGTCGTCGCCTTCGTGCCGGTGGCCGGCCCCGTGCCGCCGCCGATGAACGTCGTCACGCCGCTCGCCAGCGCCTCGTGGACCTGCTGCGGGGAGATGAAGTGCACGTGGGCGTCGATGCCGCCGGCGGTCAGGATGAGCCCCTCCCCGGCGATCGCCTCCGTCGTCACCCCGACGATGAGGTCGTCGCTCACGCCGGCCATGACGTCCGGGTTGCCGGCCTTCCCGATACCCGCGATGCGCCCGTTCTTGATGCCGACGTCCGCCTTCCGGATGCCGGTCCAGTCGACGACGAGCGCGTTGGTGATCACGCAGTCGAGGGCCCGCTCGTCCGTGATGCCGGCCGCCTGCCCCATGCCGTCCCGGAGCACCTTGCCGCCCCCGAACTTGCACTCGTCGCCGTAGACGGTGGCGTCGTCCTCGACCTCGGCCACGAGGCCCGTGTCGCCCAGGCGCACGCGGTCGCCGCGCGTCGGCCCGTAGAGGTCCGCGTAGTGCCGCCGGTCGATGCGGTGCGCCATGACTACTCCCAGCTCCCGAGGTCGCGCCCCTCCACGACCGGGCCGCTCGCCCAGGCGTTCCCGCCGCGGACGATGCGGTCGCCGGCAATCGGGACCAGCCGCACCGTCCTGCTCTCCCCCGGCTCGAAGCGAACCGCCGTGCCGGCGGGGATGTCGAGCCGGTGTCCGTAGGCGGCCCGGCGGTCGAAGGCCAGGGCGCGGTTGGTCTCGAAGAAGTGATAGTGGCTGCCGACCTGAATCGGCCGATCGCCCGTGTTCGAGACGCTCAGCGTCATCGTCTCGCGGCCGTCGTTCAGGGTGATCTCCCCCTCGGCGGTCAGGACCTCGCCCGGCGGGCCGGACGCGGCCGACGCGGGCCGACCCACCGCCGGCCGCCCGGTCGCCGCCCCTTCCGTCCCCGCCGCGGGCGCCAGGGGCTCTAGGAAGCTCCCGTAGAGCGCCAGGGTGCGGTCCCCGCGCTCCGCGACGATCGGGTGGTGGACGGTCACCAGCTTGGTGCCGTCCGGGAACGTCCCCTCCACCTGCACCTCGTCGACCATCTCCGCGATGCCGTCGAGCACGTCCGCCGTTCCCAGGAAGCGGCGTCCGAGGTCCATCAGCTCGGCCACCGAGCGGCCGTCCCGGATGAACTCGAGGAGCTGCGTCGCGATCAGCGCGACCGCCTCGACGTAGTTGAGCCGCAGCCCACGGGCCAGGCGCTTCTGGGCGAGGAACCCGGCCTGGTGCAGGACGAGCTTGTCGACCTCGCGGGGTGTCAGGTGCATTTCGCTACCACTTCCGCGCCCACGGGCTGTCGCCGAGCAGCCGGGGCACAAATCCGAGCAGTTCGCGGAGCACGCCGTCGACGTCCTCCACCGTGCGGCCCGCCACGCGCAGGACACCGCCGCCGGGCTCGAGCGGCGAGAAGGCGACGAGGCGGTCCGCCCGCCGCTCCACCGGCACCGCCCGCACGCGCGCGTCGAGCCGCTCGATCTCGACCTCGAGACCGCGTCCGACCAGCACGGCGACGGCCAGCACGTCGTAGCGGCCGAAGCGCTCCGCCAGCGGGCCGTCCGACGGGCGGAGCGCAACCGCGTCGTGAACCACGAGGCGACCTTCCAGGTGGACCACGGTGCGGCTGACGTACTCCTCGAAGACCCAGCGCTCCCCCGACTCGCGCCGGCCCGACGTGACCCAGTCGACGAGCACCAGTCCGCCGCCCGCGGCGACGGCGATGCGCTGCGCCTGGCGGTAGCGGGACCCCGCGAAGCAGATGACCGCGTCCGGCGCGACGACGAGCAGCCCGCCTTCGCCCAC
>JAPOYG010000228.1 GCA_026706755.1 Acidobacteriota bacterium
GCATCCGGTCGGTGCTGGAGTGGGCCATCGCCATGGACCTGCGCAACGACAATCCCTGCGACCGTGTGGTGCCCGTGCTCGGCCCGCAGAACGACATCGTGACGCACCGGCTGGCGCTGCCCCACAAGGACGTGGCCGCGGCCATCGAGACGGTGCGGGACGGCTCGGCGCAACCGGCCGTCAAGCTGGCGTTCGAGTTTCTCGTGCTGACGGCCGCCCGGTCGGCGGAGGTCAGGCTCGCCACGTGGGACGAGATGGACACGGCCGGGCGCGTGTGGACCGTCCCGGCCCTGCGGATGAAGGCGAAGCGCGAGCACCGGGTTCCGCTGTGCGGCCGGGCGCTGGAGGTCCTCGACGCGGCGCGGGCGCTCGGCGACGGCAAGCCGCTCGTGTTCCCGATGCGGAGCGGGGGGCCGATCTCACCGTCGACGCTGCCGAAGATGCTCCAGTACCACAAGATCGCCGCCGTAGCTCATGGCTTCCGGTCGTCGTTCCGGGACTGGGCGGCAGAGGAGACAGACCACCCGCGGGAGGTCATCGAGGCGGCGCTCGCACATGTGGTCCAGAACAAGGTCGAGGCGGCCTATGCCCGGTCAGACCTGTTCGAGCGTCGTCGGCGGCTCATGGACGATTGGTCGGAGTATCTCGGACCGGTCCGCTGTCGCCGTGAACCGGGCAACGACGCGACGGGAGCGACGCGATTCCGCGACGTCTGATGCGGGTGCCGTTCGGCCGATGTATCGTGAGAGGACGTGAAGGCGTCCACTCTCCTGCGCTCGTTTCTGACGGCCGTTGCGACTGCCGGCGCTCTCCCCGCCAGCGCGCAATCGATCGTCGTGGATGTGGGGCGAGGCAGTATCGGGGACTACGTTGTCGTCAGCCGCAGCAACGATCGATCGAGCGTCTGCGACGAGTACATCAATCCGAAGGCGCTCGGCGTGCCCGGGTGTACGACGCGGGACCGCGGCGTCGGCGACGGGTGGTCGGCACCTTTCTCGGATGGACGAGGCCTGCTGGCGGGGGCCGGCGTTGAATTCGACGTCGGGGGGCCATTGAGTCTCGCCATCGACTACAGCCGAGTCGAGGCGGTCTTCGACCAGACCGTCGCATCGACCAATGCTCAGGGCGTGGACTTCGAGAAGCTGTCGAACGAGCTGGACGTCGGCCAGGAGCGTCTGGGCGCCTTGCGGACGCACGGCGTGCACGGAGTCCTCAATCTGTATCCGATCAGGAGCGGCCGGATTCGGCCCTACGGCGGAATCGGTCTCGGCTATGCGGCCCTGCGTGCGGACTTCGGATGGAACTGGCGCCGCAGCGCGGACCCGCTCTCCATCACGACGGGACGGAATCAGCCGAACTTCGACGAGATTCGCGGGAATCTCGCCGGCACGGTGAGCAGTGGCACGGCCCTGTTCAGGAGGAACGTGCACGTGTTCGTTTACGTCGGAGGTGTCGATTTCGCGGTCAGCGACAGCTTCAGCGTAGGCGTTCGGGCCAGACGCCTCCAGTACCCATCAGTGGAGGTCGGGCCGTACGTCGGCGAGACCCTGCGCAGTCACGTTCCCAACCTGCGCCTGGATGGCAGTGAGCCCGTATCAGCGTGGTCGACGCTGCCGGGCACGGGCGTGACCGAGGTGGGCGTGCTGCTGAAGTATCACCTGCGCGGCGGTGAGTAGGGCCGGCCGCGCCCGCACCCGATTCCGAATCGTCCGGCGTCCAACCCTTGTCGCCCTACCGGCTCGGGCCATGGTCTCGCTCCGGCCCGCGCTGCCGGCGGTGCTGGCGGATCATCTCCACGGCCCGCGCAACGTCTCGGCGAGCGCCCTGTAGTCCGCGATCACGCGCGTCACCTGCCCGGCGCAGTGCTCGAGTTGCCGCTGCAAGGCCGCGATCTGCTCGGCGTGCTGCGTCCGCTCCCGCTCGTACTGCGCGGACAACTCCCGCAAGGCCCTCGTCAACTGCCGTTCCAGCCCGGTCATAGAGGTCCTTCACTCGCTCGACAGCTTCAAGGCAGGCCGTCCGCCCACGGTCCACGGCGGACGCTCCAGCGAGCCCGGCGGCAGTACGACGAACCGCTCGCCGTCGATCTCGCGGAGCTCGACGCGCCAGGTCGTCTCCTGGAGCCGCGCCAGGGTCCGGCGGGCCTGGTCGATGTGGCATGCTCTGGATGGCGCTGGAGCAACTCGATGAGGCCGCTCGACCGTCCCAAGCGCCTCTTCGTGCCGAGCGTAGGGAAACCGGGCGCCGCCGAGACGACAGCACCGACGTGACGTTGAGCGCTTAGGGGTACGGCAGCGCCCGACAGCGCCATCAGGCCGCCGTCCCGGGCGCCGTCGGCATTCTGCCGACGGCCACAACGCGGGCAGCGGTCGTGGCGGCCTTCGGGTGCATGGGGTGGTCGGTCCCGACACCGCGAGGGGAAGTCCATGCTGTTCTGGATCACGATCGTGGTCGTGGGCGTCTGGTTCACGTGGGTGCTCTGGCAAATGCCGTTGACCTGGCGAACGGGGAAGCTGATTACGGTCTGGTCGAGGCCGCCTACGCGTGGTGCGACCTGTTCGAGCGGCGGCGCCGCTCATGCACGACTGGGCCGAGTACCTCGCCGGCAAGGGCCGGTGACGGACCCCCAACTCGAGCCGCGCAGCCAGCGGGCGCCGGATGGGCAGTGCTTCCGATTTCCTGTTTGGTCCTACGTCTTCAAAACTCAGTTCCGAGCAGCTTGTTGGAGAGCACCCACAGGTTCGCGGCTCCTCGGGCGTCGACTGCATGCGGAGCGTAGCCGAGAGGTTCTTCAGGCCCTGGGCTGGGACCGGCGACGCCGCAATCTTCAAGGTACCCGCCACCCTTGCCTTTCAGATCGGATGACGTCGCTCCCCAGCAGGTCGTCGCTGCCCCTTGTGGGATGGTCTTGAGGGCGACCCCCTGATCCTCCATGT
>JAPOYG010000610.1 GCA_026706755.1 Acidobacteriota bacterium
GTGCACTTCTCGCAGTTGATGTTCGGAATCGGGATGTCGGCCTCCCAGGGATCCATCGGGGTCTCGGGCCGGAACGAGGCGCGCTGGTCCCCTACGGGATAGTGCGTGAACAGGCCGTCGGCGAGGACCGGAATCTGCGGCGGGCTCTGAATCACGCCCCAGACCGAGTAGAGGCCCCGATCCGTCCACTTCTCGACCGCGGTCGGATCCGCCGGCAGCTCGTTGCGCGAGTTCACCGAGAGCGCGACGCGGTAGTGGCCCGAATGGAAGATCGTCTCCTGGATCTTCAGGTGCAGATCGGTGCCGCCGGTGACCTCGGTGACGATGCCGGAGAGAATCTCGCTGTTGTCCCCGTTGGGGTTGCCGCCGCACGGTCCGACCTTCTGCGGGTTGCCGAGGCGGTCCAGCACGATCCAGGGCGCCGGTTCGACCAGTTGGAAGTGCGCTTGCGCACCGGCGGCCGACATCACGAGTGCGGCGACCAGGGCGAACAGGGCAGGCAGCAGATGACGCTTCATGTTCTCGTTCCTCCTCTACGGACCAGGCAGTTCACGGTGGCGACCTCCGGTAGCGTGCCACCGGGGCGATGATACGCCGAAGTGCCCCGCGTTGCAGCCCTGCTCGTCAATCGCCCGGCCACACGACCGCCCCGAGCGCCCGCGCGCTCGATGACGCGGCCGCGCCCGTGGGCGCGTCGAGCGCCGCGGCGGAGACCCAGATGCGGCCGCCGTGCGCCTCCACCAGCCCCTTGCAGATGGCCAGCCCCGTCCGTAGCCCGCGGCCCCGTCGGGCCAGTCGGCGAGTTGCCGATGCTCGTCGGGAGTGAAGCCGGAGCTGACGAAGTCCGCGAGCTGCCGGCCCTGGTCGATCGTCGTGATCACGGCGTAGCGAGCGCCGGTCAGCGCGCGGGCGCTCTCGACGACCTGTCGCAGCTCGGGCTGCCGCTGATGCGCAGAATGGCCTCGTTCAACCGCGAGATGCGGTCGCGGAGCGCTTGGTTCTCCCGCCGGAGGGCATCGGAACTCCCCATGAGGTCACCCCTGGCGGTTCGGGGCGGCAGCCCGGTCCACGTCAGGTCACGGTCACCGCAGCACCGGCTTGTCCAGCGCGTCCCACCCGTAGGCGCGCTGCACTCGCTCCAGCACCTCCCGGGTCACCAGCCCGCCGCCGGACGAGTTGGTCATCACGACGAGGCCGTAGCCCTTCACCATGTGCCCGATCAGGTAGCAGACGAAGCCCCAGTTGCCGCCCGAGTGGCTGAAGTACCAGCCTTCGCCCATCCGTTCGACCTGGAAGCCTACGGCAAACGGCCCGACGCCGATCGGGCTCAGCATGTCCGCCGCCGACGAGGCGGTGAGCACCCGTTCCGGGTCGCCCCGAGCCGATCGCTGGACCTCGATGGCGAAGTGCGCCAGGTCCTTCGCGGTGGTCCAGAGGCCGGCCGCCGCCATGGCGGAGTAGACGTGCCACCTGGCGTCGCCCATGGGCTGCCCGTCGCCGCGGTGTGCACGGGCCGCGTTCCCGTCCAGGCGTGGAGGGAGCGGCTGCAGAAACGTGCTGCGGGACATGCCGGCCGGCTCGAGCACGCTCCGTCTCATGATCGCCGGGAAGGGCTCGCCGTAGACGTCGGTCAACGCGAGCTGCATGATCGTGGTGCCGCCCCCGGAGTACTGCATGGTCGTGAGGGGCGGCCGCACCAGGGTCACCGGACCCACGTTGGAGGGGGCGTCGCCCCGCAGGATCTGCACCGCGGTAGGACGGGGCGCACCCGGTGCGTAGCCCGGAAAGCCATGTCCGTCGCCCAGGCCGGCGGTGTGGCTGAACAGCAGGCGCGGAGTCACCGGACGCGCTGCGGTGAAGCCGTTCGCGGGGAGCTGCCAGGACGTGAGAATCGCGTTGATGTCGTCGTCCAGCGAGAACCGGCCGTCCTGGACCGCCACGAGCGCCGCCATGGCCGTTACCGGCTTGCTGATCGACGCGGCCTGGAAAAGGCTCTCCTCGTCCACGGGCGCGCCGGTCACGACGTCGGCGATTCCGTATCCCCGGGCCCAGTGCACCTCGAAGTCGCGGATCACCGCGACGCTCATCCCCGGGACGCCGAATCGGTCCATCACCTCCTCGAGGGTGAGGACGTCCAGGCCCTGACGGTTCGGGTGCTGCACCCCTTCCACGCGGAGCTGGAAGTCGGTGGCGCTCGCCGCCTCGCCGAGCGTGGCCGGCTGGCCCTCGGTCGGCGAGGCGGCCCGTCCGGCGGGGGACGCCAGCGCGACGGTCGCGACGATCGCAAGCCAGGACCGGATGCCCGCCGTTAGCCGCTCCTTCGTCACGCGCCTCCTACCGTCCGAGCACGCAGCAGAAGCTGGTGGGTGTCGCTGGGATCGGACCAGGCAACACCTCCGGCCAGGGTCGATGTCCGCCTCCGTCGAGACCGGCGCGCAGGAGTTTCGCGCAGCGGAATCTCCCAACGCGCCAAGGACGCGCATCAGTCGATGGCGAAGCAGTAGAAGAGGCCGGCTCCTCCCGTAGCCACCAGATCCTCCTGTGAGCAACCGCGGGACGGGTGGGCGGTGTTCCAGGGCGAGCCCGGCGTGGTGAAGGAGTAGCGATCGGCGTGTCCGAGCATGGCGCTGCCTTCGCCGTTGCTGGTCCAGTTGCCGCACGTGCGGTCCTCGCCGGCCGGGAACGCCGTGCCGTCGAGCCGGGTGCCGGTCAGCACGTCGTGCTCTGTGAAGTCCGGGTCTCCGTCGATGCGGGAGGGGAACTGCTCGCCGTTCTCGTCCAGCGTGTGGGTCCAGTTGAAGTTGGAGTTGTCGTAGTGCAGGTTTTCGACGTTGCGGGCCATGACGAGGCCCTCCGCGTTCGCCCACGGTCCTTCGCCGATGCGGTCGCGTGCGTTGACGGCTTCGGGGCCCTGCGTGCTCAGGTAGGCC
>JAPOYG010000628.1 GCA_026706755.1 Acidobacteriota bacterium
CCGATGCCGCCGAGATACCCGATCGGCTCGCCGAACGCCGGCGAGAAGGCGAACCCGTTGAAGTTGTTGCCGAAGTTCGCGCGGTTGGTGATGTTGTAGAACTCGATGAACAGATCCATCGATTGTCCGCCCGGCATCTCGAACGCCTTCGTCACCCTCCCGTTGAGGTTGAGAAGCGGCGTGCCGCGCGTGTTGTTCGGGCCCATCGAGTTCCCGTTGTCGTCCTTGACGTACTGCAGCAGGCCGAATCTGCTGAAGCCGCCGTACGCGGTGTACGGCCGAGAGCTCGCGGCCGTCACCAGCGGCGCGATGCTGAGGCCCCACGGTAACGGGAACGAGCCGGCGAAC
Organism: Acidobacteriota bacterium; assembly: GCA_026706755.1. Classification (GTDB taxonomy): domain Bacteria; phylum Acidobacteriota; class Vicinamibacteria; order Vicinamibacterales; family UBA8438; genus JAGWAJ01. Next base: position 349 of record JAPOYG010000628.1, read on the forward strand.
GTGACCCGATGGCGCTCGTCGTAGGCCGTCGGTCCCCACTCGCTGTCGAGGAAGTAGCTGTCGCCGAACTCCGACTGGACCTCCGGTCCGGCGTGGAAGCCCTGGGTGGTGAAGTCGCTCGCGCCTCCATTGCCGCGAGCCCACGCCAGGGTGTAGTTGACCTGAAAGGCCCCGCCGGTCGGGAACCGGTGTTCGAAATGCACGTCCACCCCGTCGTACCGGCCGTTGCTGTTCGAGAACAGCACGTTGGTCGGGCCCAGCAGGGCCGGGTCCCCGTAGACCTCCTGGAGGGCCGGCGTCAGGGCCCGAATGTTGGGGGTGTTGGGATCGTTGTCGTGGTCGAGGAACGGGTTGATGTTCACCTGCCGCCAGCCCTTGCGCACCGCCACGTTGAGATAGTCCGCCGAGATGACGGTGTTCGGCGTCAGCAGGTGCGAGTAGCCGAACGACGAGTTGATCGAGTACGCGTCCTCGAAGTCCGGGTGATAGTACGCTCCGCTCGTGGCTCCGCCGAAGGGCAGCTCCGTGGGCGCGGCCGGAATGTCGAACGGCAGCTCCTCGCCGAGCACGTAGTCGGAGAGCTCGCCCGCCCCGATGGCCGTGTTGCCCTTCTGGCTGCGGATGAAGATGTTCTCCTGCGACAGCAGGTTGGCGCCGTAGGCGGACGTGATGATGCCGGTCGCGTAGAAATAGCCGAAGCTGCCGCGGACCACGTGGCGCCCGTCGCCCTGCACGTCGTATGCGAAGCCGACCCGGGGCGCGACGTTGTTCCGGTCCGTCTCCGGCGGGCCGCCGAACGGATGGTCGATCGCCCGGAGCACGACCCCGGTCCGGTTGTCCGGGAACCCCTGACTGTTGTCCATCAGCTCGTGGACGTCGTAGCGCACCCCGAGGTTCAGGGTCAGCTTGGGGGATACCTGGAAGTCGTCCTGTGCGTAGCCGGCGAAGAACCACGAGTCTCGCGACCAGGCGTCCACCTGCGCCTGGCTCGACACGATGATGTCGCGGACGATGCCGGGGGTCAGGAACCCCTGCGGATACATCCCGTTGGTGTTGTTGACGATGACCGAAGGGTCGTCGAAGAACCGGACGCGGCCGGGCGAGAAGACCATCAGGTTGGCGTGGAAGGTCGGGAGCCGGGCGTAGTCGACGCCGACCTTGATGTAGTGACGGCCGATCTGGCGCGAGTAGTTGTTCACGATCTCGAACTTCGTCTCGTAGTTCACCCAGGTGTCGTGGGCAAAGAAGGGCCGGTCCGTGCCCACCGACGGAAAGGCGAGGCGGGTGAACACGCACTCGTTCCAGGTGAGGCCGGCGCTGCACGGGGCGCCGTTGACGTCCTCGTGCAGGTAGTACATGTACTGTGTCCGGAGCTCGTTGACCGATGCGTTGTCGGGCACCCAGGTCCAGCCGCCGACCGCCGCGTACATGTTCTGGTCGTTGCGGGAGATGAAGCCCGACTCCCAGTTCATGTGCTGCGGCCCGTTCCAGGTGGCGTTGTCGACGTAGCCGTGCTGCGAGGCGATCTTGAAGAACCCGGTGTGGTTGTCGCCCATGCGCACGTCGGCGCGCGACTGGAACAGCAGATCGCGGAACGGCTGGGCCATGGATGGCTCCGCGAGGGCGCCGGGCACCAGGCCGGTGGCCTCGAGCACCTGCTGCTCGGAGAAGATGCCGGCCGAGCGGGGCAACTGAAAGTCCTGGCGAATGCGCTCGACCGAGGTGAAGAACCAGGCCCGGTCGCGAACGATCGGCCCGCCGAACGAGCCGCCGAGTTGCAGGCGGTTGAAGGGCTGCTTGCCGAATCCCCCGTTCTCGGCCTTGGAGAAGTAGTCGGTGGCGGTCATCGACTCGTTGCGCCCCTGCAGGAACGCCGTCCCGGTGAACTGGTTGGTTCCGGATTTGGTCGCCAGGGTGACGACGGTCGATCCCCGGCCGTACTCGGCCTGGAAGCCTGCGCCGAGGGCCCGGAACTCCTCGATGCCGTCGAGGCTGTACTGCAGCAGGGTGCCGCCGTCCTGGTCCTCCTTGTTGTCGATCCCGTCGACGTACATGTTGTAACTGCGGCCCGTGTTGCCGGCGAACGACACGTAGTTGGAAGCGTGTCCGTGCGAGCCCCCGGCCTCGACCTCCCGGGCGCCCGGGAGCAGGGTCATCATTGCGGCCAGGCTGCGGTTGATCATCGGCAGCTCGCGGACCTCCTCCTGGCGGATCGAGCTCGCCACGACCGACTGGGTCACCTCGACCAGGGGCGCGGCCGCGGTGACCGTCAGCGTTTCCTGCAGGGCCGCGATGCCCATCTGCAGGTTGACGCTGACCGTCGAGGCGGTGACGACGTCGGCGCGCCCCACCGCCGGCTCGAAGCCCCCGAGCTCGGCCCGGACCTCGTACGGCCCGGGAATCAGCGCGGGAATCGTGTAGGTCCCGGTTCCTGTGGTGACGGTCTCGCGGGTGGCCCCGGTCGCCGTATTCGTGGCCAGCACGGTGACGCCGGGGAGCGCGAGCTGATCCTGGTCCACCACGTTGCCCGTGATGGTCCCCGTGGCCTGCGCGAACAGTGGGCTGCTCGAGAGGACGAGCA
>JAPOYG010000025.1 GCA_026706755.1 Acidobacteriota bacterium
GACAAGCAAGCCTGCGTCCAGCGGGAAGCCGTGCCGATCAACGAATCCTACGTTCAGGCTCTGAGCGGCGCAGCCACGGACGACGTGGCTCTGCGCCGGCTGTTCGGATGACGCAACGGAGATGGGTAGGGCAATGAGAACCGCCTTCACCGAGGAATACGAGCTGGACATACCGGTCGCAAGTGCCGGCATGGCCTTCGTCGCTCGCGCCGAGCTGGTCGCCGCTGTGTCGGCAGCGGGCGGGATGGGCGTGCTTGGCGGAACCGCCATGCCGCCGGCGCTCCTGGAACAGGAGATTGCAGCGGTTCGGGCATCCACCGACCGCTGCTTCGGGGTCAACTTCATCGCACGTTTCTGCCAGCCGGAGCACATCGATCTGTGCGCAGGTCTCCGTGTCCCGATCGTGTCGTTCTTCTGGGACAACCCAGAGAGAGCCTGGGTTGACGACCTTCACGCGGCCGGTACGAGGGTGTGGATGCAGGTCGGCTCTGTCGACGAGGCTGCCGACGCCGTTGAGATGGGCACGGATCTCGTGATCGTGCAGGGCGTCGAGGCCGGTGGACACAATCGCTCCACGGCGGGGACCTTCTCCCTCGTGCCCGCGGTGGTCGACGCGATCGCACCGGTCCCGGTCCTGGCGGCGGGCGGCATCGCCGACGGTCGCGGTGTTGTAGCAGCAGTTGCGCTCGGGGCCGACGGCGCCTGGATCGGCACCCGCTTCCTAGCCAGCACCGAAGCGGACGCCCATCGGGACTACAAGGCAAGGCTCGTCGACGCCGGCGTCGACGCCACGGCCCGGCACTGGGTTTTCGGCCTGGACTTCCCGCACGCGCCGGTCCGGGGACTTCGCAACCGGATCGTTGTCGAGCACGAAGGCGCGGACCGGCCCCCGCCCTATGAGGGGCTCGACCCTGCGTCATTGCCCGTGATCGGCAACGCTGACGTGTTCGGCCAGACCGTTCCGCTGGTGAGGTACACGGGCTTGCCGCCGACCGCGAGGGCGACTGGCGACCTGGAACAGATGAGCCTTCTCGCCGGCGAGTCCGCCGGTCTGATCGAAGACGTGTCCCCCGCAGGAGAGATCACTCGCCGACTCGTTGAGGAGATCGGCATTGCCGGGAGCCGCATCAGCAGCGGATGCGAATAGCCGAACCACACCGAGCGTGTCGCTCTAGACACCGCCTTCCAGGGCCACGTGAAGGCAACCGCGCCTGCGGCGGTAGATCTCGAGGGAACGAAGGCAGAATCAGTCTCTAGCGGGTTGAAGTCGTGCGGAGACGCTGCCGATCGGGTTCAGTTCGGCGTGGATCTCGTTGCCGGGGGTGATGGGGACCATCGGGCCGAGGGCGCCGGTCATGATGCATTCGCCGGCGCGCAGTGGGGTCCCGCGCCGGCACATCGTGTCTGCCAACCAGACCATTGCGTGTAGAGGGTTGCCGAGGCATGCCGACCCCCGACCGGTCGATGCTTGGCGGCCGTTGACGTTCAGGCACATGTCGACTTCCCGCACATCCACGGCGCTGAGTGGGACCGGTCGGCTTCCCAACACGTAGAGGCCGCAACTGGCGTTGTCGGCGACGGTGTCAACGATCGTGATGTCCCAGCCGGCGATCCGGCTATCGACGATCTCGATGGCGGCCAGGAGGTACGCCGTGGCACCGATGACGTCGACAAGGCAGTGCTCGCCCTTGTCGAGGTCGTCTTCGAGCACGACTGCGATCTCCGCCTCGGCCCGGGGTTGCAGCAGCCTGCCGGGTGGAATATCGACGCCGTCGGCGATGCACATGTCGGCGAACAGGACCCCGTAGTCGGGCTGGTCGACGCCCAGTTGCTCCTGCACGACTTGCGCCGTGAGGCCGATCTTGTGACCGCTGACCCGGTGGCCGGCGGCGACGGCGAGGTCGGTGTTGCACTGCTGGACCCTGTAGGCGGCGTCGACGTCGGATTCGGTGCCGACGATGTGGCGGACCGGTTCGCACGGCACACCGGACTCAGCAGCCTCGCGGAGTTGCCGGGCAGCCTCGGAGATCAGCGCCGACTCCACGACGCGTGGCGACTCACCACTCATAGAAGCCCTCGCCGGTCTTCTTGCCGAGTTCGCCACGCTCGACCATCTGGCGCAAGAGTTCCGGTGGGCGAAATCGGGGGCCCAGTTCTGCCTCAAGATGCTCAGCGATCGCCAGCCGCACGTCGAGGCCCACAAGGTCGGTCAACTCGAGCGGCCCGATGGGGTGCTTGTAGCCGAGGCGCATGGCGGTGTCGATGTCCTCGACGCGGGCCACGCCTTCCTCCACCATCCGTATCGCTTCGAGCCCGAGCGCCAGCCCGAGCCGGCTCGAGGCGAATCCCGGGCGGTCCTTGACGACGATCGGCGTCTTGTCGAGCAGTTGCACCCAGTCCTTGGCCTTCTCGATGGCCGCTTCGGTCGTGCTCCCGGCGGCCACGAGTTCCACGAGATTCGATACCGGGACGGGGTTGAAGAAGTGCATCCCGAGGAATCGATCGGGTCGCTGCAGTACCGCCGCTATTTCAGTTGGGGAGAGAGAGCTCGTGTTGGTCGCAATGAGAGTGTCGCTGCTGCAGAGCGGCTCAGCTGCGCGCAGGACTGCCTGCTTCAGAGCCATGTCCTCCGGTACCGCCTCGATGACGAGAGCGCTGTCGGAGTGCTCGTGAGTCGTCGCTCCGCTGAGTCGATCAAGGGCACTCTCGACATCCAGTCCGAGGTCGCGTTTCGCCAGGCGTCGGAGTGATGTCTCAATTCTCTGGCGCGCCGAGGCAAGCAGACCGTCGTCGAGGTCTATCAGCCGAACGTTCTGGCCTGCTGCGAGAAAGCTCGTGGCGATCCCCGAACCCATGGTCCCGCTTCCTACGACCACTATCACGGCTCGATCTCCTTGCGGCTCACTAAGGGCCAGCCAGCGATCACGTCGCCACTGGCCTCGGGTACGGATACATTACATTTTTCTATTCATATTTGCGATTAGATTGTGATACATTCTCCTCATGGAAGGGCATATGCGCCGCTTGGAGAGTTTCGTGATGGGGCGCTGGCACTCGGCGACCGACGCGGGGGAACTGTTCGTCGATGCGACAACGGGTGCGCCCATCGGCGCGCTGTCGTCCACGGGAATCGACTTCGCCGCGCTGGTTGCGTTCGGGCGCGATGTCGGGGGGCCAGCTCTCCGGGCTCTGACGTTCCACCAGCGAGCAACGATTCTGCGCTCCTTGGGAAAGCTGCTCCTGGCCGACGCCAGCCGCGACCAGCTGTACCCCCTATCCGCGAAGACGGGGGCGACCCGCACGGACTCCTGGATCGACATCGAGGGCGGCGCGTCGGTTCTCCTGTCCTACGCGAGTCGTGCGCGCCGGGAGCTCCCCAACGCCCACGTCGCGGTTGACGGACAGGTCGAGAACCTCAGCCGCGACGGATCATTCGTGGGGATCCACGTACTCACTCCTCGCGAAGGCGTCGAAGTCCAGATCAACGCATTCAACTTCCCGATCTGGGGGATGCTCGAGAAGCTCGCACCCGCCTTCCTGGCCGCCGTCCCGACGATTGTCAAGCCGGCACCGGAAACGGCGTTCCTGGCTGAGGCGGCTGTCCGCATCATGGTCGATAGCGAACTCCTGCCAGAAGGGTCACTGCAACTGATCTGTGGTGACCCCGGAGACCTCCTCCACCACCTCGGCGGCCAAGACAGCGTGGCATTCACCGGCTCGGCGACGACAGCGTCCCGCCTCCGAACACATCCGGCCATCGCCGAGCGGTCAGTCAGATTCACCGTGGAGGCCGACTCGATCAACGCCGCCATCCTCGCTCCCAGTTCTGGCCCGGACACTCCCGAATTCGACCTATTCGTTGCCGAGGTCGTCAAGGAGATGACGGTGAAGGCGGGGCAGAAGTGCACGGCAATCCGGCGCGCCTTCGTTCCGTACCAACACCTCGACGCCACCGAGGCAGCGCTCCGCCTGGCCCTCGGGAAGATCGTCGTCGGCGACCCGGCGACGGCCGACATGGGACCGCTGGTCAACACGGCGCGGCGCGACGATGCGGCACGATCGTTGCGCACCCTCGCATCGGTCACCGAGCCGATCGTTGACTCCTGCGATTTCCACGGCGTCGACACGACGCTCGGCGCGTTCTTCGCTCCGACGCTCCTCCGAGCTACGGACCGCTTCTCGCCACTCATCCACACGACAGAGGTGTTCGGACCGGTCGCCACCGTGATCGGCTACGGCAACGTTGCCGAAGCAGTCGAACTGGCGGCGGCAGGCCAGGGAAGCCTCGTCGCCTCGATCTTCGGCTCAGCGGTCGATGAAGTCAGCGAACTGGCCATCGGCATCTCCTCGCACCATGGCCGGGTCCTGCTCGTCGACGCCGGCTCAGCGCCGGCCAGCACGGGGCACGGCTCGCCGCTCCCCCACCTGGTGCACGGCGGTCCCGGACGCGCCGGCGGGGGCGAGGAACTCGGCGGCATACGCAGCGTCCACCGGCACCTGCAGCGCACGGCCCTGCAAGGCTCACCCGACCACCTCACAGCAATCTGTGGGCAGTACATCAACGGCGCGCGGCACGCCGAGGACAAAGGTCACCCCTTCCAGCGGACCTTCGACGAACTCGCCATCGGCGACTCGATCACGACCGCGGGCCGGACCGTGACCCGCGAAGACATCGACACGTTCGCCCGCACGACAGGCGACATGTTCTACGCGCACATGGACGACGAGGCCGCCAAACGGAACCCCCTCTTCGACGGGCTGGTGGCGCACGGCTACCTCGTCCTCTCGTTGGCGGCGGGTCTATTCGTGTGGCCCGACGAGGGTCCGGTGCTTGCGAACTACGGCATCGACCGGCTGCGTTTCGCCACACCGACGTACCCCGGCGACGAGATCCATGTCGTGCTGACCTGCAAGCAGAAGAAACAACTCGACGGGCGCGGCTACGGCGAAGTGACCTGGGATACCAAGGTGATCAACCAGCGAGGCGAGGTGGCGGCCGCCTACGACGTGCTCACGATGGTGGCGAACTCGCCGGGGATCAACGGCGCACCGCCGGCCACGGAGTAACCCTCCTGATGCCCAGATCCTGGCCGTCCATGGAGTCCTTCGAGGCGTTCCTCGACGACGGCGGGATCGTCGAGGTGGACGACGACATGCCGGACCGCTACCGGCGCGCCGTCTTCTCGTTCATCGAAATGCACGCCAACAGCGAACTCATGGGAGGTCTCACCGAGCGGGACTGGATCCCGAAGACTCCCGGACTGCGACACAAGATGGCCGTCCTCGCCAAGACCCAGGATGAGATCGGCCACGGTCATCTGCTCTACATGATCGCCGCCGACATGGGCATCAAGACCCGCGAGGAGATGCTCGAAGACCTGTTCGCCGGGCGGGGCCGGTTCCACAACGTCTTCCACTACCGCGCCGAGACGTGGGGCGACCAGGTGGCCATCGCCTTCCTCGTGGACGCCGCCGCGCTCGCCAGCCAACAGGCCGTCTTCAAGAACTGCTCCTACGGCCCGTACAAGCGGATCCTCAAGCGGATCATCTCCGAGGAGGGCTTTCACATGCGCCTCGGCGAGGACCGGATGATGCGCATCGCCGAGGGGACCGAGCGCCAGCGCCGCATGTTCCAGGACTCGGTGGACCGCTGGTTCTGGCCGTCGCTGCAGCTCTTCGGCCCCGACTCCCGGCCCGACGACGAGTTGCTGCGCTGGTACATCAAGTCCGAGCGAAACGAGGTGCTGCGCGACCGATGGGTGCAGAAGTTCGTTCCTCTTCTGATCGGCTACGGCTTCACGATCCCCGCGCCCGACCTTCGCTACGACGAGAACGAACGCCGCTGGGACGTCGGCCCGATCGACTGGGAACCGCTCGAGCGCACACTCAGGCAGGGCGGACCCGACTCGGCGCGCCGCATCGGGGAGGCGGCCGAGAACTGGCAGCGCACCGCGTGGGTGCGGCGGGCGCTCGCCGATCCGGTGCCTCGATGAGCGGCCGTCGCTCGCCAGATCGCCTGCGGGAAGAGATTCGCGAGGCAATCAGCGCTGTCGACGACCCGGAGTACCCGGGATTGTCCATCGTCGATCTCGGGCTCCTCGAAACGATCCGCGTCCGATCCGGCGGGGTGACCGTCGGGCTCGTTCCGACGTTCTCCGGCTGCCCCGCGCTGGCGGTGATCGCCGAGGCGGTTCGCGGCGCGGTCGGCCGCATCGACGGAATCGACGATGTCGACGTCGTCTGGTTGCGGACGCCGTCGTGGTCCACCGATCGCGTCACCCGCCGCGCCCGACGGATTCTCGCCGACAGCTTCTCCGTCGCGGTGCAGTTCGGCCAGCAGCTTCCAACGTGTCCGCGCTGTGGCGAAGCGACCGCTCCCCGATCCGCCTTCGGGCCGAGCCGCTGCCGGGCGATCCACACATGCAGTCGCTGCCGGGAACCGGTAGAGGTGCTGAGGGGCTGAGATGGCCACCTACGAGGTGTTCCTGAAGAAGGACGGCCGCGACGAGTACCGCCATGTGGGAGCACTCGAGGCGGCGACCGATGAACTTGCGATAGTGCTGGCGAGAGAGAGCTACGCCCGCCGCGCCGAGGGTGACCGGCTCTGGATCGTGCGGCGCGAGCACATCATCGATCCGGGCGACGAGTTCGTCCTGCCGAATGCCGACAAGCCTCACCGGCACCACGATGGCGCAGCGGTGGCCGCTCGCCGGAAGGCAGCGCGAGCGGCGCAGACGTGAGACTCACCGCCGGCACCCGCTCGTACCTACTGGCCTTCGCCGACGACGAACACCTGATGGGCCAGCAGCACACCGAGTGGATCGGTGTCGCACCGTTCCTGGAGGAGGACCTGGCGTTCTCGAGCATCGGCCAGGACGAGCTGGGCCACGCTGCGATGCTCTACGAAGTCATCCTCGACGCCGACGGCGTCAGTCCCAGCGACACCGCCATCGACGCCCTGGCCTACCGCCGGAGTGCCGCCGACTACCGCTCGTGCCGGCTCGTCGAGTACCGCAACGGCGACTGGGCGACGGCACTGGTCCGGCACTGGGTGTACGACACCGTCGAGCAGGCCCGCTGGGGGCTCCTCGAGAACTCCACGATGAGCGGCCTCGCCGGACTCGCCGCGCACGCGACACGCGAGGAGTCCTTCCACCGCCTGCACGCCAACACCCTTCTGGACGTGCTGCTGCAGGACGGTGAGGCACGCGAGCGCATCCTGTCAGCGCTGCACCGGCTCGAGACACAGATCTCCGGATTGATCGCTCCGATCCCGGGCGAGAACGAGGCCGTCTCCGCAGGTGTTGCCAAGGAACGGCTCTGCGACTTCGCGCCCGAACTCGAAGCTGCGATCGGAACGAGATTCGGCGTATGCATCCGTCTCGACGCCGGCGAGGCCGATGCTGAGTTTCGCCTGGCGCGTTCGGAGGACTTCGGTCCGCTGATGGCTCGCATGCGTGAGGTCCTCGACTTCGACCCGGCGGCCACATGGTAGGAGCACACTTCGAGCGCCTGAAGGTCGAACGCGTCGACGACCATGTCGTCACGGTCGGGTTCGACGAACCGTCCCGCCGCAACGCCCTTGGGCTCGCCACCACCGAGGAGTTGGACCGGGTGCTCTCGTCACACGCCCACGAGCCGACGATCCTGATCCTCCACTCGACGACGCCGGGCATGTTCGTCTCCGGCGCCGACATCGGCGAACTCCGCGACCGCTCAGCGGACGATGCGCTGCTGTCCATCAACGCCGGGCTGTTCGACCGGGTCGAGGCGCATCGCTGGCCAACCATTGCAGCCATCGACGGCTACGCCATCGGCGGCGGCTGTGAACTCGCCATGGCGTGCGACCTGCGGATCGCCACGTCGAGATCCACGTTCTCCCAACCCGAACTGAACCTGGGGATCCTGGCGGGCGCCGGCGCCAACTGGCGGCTGGCGCAACTCGTGGGGCTCGGCCTCGCTCGACGCCTCCTCTACACCGGTGAACGCCTGAACGGCGAGGAGGCTCATCGCGCCGGACTCGTGGACCGCCTCGCTGACGAGTCCGACCTGCTCGCGGCCGCGATCGCTCTGGCACACGAGATCGGCCAGCGCTCCTGGCGAGCGCTCGAACTCACCAAGCTGTCTCTCCGCCAGCACCGTCCGGCCACGACCGGCATCGACCTGGTCGCCCAGGCGCTGCTCTTCGAGTCGGACGAGAAGCGCCGGCGCATGGACAGGTTCCTCCGGACATGACGACCATCGACCTGATCGAATCTGCCTCGGTCGACGAGCTCAGGTCGCTGCAGTTGTTTCGGTTGCGGCGGACGCTTCGCCACGCGTACCGCAACGTGGCGCACTATCAGGAGGCGTTCGCTGCCGCCGGCGCGCACCCCAAGGACCTCGAGAGCTTGGAGGATCTGGCCGGTTTCCCGCTGCTCACCAAGGACGACTTGCGCCGCAACTATCCCTTCGGCATGTTCGCGGTCCCGCTGTCCAAGATCGTGCGGCTGCACGCCTCGTCGGGCACCACCGGCACGCCGACTGTGGTGGGCTACACCAAGATGGACATCGCCACGTGGTCGCGGGTGATGGCCCGGTCGATCTACGCGGCCGGCGGCAGACCCGGCGACATGGCCCATGTCGCCTACGGCTACGGCCTGTTCACCGGCGGGCTGGGGGCCCACTACGGCGCCGAGTTGTTGGGCTGCACGGTGGTGCCGATGTCCGGCGGCCAGACCGAGAGACAGGTCACCCTGATCCGAGACTTCCGCCCGCGGATCATCCTCGTGACCCCCAGCTACTGCCTGAACCTGATCGACGAGATGGAACGCCAGGGCATGGACCCGGCGGGCTGCTCACTGGAGATCGGCATCTTCGGAGCCGAGCCCTGGACCGACGCGCTCCGGGACGAACTCGAGACCCGCCTGGGAATAACGGCGCTGGACGTCTACGGCCTGTCCGAGGTCATCGGTCCCGGCGTCGCCCAGGAGTGCATCGAGACCAAGGACGGGCCGACGCTGTGGGAGGACCAGTTCTTCCCCGAGATCATCGACCCCGACACGGGGGCAGCGCTGCCTGACGGCGAGTTCGGCGAACTCGTGCTCACGACGATCACCCGAGAGGCCCTCCCGGTGATCCGCTACCGGACACGCGATCTGACCCGCCTGCTACCGGGCACGGCGAGGCCGATGCGGCGGATCGAACGGATCACCGGCCGTTCCGATGACATGCTCATCATTCGGGGAGTGAACGTCTTTCCCTCTCAGATCGAGGCGGAGGTGATGAAGGTCCACGGGCTGAGCCCGCACTTCCAGATCGAACTCGGCACCACCGGCAACCTCACCTCGATGACGGTGCACGTCGAGCCGCAAGAAGCAACCGGCACAAGCCCCGACGAGGTCCGCGACGTTCTCGCGCGCCACATCAAGGACAACATCGGCGTGACAGCGCGAGTGGTCGTCCGCGAACCCGGATCGCTTCCCCGGTCGCTCGGCAAAGCCCAAAGAGTCGTACATTCGACGACTGCATGAGCCTCGACATCCCGGCGCGAGTGCAGACTTGGCGCGCCGCCCCCCACATCTCGGCCCGATCGGTGCTGGTCACGATCCTCGGCGACGCCGTCGTGCCGGTGACGAAGAGAGTTTGGCTGTCTCAGTTGTTCCAGCTTGCCGAGCCCTACGGCTTCGACAAGCGCCTGGTTCGGGTCTCCATGTTCAGACTGGCCGAAGAGGGATGGGTCACCAGCGAGCGCCGCGGTCGCCGGAGCCTGTACCTGCTGACGCCTCTCGCTGAGAGAGAGTTCGCCGATGCCGCGGACCGCATCTACCGCGACCTCCGTCCCCCGCTCGACGGCGAATGGACTTTCGTGCTCTTCGACAGCGCGCAACTCTCGCCGGCGGAGCGGAACAGGCTGACGCGCCACCTCGGCTGGCACGGTTTCGTCGCCTTCCGCAGCGGCGTGCTGGCATCACCGATCTGCAGCGCTGATGAGGCTCGCCGCATCCTCGACGAGTCCTTCCCCGAGATCCTGCCCGCGGTCGCTCGCGCCGAGTTCGAAGACATCGCCAAGCTCACCCGTAACGGCTTCTTCTCCGCCACCTTCGCCTTCGACGAGGGCGAGAAGGAATACCGGGCATTCGTCGAGGACTATGAGGCGTTCGACGGCAAGTGCGAAGAGCTCTCGGCGGTCGAGGCGTACTGCCTCCGAACCATGCTGATCCACGATCTACGCCGCATCACCCTGCGTACGCCCGCAGTACCCCGCGAGTTGCTCCCTGACCCATGGCCCGGCAACGACGCCTACACCCTGGCAGCCGCCCTCTACCCACCGCTCTGCACAACAAGCGCTCCTCACGTGGGCGACGCTCTGGAACTCGACTACCCCGCGCAGGTGTCCGGACGCTTCCCCACCTGAATCAAGGGTCTGGCGTCAGGGGGTCACGACCCGGTGAAGGTGGGGCGCCGCTTCTGTTGGAAAGCTGAGATGCCCTCGCGGTAGTCGGCGGTTCGGCTAGCTGCCCCCTGGGCGGCGGCTTCGGCGGCGAGTAGGGCGTCGAATGGCATCTCGGCGTCCTCGAGGCGCCGGACGAGTTGCTTCGAGAGGGTGAAGGCGGCCGTCGGGCCCTTGGCGATCTGCCCTGCGATGTCGTTGATCGCGGCGGCAAGTTTCTTGTCGGGGAACGCTCGGTTGACGAGACCCATCTCTGCGGCTTCGACTCCGGACATGAGTTGCCCTGTGTAGATCAGTTCGAGGGCGCGGTGCGGTCCGACCCGGTCGACGAGGTGGCGATGCCCCCCGCTGTCGAGCACCGCGCCGATGCGGGCGAAGGGCGAGCCGAACTTTGCGGATACAGCGGCGTAGACGATGTCGCAGGCCATGGCGAGGCCGAGCCCGACTCCGAGTGCCGGACCGTGGACCTGGGCGATGGTCGGCATGGGCAGGCCCCGGATGGCCAGAAAGAGCGGGTTGAAGATCTCCGAGAGCACCGCTTCCGCATCCTCGTCGGCCGATTCGGCATCGTCGAGGTCGCGCCCGGCGCAGAATCCTCGCCCCGCGCCCGACATGATGAGAACCCTCGGCGACTCGCTCGCAATCCGTGCGATCGCAGCGAGCAGGTCCGCCGCCATCTCGCCGTTGACCGCGTTCAGCTTCTCGGGCCGGTTGAGGACCAGGCGGGCGATGGAATCGTTCGTGGCCAGTTCGATGGTCATCCGGGTCTCCTTCGTTCAGCGGGCGAGGTCGGGAACGGCATCGTGATGGTCCGTCTCGGCCTGGAAGGCTTCGCCGAGCGCGGCGAGGATGTGGTCCGAGAGAGGTGGTCCGATCAGTTGGAACCCGATAGGGAGGCCATCGGCCGCGAACCCGCCGGGCAGGGCCACCGCTGGGACGCCGGCACCGTTCACGGGGAACGTGAACTGCGCCGTGGCAGGGATCAGCGGCACGCCGTCGATGTCGCTGCACCCGTGTGGTAGCGGTTGATTCGGGTTGACGGGTGCGATCACGATATCCACGCCCTGCTCTTCGAATACATCCAGGTAGGAGCGTTCGAATCCGGTTCGGCCCGCCTGCGCTGCGGCGAACGCCGTCCCGGGCAGGGCGGCGCCGCCCTCGAGGAAGGACCGGACCTCGTCGCCCAGGAGTTCCCCTTGCGTGGAGTGGAGTTCCTCGAGCAGGGCGGCCGCTTCTGCGAACACGACCGTCGCTCCGAGGTCGAAATGCTCGGCGAAGTTTGGCAGGCGCGCCGTGCGGACGTCTGCGACGATCGAACCGATCACGTCGATGGCCTCCTCCATCACGGCTCGCACTTCCGGGTCGGTCCTGAACCCGTCGAAGAAGGACTCGTCCGGAACTCCCAGGGTCAACTCCTGATGCGCTACCGGCTGAGCGAATCGCGCCTTGGAGGAGAACGGGTCCGCCGGCGAGAACCCGGCGACCACGTCGAGCAGCAGGCGGCAGTCTGCTGCTGTACGCGCCATCGGGCCCACCGTGTCGTAGGTCCAGGAGATCAGGTGCACGCCGTCACGCGGGACCGCTCCGCGTGTGGTCTTGATCGCGGTCGTTCCGCAGTAGTTGGACGGGATGCGCACCGAGCCGCCCGTGTCGGTACCCAGCGCGCCGAAGAACTGCCGCGAGGCAAGGCCGGCGGCGCTGCCTCCAGATGATCCCCCTGTCATGCGGTCCGGGTCCCAGGGATTGCGCGACGCCGGGCACGAGACCCCGAGGGCCAGTTCGTGGGTGTTCGTCTTGCCGACGATCACCGCTCCTGCCGCCTTCAGGCGGCTCACAACGCTGGCGTCCCGGTCGGGGACAAAACCCCGGAGTGATCGGCAGTTGGCCTCGGTCGCCACACCGGCGGTGTAGAAGAGGTCCTTCAGGGCGATCGGCACGCCGTGCAGTGGGCCGATCGGCTCACCTGCATCGAATTCCCGTGCGGCCTGCTGTGCTGCGTCGACCTGCAGCGACGCGAACGACCCGATGAGGCCGTCGGTGGCCTCGATGCGGGCCAGGCACGCCTCCACCAGAGCCCGTGACGTAGTCCGTCCCGATCGGACGGCAGCGGCAGCCTCTGTCAGTGTCAGTGTCAGCAGGTCATCCATGGCTGCTACCCCTCAGATCACGAGTCGTTTGGCTATGCGGTCGTGTATGTGGTCGTCGCCGGCGTGACCTTCCTCGACGACCTCGCCCTTCTCGAGGACCACGAACCGGTCGGCGAGGCGTTCGGCCAGCGCCAGGTGTTGCTCGATCAGCAGGACACCCGATCCGTGCTCGCGGGCGCTCGCGATGTGCCGGCCGAGTAGGTCGACGTTCGACGGCTGCAGGCCTTCAGAGGGCTCGTCCATGAGGATGAGCGGGGCGGCCGAGACGATCGCACACGCTGCCGCAAGCATCTTCTGCTCTCCGCCTGACAGAGTTCCGGCGCGTTGTGTTCCCCGTCCTGACAACGAGTCGGGGAACTTGTCGAGGACCTGGTGATGCACGGAGGGCGCGAACCCGCCGAGCCGGAGGTTGTCCCCGACGGTCAGTTCACGGAACAGCGCTCGCTCCTGGTAGGTGGCGCGCAGCCCTGCCCGCACTCGGTGGGAGGGAGGTCGCCGGGTCACGTCAACGCCGTCGAGGAGTACCTGCCCTCCGGTGGCGGGGAGGACACCCATCAGTGCCTTCACGAGCGTCGTCTTGCCGACCCCGTTGCGGCCGACGATCGCCACGATCTCGCCCGATTCCACGGCGAGCGAGATGCCGTGGAGCACGGGCACCGCGTCGTAGCCCGCGCAGAGGTCCCGCGCCTCGAGGCGCATCAGCCTTCCACCCCGAGGTAGACGGCGCGCACGTCGCGGTTCGCTTCGATTTCCGCCACCGTTCCGTCGGCGAGAAGCCGACCGCGCGCCAGCACCGTCACGCGGTCGGCGACGGCACGGATGAAGGCCATGTCGTGTTCGACGATGAGGATGGGCAGCGAGAACCGGGTGTGCAGTTCCCGCAGCAGGGTGGCCGCCCGGATGCTCTCGGCGGCGGTCATGCCGGCGGTCGGCTCGTCGAGCAGTAGCACCCGGCAGGTGCCGGCGAGCGCCATGGCGATCTCCAGCCACTGCTTCTCCCCGTGCGAGAGGTCGCCTGCGGGAGTGGCGTGACGATCCGCCAGACCGGTGGAGTTCAGCACCTGCAGCGCGCCTGTCGAGACATCGGCCACCCACGGTGACCGGGTCAGTTCCCACGGCGACGGGTGTATGGCCCATGCCGCCAGGGCGATGTTCTCGGCGACGGAGAGCGACTGGATGATCTGCGGTGCCTGGAACTTGCGGCTGACACCGCGGCGCGCGAACTCCCATGCGGGGTTACCGGTGTAGTCCTGGCCGAACAGCGCGACCGCTCCACCCTGGTGCTGCTGTTGCCCGCTGAGGATGTCCAGGAGGGTGGACTTGCCGGCACCGTTCGGTCCGATGAGGCATCGCAGTTCGGCTGCGTCGATCTGCAGTGAGACGTCCTTGAGAGCGTTGAACGATCCGAAGCTCTTGTCGATCGCGTCGGCCTCCATGACGGCGTCCCCGGCTTGCTCGCCGGGTATCTCCCCGCGTTCGCGTATCTGGGGGAGCCGCCGTCGCCTGGATGCGCGCCCCGCTACCCGCACGACGGAAGGGACCAGCCCATCGGGAACGAACAGCACCGCAGCCACGAAGATCACCCCCGTCGCCAGAACCCAGTACTGGAGCCAGACGTCGGCCAGCGCGGCGGATGCGAAGTTGATCAGCAGGGTCCCCACGACGGGTCCGACGACCAGGCTGCGCCCACCGATTAGCGTCCAGAGCACGACGTTGGTGGCGAGTGTGAACCCGAAGATTCCCGGTGACACGAACCCCGTGCGGTGCACGTACAGGGCGCCGGCGACGCCGGCCACCGCCCCGCCGACGCTGAACACCCAGATCTTGATTGCGATGGTGTTGTAGCCGAGAGCCTCGGTGCGGCGTTCGTTGTCCCGGATACCGACCAGGACGGCCCCGATCGGCCGCGACAGGAGCAGGGCGACGCCTCCGATGATCACCACAGCGGCGACGGTGATCGTGAAGTTCTGCCAGGTCTCCGACAGAGTGGATCCGAAGGCCCCCAGCCGGGGCACGTTCGTGAGTCCGTTGAACCCGCCGGTCACGTCGCGCCACTGCTGGGCGATCTGCTCGAAGGTCAAGGACAGCATGAGGGTCAGCAGTCCGACGACCACGAGTGCGAGCCGGCGGCGGAACGCGACCACCGCCACGATCGCCGAGATGGCCGCGCCGGCGGCCGCCGAGGCGACCAGGGCCGCCACCGACAGCGACGGGTGTGCGGTGGTGATCCGGGCAGTGAGGTACGCGGCGAGCCCGAACGGCAGCAGCTGCCCCAACGAGAGGATCCCCGCATAACCCCACACCAGACCGAGGCTCACCGCCAGCACGGCGAGGCTGAGGAACAGCGAGAGTTGCCCGGCCCGGAAGTCGCCGAGAAAGAGGCTGGCGATGGCCGCGGCGCCGAGAGTCGGCGCGAAGTAGACCAGTCCCCGCCTCATGCGGTCGCTCCGGCGACCGAGGAGCGCCGCATCTGCAGCATGACGACCGCCAGGACCAGCGACGCGATGAGCGCCCAGACGGCGTCGTAGTAGTGGATGAGCGTGGTCTGCACGACCGCGACGACCAAGGCACCCACGAGGACACCCCACAGCCGGCTGAACCCGCCGACGATCACGACGAGGAACGCGCTCGGGAGGTAGGACAGCCCGAGGTTCGGCTCGACCGCGCCGAGCGGCGCCACGAGCGCTCCGGCCACTCCCGCCGAAGCGGCGCCGAGGCCGAACGCCAGCACGTTGGTGACGCCGGTGCGGATGCCCGCCGACTCCGCCAGGTCGCGGTCGGCGACGATCGCCCGCACGACCAGCCCGAACTTGGAACGCGTGAAGCCGAGCAGGGTTACGACCACGGTTCCGAGCGCGACGGCGACGAGGATGTACCTGTAGGTGGGGAACAGCACCCCCAGCGCTTCGGTCGCGCCGGGTACGGGGTTCGGCACGCTCTGGAAGTCCTTCGAGAAGACGAGTTCCGCCAGTTGGCGGAGCACGATCGACAGTCCGAACGTGGCGAGAATGGTGAGTTCGGGCTTCCTGTAGATGCGGCGGATCAAGATGACCTCGATCACCGCGCCGAGGACGAACAGCACCCCGGCCGCGAGCGGAACGGATACCCAATGGCTCCAGCCGGCCTCGTGCACCACGAACGCCACGTAGGCGCCAACCATGATGAACTCCCCGTGCGCCAGGTTGATGACGCCCATCAGGCCGAAGGTGATGCCCAGCCCGAGCGCCACGATCGCCAGGGTCGCGAAGAGGCTCAGGCCGTTCAGAAGCTCGAGTGTGAGTGCGTTCAGCCGGCGCCTCCACGTCGTATCAGTAGTTCTTGACATGTTGGCATGATGGCTATCGATCGTCAAAGGAGGGGCACGAGCGCTCGTGCCGCTCCAGCGCCGCGAGCAGCACCGCCGCGGAGTCCGCCGCCGTTGCCTCCAGCGGCACCCTGCCGCCTGCGATCACCTCGACGTGATCCGCATCGAGACGCTCCGCGAGCGTCCTGGTGTGGGTGCGTGCGAACGGATCCTCGGCGTGCTCGACGATGGTGACGGGGCAGCGGAGGTGGGGCGCCGCCTGCTCCATCGCGTAGCGACCCACGGCAAGGTGGCCTTCCGCAGGGTCGGCCGCGCGCAGGGCGTCCCGCACGAATCGCGTCAACTGGTCGGTGCGCCCGTCGTAGAAGGGGGCCCGCTGCTCCCAGAGCGCCAGGAGATGCGACCCGTCAAGCTGCAACTCCATGGAGTCGATCGGGACCTTCCGGGCGCGCCGAGCCCGCTCCTCCTCGTCGATCCAGGGCGTGGAGGACAGTACGAGGCTGCTGACGAGGCCCTGATGGCGGGCCGCAAGCTCCACCGCGACCACGCCTCCGGTGTGATGCCCGCAGACAACGACGGGACCGCCCGCCGTCTGCTCGATCACGGCTGCGGCAGCGGATGCGTAGTTCTCGATAGAGGGGCCATCAGGATGCGGGTCGGAGGATCCCATACCCGGCAGATCGATCGCCAGTAGATGGAGGCGATCCGCCAGGATCATCATCACCTCTTCGAACTCGTCCCAACTGCGCGGCGTCTGATGCAACAACAGGACGGTCGGACCGTGCCCGACCTCGGCGATGTGGATCTGCCCGGAAGGCCCGTCCACGTAGCGCCGGCGGATGTGGACCGCTCGCGATGCGACTCGCGCCACGCGCGACTGGTCGGCCTTGTCGGTTCGTGTCGGGCTGGTCACTGGTGCGATGAGATGAAGTCGATGCTGAGCCGGTTGAACTCGTCGGCGTGCTCGTGTTGGGGCCAGTGCCCGCAGTTGTTGAAGATTCGCAACTCCGAGCCGGACACGTTCTCCTGCATGGCCCGGGCCTCGGGCACGTCGCCGAAGGGGTTCTGACTGCCCCACACGATCAGCGTCGGAGCGGTGATGCGCCGGAGCCGGTCAGGCTGCATCAGGTTGCGCTGCCTGATCTCCATCTCCTGCAGGCACAGCAGGTTGTGGAGGTTCGCCTGGAACTCGGGGCGGTGGTAGATGCGGTAGCGGATCTCGACGAGCTCCTCCGAAACGTCGCGCTCGCCGTCGTACATGAGGAGGTGCAGGCGATCACGGGTGAGGGCGATGTCGTCCTCGAGTGCGGCCTTGGTCGTGGTGGCCTTGATGCGCGCCATCACCTCGGGGTTGGCTTTGGTGCCGCCCGCTGCGACCAGTTGCAGGGTGCGGACCCGCTCGGGTCGCTCGCTGGCCAGCCATCCGGCGGTCCAGCCTCCCAGCGACTCGCCGACCAGGTTGGCGCGGTCGATGCCCATTGCGTCGAGGTAGCCGACGAGGTGGTCGACGTAGCGAGGGATCTCATAGGGGTAGTTGGGCTTGCCGGTGTACCCGTGGCCCAGGGCGTCGATGGCGTGACAGCGCAGGCCGGCCTCGACGTGGGGGACGAAGTTCCGCGAGAAGGCCTCGAGGTGGCCACTGGTTCCGTGGAGAAACACCACGTCGGGGCCTTCGCCTGCGATCAGCGTCCGGGTCGGCACGCCGGCGGCCTCGACGGTTCGCACCGCGAAGTCGATGCCGGTGAGGTCGGTCCAGATTGTCATGGTCGCCCTCCTGGGGGTCGATGGTCTGCTATGGGTGGTCGGGCGGGCGAGACCGGCGGGCGGGACGCGTCGTGGGCGCGGCACTTGCCGGCGTGAAGGCGGCCACGGCCATACCTGTCAGCCACTCGGGCATCGCCGAGTAGGCGAGCACCTCGCCCGCTGCGGCGTCGACGGCGGCGCACATGGCGAGCCACGTTCTGATCTCGTTGCCGCCGTTGCCCGCGGAGGCAACGAGGTCCCGGTTGCCGAGACGCTGCGCCAGCGCCATGTGTTCGCCCGAAGCAACCGCTGCGAGGAACTCCTCGTCGAAGTCGGTGTTGATTCGGGGGGGTGCACTGAGAATGATCTGGCGCCTGCGGTGCTCGTTCGCGGCCCAGTCGGCTTTGCCGTGACGCCACGAATCGACAAGGAATCGGTCGTCCTCGGAATCCGGGGCGGCCCAGTCGGGGAACGGCAGGGCGTGGCTCAGGCCGCCCGTCCCGATCACGCCGACCCGCCGGTTGCCGGGCAACCGGCAGGCCGCCGATCCGAGGGCGAGTCCGAATGCGCAGGTCCGCGCCGGCGTCGGCAGCGGCGGCGCGAAGCAGTTGACGACGATCGGCACGACCGGGACGTTCGGGGGCACGAGGTACTGGATGGCGTGGCTGATGCCGTGGTCGATGAGCAGTTCGGCGGAGAACGCCACGTCGAGTCCGCTCTCGATGAGACGCTCGCAGAGCACCAGAGCGGCGGCGGGGTCGCTGTGCTGTGGACCCGCCGGGGTTCCGTGCTCGCCCGCCGCGATCACGTCGCCGACCCCGATGGTGAAGGCCGGCATGAGGTCGAGGCCGATGCCGCGGAAGTGGTTGGAGCCGATGATCAGGACGAGGTCGGGCGATTCCCCTTCGAGCCGGCTGCGCGCCTCCCCAAGCGCGTCGCGGAATCGGTGGGCACGGCTGAGGTGCTCCACCTCGTGCCAGCGCGTGTTCATCAGCGTGGTGTGCGATGCACCCACTCCGAGCACGATCCGGCTCATCCGGCGCCCTGCAGGTATTCGAAGGCGGTCCGGATGAGGTGTCGCGAGAGCGCCACCTGGTCATCGGGGTTGACGGCGTTCATCCCGTACTGGAAGTCGACGTCGACGCCGGGCGCGGCGATCTTGGGGAGGCCGATCCTCGCGGTGGGCACCCCGTGCTGCCGGAGGATGTTGGCGTCGGTCGCTCCCGAGAAGCCCCGCGGGGCCTGGTGGGAGCGACCGGTCTCGGTCTCCCAGGCCGCGATCGCGGCCTGCACGATCGGCTCCGACGGGTCGGTGCAGCTGCCACCAATGGCGAGTGTGCGCCTCACCGTTGCTGACGCGCCGATGGCCCCCGCCCATTGGTCGACGCGCTCGGAGAGGGCTCGCTGGGCACTGTCCGCGGCAACACCGGGCGGGAGACGAAGGTCGACTGTGAACTCGCAGGCGTCTGCGGTGAACGCCGTCGCGCGGGCATCGCCCCCGTTGACCGAGGCGACGATGCCCTGCGGCCGGTTGAACCCGTCGGCCCGCGTCTCGGCCCACTCGTCGATCCAGGTCTCCACCTCGAGGATCAACGCCGCGGCGTCGGCGATGGCGTTGCGGTAGGCGAGCAGGTGGCGGCTGCCGACGTAGGTGTGGATCCCCGCGACGCGCACGGTGAACCAGGCCAAGCCGACCTCGTTCCAGGAGACCGACCAACCGGACTTGGCAATCACCGCGGCGTCGGGGCGAACTGCCTCGAGGAGTGCGGTACAGCCTGCGCCGTGCCCGTCCAGCAGGTCCGGGGCGCGGCGGTTGACCGGCATTCCGAGACAGCCGAACCCGGCGATGATCCGCCCGGACAGGTCGGCGGCGACGCCGGCGAGCGCCTCGGTGGCCATCAGCACGCACGCCGCGTGCCCCTTCGGGTTGTGGGCGCCGAGGCCGACGAGCCATCCGCGCTCGGTGCGCAGCTTCGCTTCCATATCGGGGCGCGACCCGGAGCCGACGAGCGCGCCGTCCTCCGCGGCGTCTCCCGACGTGATGGTGTCGATCGGCGAGTACAGCAGCAGTGACGGCCCCCGCCGGGGAGAGCCGAGCGTGCCCCAGGCGTTGGCTGCGCTGGCGTCGAGCCACTGCTCGTTGGCCTGCACGCCGGCGGCGTCGAGCGCCTCGGCGATCCGCACCGCGAGGGCGCCCTCACGTCCGGTCGGCGAAGCGGTGCTGACCAGCATGTCGGTCAGGTCGGCCAGACGGGTGGCGGACACGCCGGCGAGGGCCGCCTCGAGCGCGCTCATCGAACCCCGGGCCGGCGAACCGAACCGATCCAGGTGCCTGTGGTCCTGGTGAGCAGGCGCACGAGCGCTCGCTTGATCCATGAGATGGCCCTCACGGGCGATCCCCCGTCGCCGGACCATGCCCGGCCGGCATGCACCGTCTCCGAAACCCGCTGGCTGCACTCATGTGGCGTCGGTGACCCCTGGCCGGTCGGACTGGTTCAGGAATCCCGCAACCACCGAGTGGAAATGCTGCGGACGTTCCTCCTGCAGGTGGTGCGACGTCTTGTCCATCACGTAGACCTGCCCGTGCTCGATCATGCTGGCCAGCATCAGCGGATAGTCCGGGGTGAGGAAGTCGTCGTACATGCCCCAGGCGAACAGAACCGGACAGCGGATGAGCCCGAGTTCGGTCGTGAGGTCCTGCCAGTCGCCTCGGGGGCTGTCGCTGCGCGCCGCGAGGCTCATCTCGCCGGGGTCGATCGACTGCTCGTAGCGGCGCGTCACCGTTTCGTCAGGGATGGCGTCGGCGTCGTACCACTCGAGGGCGGCCATCAGGGCGTGCATCTTGGCCCTGGTGGGGCCCTCGTTGCCGAAGTAGGCGTCACGGGCCCTCCGGCCTCGACGCCCGCCCTCCGGCAGTGGCGCCAGCGGCCCTCGGAAGATCGGCATCGAGCCCGTCACCACCAGCGACCGCACGCGGCCGGGGTACTTGGCGGCCAGGTTCAGGGCGATCGATCCGCCCCAGGAGTTGCACACGAAGTCGGCCCGGGCGACCCCGAGGGCCTTCTGCAGGTCCGAGATGGTGCGGGCGTGGAAGTCCCACATCGGCCCGCGGATGGTGCACTTCTCCGACTTGCCGTATTGCAGCAGGTCGACCAGGTGGCAGGTTCGGTCGGCGGCGAACAGCGGCGCGACGGCTCCGAAATCGGTCCACGCTGTGCAGCCGGGGCCGCCGCCGTGGAGGAAGACCGTCGGCGGCCCGGTGTTGCCGAGCGTGATCACGTGGTAGCTCACGCCGCCGGCGTCGACGGTCCGCCCCGGGGGCTCAGGACCGATCACCGCCTGCCACTTCCTCGACGAGTCGACGCCATTCGATCAGTGAGATGTCCGGCCGGTAGAGCCGCTCGGGCGGGGCGTCGGTCTCGGCCACCATCCAGTGGTCCTGAGCGGAGAACTGCCCGTGGAACAGCCAGCGGATTCCGGTGAGGTACTTGGCGTAGAACAGGTACTTGGCCAGGCCAACCTTGAACTGGACCATGACACCGACGTACTTGGTGCGGCCCGCCTCGATCGGGACGTAGAACTCGTAGTGGATGAACTGCGGGTAGGCGATTCTCAGCATTCCCGGAACGGTGAGTGAGGCGAAGCCGGGGAATCTCTGGGCCAGGATGTAGGGGTCGTTGCGCTTCGCTCCCCCGGTGTTGCCGAGCATGGACCCCTGGCGCTGCTTCGGCTTGATCTTCCACCATCGGTTGTTGGACCAGAGGCCGAGACCGGGGAAGTCCGCCTCCCAGTGGCGCTCGTCCTCGACCCGGTAGAGCCACCGTCCGTGGCGCTCGATGTGGATCTTGTTCCACGTGGGCATCACTTTGAAGGTCCGCCACCATGAGGTGCGGTGCAGGTACTTGGCGTGGCCCTCGTCGAACCCGTTCTCGGCGAACAGGCGCCAGTCGCCGTCGCGGTCCTCGATCCTGCCGCCGACCGCATAGGGCGGCGGATCCGCCAACTCGGCCGGCAGTTGCTCCTCGAGGGGGTGCGGATCGCCGTCGCCCACGAACACCCACACCAGCCCGATCGCCTCGGCCGTCGGGTAGGTGCGCACGGCGGCCTTGCCGCACATCGGCGAGTCCGGCCCGTCGGTGATCACCGCCACGAGTTCGCCGTCCCGTAGCCGGTACGTCCAGCCGTGGTAGGGACAGGAGACCGTCCCGGGGAACTCCTGGGTTCCCTGGCTGAGCCGCACCCCTCGGTGCAGACACCTGTCGTGCAGCGCGCAGGCGCTGCCGTCCGGCTCGCGTTGCAACATGATGTCGTGCCCGCAGACGCGCCGGGCCACCGGGGAGTCCCGGACCTCGCTCGACCACAGGACGGGGTACCAGAAGTTCTCGAGACCCGCGGCGGCGCCGTCGTAGGTCGGCCACGATGACCAGTCGGCCCGCCCCGTCGATCTCTTGGCGTCCCCGGAACTCTGCCGGACGGTTGCCATCAGCCTGTCGGGGGGCTGTCGAGCGATCCGGGTCTCATCGAGTCCAGCGGTCAGGCGCCGCGATGGCGGACGCCTCCAGAAGCCGGATCGGTGCGGCCGGTCCGCTCGGGTACCGGCCGCACCGATCGCCCGGAAGCGCCGTGAGAGGCGCCGGGGCGGCTGCTACGGCAGATCGCAGGTCTCGTCCGGGTGGACGGATTCGAATGATTCGACGATCAACTGCGAGCCGTCGGACTGGATCTCGGCGACATAGATGGGCTGCGCCAGATGGCGGCTGTCGGTGATGGCGATGTCACCGGTGGGCGTGGCGAGCGACAGCCCTTCCAGAGCCGCCGCCACCGCCGCCGTGTCGGTGCTGCCGGCGGCGTTGGCAGCCGCGGCGTAGAGCAGCGCTGCGTCGTAGATGTGGGAGCTGAACGTCATGTGCGGGGGAGCGTCGGCTCCGAACTGCTCGTAGTAGCGGCTCACGAACGCCGTGTTGGCGGGGTTGTCCACTTCCTTGAAGTAGCCCATGGTGACGAACATGCCGGTGGTGACGGCCGGGCCCATCGCGCCCAGGACGTTCTCCTCGTAGATGTTCGCCAGGCGCGGGATGGCGTCCTGGCCGATGCCGAAGTCCACGGCCTGGGTCTCGAAGGCGATGGCGTCGCCGCCCACGAGTGCAGGGAAGATCAAGTCCGCGCCGGAGCCCGCGACCTGCTGGGCCACCGATGAGAAGTCCTGGGTTCCGAGCGGGACGTACTCCTCGCCGACCACTTCGCCTCCTGCCGCCTCGATGTACTGGCGCGCCCACTGGAAGCTGGTGCGGGGCCACACGTAGTCGTTGCCGAGCAGGAACCAGGTCCGGCCGCCGGTCTGCTCCATGACCCACGGGATCACGGGAGCGAGTTGCTGGCTGGGCACCTCGCCGGTGTTGAACATCACCGGTGAGCACTCGCCGCCCTCGTAGAGCGCGGCGTAGATGTACAGGACGTCGGCGTCCTCCGCGAGTGGCTTGGCGGCTTCTCGTGTCGCACTCGAGTGGGTGCCGAGCACCACGTCCACGTTGTCGGAGTCGATCAGCTGTTCCATCGCCTGACGCCCCACTGAGGGATCGGTGGCGTCGTCGGCGAGGACGGTAACGACGGGGCGGCCGTTGATGCCGCCGGCGGCGTTGATGTCCTCTTCGATGAATGCGGTGATGTTCGCCGTCGGCTGCCCGAAAATCCCTGCCGGCCCGCTGTTGGAGAACAGGATTCCGATGCGCACCGGCTCGCCCGACGGCGCCGCCGGCTCCGGTGGCGCCTCGGTCTCGGCGGGCGCCGGCGGGGGCTCGGGTGCCGGTGCCGGCTCGTCGGCTGGCGGGGGCTCGGGTGCGGGAGGTGCGGCTGGCTCCTCGGCGGGTGCCGGTGCTGGCTCAGGCGCTGGTGCCGGCTCGGGCGGGGCCGGCTCCGGTGGTGCCTCGGTCTCGGCGGCTGCCGGGGGCGGAGGGGTCACGGGAGTCGTCTCGGCTTCGTCGTCGCCACCGCAGGCTGCGGCCACGAGCGCCAAAGAGACGAGGATCGAAACCGGGATCCACCAGTGACGCCGCGCGCCGGGCTGCGATGCTGTTCTCATGAGGAGCCTCCTATATGTGAGCCGATGTTGACATATTGGCGGCTCGTGGCGGCGAGGTCAAGTCCAACAAGGGAAGAGAGGGGAGCAACTGTCGGGATCGGCGACGGGTTCCGTCGCCGCGGTGATCAGGAAGCGCGACTCGCTGCCGGCAACTCGTCCAGCACCCGCACGCCCGAGCGGGTGGCCTCCCCCAGCAGCAACGTCTTCAACGAGCCGCCGGCATCGCACCGCCGGGGGCCTCGGAAGCAGGCGTTGCGCAGCCCGCTCAGGAGCGCCGAGGGCTCCACTCCCCCGCCGGCACAGCAGGCGCGAGCCCAGGTGTGGATCGCCTCGTACACCCCTTCCGCGGCGGCGGAGACCGGAGGGGCACACATACCGAAACGGGCGGAGTAGCGCTCCAGGAATTGGTGGTTCTCGCCGGTGTCGAGGCCGGCGAAATAGCCGAGGACGTTCCAGGTGCCCACCGCGGACTCCCCGAGATGTTCCACCACCGCATCGTCCATGAGGGGTGCGAAGGTGCGGACCCCCTTGCGCAGCCCGGACGCGGCGAGGTCGCGTTCGAACCGCACGTGGTCCTGGCCGACGAAGCTCGACACCACGTGGTCGACCTGGGATCGGTCGATGGCCGACAGCACGGGCTCGAACTCCTGTGCCCCCAGTGGCAGGTAACCCTCACCGGCGACTGTTCCACCGCTGCTCTCGATCACAGATCGCGCCGTGGCGCCGATCGCTCGCGGCCACGAGTAGTCATTCCCCGCGAGAAACCAGCGTGAGCCGCCGGTCTGGGCCGCCATGCGAGGCAGCGCCCGGTGAAGTTGGTCCAGCGGAGTCTCACCGAACCGCACCAGCAGCGGATGGGCCAGCGTGAGCTCGCTGGTGGGGGTGTACAAGTACGGGATTCCCTGGGCGACGGCCATCGGACCGGTCACCGCACATGTAGCCGAGGAGTGCATGCCGACGATGGCCGCGAGGCCGGGGATCCGGCACAGACGGCGCATTGCTACCGCTCCGACCCCTGGGTCGGTGGAGTCGTCGGCGACGAAGAGCCGCACCGCGCGGCCCATGACTCCCCCGTCGGCGTTGATCTCCTCCACCGCCAGCTGGGCGCAGTTGACCGTCGAGCGGCCCAGGATCCCGGCGCTCCCCGAGAGAGACGTCAGCAGCCCGAGAGGCACCTCCCAGACGTTGATGTCGACGTGACTCAGCAGCCCGAGTTCGGCCCCGAGCCTGGCAACCTCACCGTCGTCGATCGTGATCCGGACCCGCAGAAGGGTCCCTCCGCTCGTCGTGGGTTCGAAGCGGCACACCACACGGCCCGACCAGGGAGATTCGTGCGCCAGATCGATGCGCCGGTTCGGCCGGTAGGAGAGAACGCGTGCTGTGCCCGTCGAGCGGGCCGGCCCTCCCAGCGGCAGCGTCAACCGCACTAGCGAGCCGGGCCGGAGCGCCGCCGCCTCGCTCCCGAAGAGCCATCCCAGGGAAGAATCGCCCGTCCCGAAGAGCGCGAACAACTCACTGGGACAGGCGTCCAGCCGCACCTCGTTGTTCAGGACTAGTTCAGCCATGGCACCGGCGCTATGCGCTCCGTTCGCCGACTTCTCCGGAGGCGGCGCCGCCCACATTCGACGCATCCTGCACGGCCGAGGCGAGTTGATCGAGAGAGTTCTGGTACACGGAGGTCAGGAACGCCACCACCGCGTCAGCGGGGGAGGACGTCACCGAATAGTGCCGGAACCGCCCCTCGCGGCGCTCGGCGATCAGACCGGCGAGGCGGAGGATGCGGAGATGCGAGGACACTGCGGTGCGGCCCACCGCGTCGAACTGGGCCGCTATCTCGCCGGCGGTGAGCTCCTCGTGCTCACCGATCAGGCTGAGGATGGCCCGCCGTGTGGGATCCGCCAGCGCGGAGAAGATGGCATCGCTGTTGGACGTTGTCATTTCAGCCCCCGTGTCGGTTTGTCAACATTTGCCCACACATGGTGCCATATCTGTCGGCAACATGTGCTTCTGGACCTTGCCGAGCGCGGTGCGAGGCAGGTCCGCAACGAAGACCCACTCCCTCGGCCGCTTGTACCCAGCAAGTTGGTTCTCACACCACCGGTCCAGCGACTCGGCGTCGATCGGGGCGCCGCGGGACGGCACCACGAACGCCACCGGCACCTCGCCCCAACGCGGATCGGACCGTCCCACGACGGCCACCTCCGCCACCGCCCGGTGGTCCTCGACCACCCGCTCGACCTCCGCCGGGTAGACGTTCTCACCGCCGGAGATGATCAGCTCGCGCCGACGGCCGGAGATGTAGACGAGACCGTCCTCGTCGGCATGACCCAGGTCCCCGGTGGCGTACCAGCCATCGGTGAAGGCGTTCTCGGTCTCCTGCGGACGCCTCCAATAGTGGGTGAAGAGGTTCGGTCCGCGCAGCCACAGTTCCCCCGTCTCGCCGGGCGCGACGTCCACTCCGCCGGAGTCCACGATGCGAAGCTGGCAGTGCAGAGCGGGCTTGCCGCACGAACCGATCCGGTCGGCGTCGGCGTAGTCGAGGACGATTGCCGTCGGTCCTGTCTCGGTGGCGCCGTAGACCTGCACGACGCGAACATCGAGCGCATTGAAGCGTCGGATGAGATCCTCGGGGACGACCGATGACCCGCAGTTCAGAGCCTCGAGTGAGGCCAGGTCCCGGGCTTCCAGAGACGGTGCTCCGAGGAGAGCGGACATGGCCGCGGGCACCAGCAGCAGGTGCGTCGGTCGGTGCAGCCGCATGATCTCGAGGAGACCCTCAGGGTGGAAGCGCTCCGCCAGCACGACGGTGCCACCGGCGAAGAGGCAGGGGATCGTCTGGATGTTGAGTCCGCCCACGTGGAACATCGGCAGGACGGAGGCGAC
>JAPOYG010000618.1 GCA_026706755.1 Acidobacteriota bacterium
CGGACGAGCTGCATCGTGTCGAGGTCGCTCTCGCTGAACATCTTCGGCAGGTGCTCGGCCTTGTCGGCGCCGACGCCGTGCTCCCCCGTGATGGAGCCGCCGGCGTCGAGGCAGTAGGTCAGGATCTCCGACGCGACCTCCTGGGCGAGATCGGCCTGCCCCTCGATCCGCTCGTCGTAGCAGACCAGCGGATGGAGGTTGCCGTCGCCGGCGTGAAAGACGTTGCCGATCTTGAGGCCGGAACGCTCCGACAGGCCCCGGATGCGGCCGAGCACCTCGGGCAGGCGGGTGCGCGGGATCACGCCGTCCTGGACGTAGTAGCTCGGCGAGACGCGGCCCATCGCCGCGAACGCCGCCTTGCGGCCCTGCCAGAACCGCGCCCGCTGGTCGTCGGTGCGCGCGATCTGGATCTCCACGGCGCCGGCCTCGGTGCAGACCTCCTCGACGCGGCTGAAGAGCGCCGCCACGTCGGCCTCCGCACCGTCGAGCTCGACGATCAGGATCGCCTCGGTCTTCGGGAAGTCGGGATGGACGGCCGCCTCCGCCGCCTCGATGGTCACCCGGTCCATCATCTCGACCGCGGCCGGAATGATGCCGGCGCCGATGATCCCCGACACGGCGTTCCCGGCGGCCTCCGTCGAGTCGAACGCGGCGAGCAGGGTCTTGACCGCGGCCGGCTTGCGCAGCAGGTTCAGCGTCACCCGGGTCGCCACGGCCAGCGTCCCTTCCGATCCGACCAGGACCCCGAGCAGGTCGAGGCCCGGCGCGTCGAGGGCCGGACCGCCGAGGTGGACCAGCTCGCCGTCCGGCAGCACGACGTCCGCCCCGAGCACGTGGTGCACCGTGAAGCCGTACTTCAGGCAGTGCGCGCCGCCGGAGTTCTCCGCGAGGTTGCCCCCGATGGAGCAGATGACCTGGCTCGACGGGTCCGGGGCGTAGTAGTAGCCGGCTGCCGCCACCGCCTTGCTGACGTCGAGGTTCATGACCCCCGGCTCGACCGTGATGCGCCGGTTGGGGAGGTCGACGTCGAGAATGCGGTTCATCCGCGTCATCACGATCAGGACGCCGTCGGGGTGCGGCATGGCGCCCCCGGAGAGCCCCGTCCCCTGGCCGCGCGCCACGAACGGCACGCCGTGCTCGTGGCAGAGGCGCACCACCCGCTGCACCTGGTCCGCGGACGTCGGCAGCACCGCGACGCCCGGCTTCGCGCGCAGCTTCACGAGCCCGTCGGTCTCGTAGGTCAGCAGCTCGCCTTCGTCGCGCACTACGCCGTCGGAGCCAACGATGCGTTCGAGCGCCAGGAGTATCTGTGCGTCCACCGTCTGTTCCTGCCGGCCTGCTGCGGCCCTGCTCCCGCCCCACGGGCGCGCTTCCGGCCCGCGGGGCGTCCCGGCTACGGCCGGGAGTACTGATCGATCACGCGCGAGATGGCCCGCCGGCAGACGCGGCAGAACCCCACCGGGTTGCGCGTGAACATGATGCAGTCGACCTCCGGGCGATAGAGGCCGGTCGGCTCGTACGACGCCCCCTCGAACGCGCCCACCTTGCCGGCGTGGGCCATACCGCCGAGCAGCGCCGTCTCGAGCTCCATCTGCGCCGTGAAGAGCTCGTCCATGCGGGTCTCCGGCGCCCCCGCCGCCCGCAGCTCGCCCCGCTGCCGCTGCGCCGCCGAGCTCCCCGCCTCGAACGTCTGCTTGTCCCAGGGCGTCGGCAGCGGAGTGTCCGCCTCGACCAGGTCCGCCCACTTGAGCCGCTCCGGGTCGTGCAGGGCGGTGACGTTCGGCTCCCACGGCTCCGGGTGGTACGCGGCGCCCGTCTCGTAGGCCACGTCGGACGTGTAGTACTCGTCGGCGAGCCCCGCGAAATGGTGCCCGAACTCGTGGATGAACACGTACTCGGCGAAGCCGGTGTCGGCCGCCGCTGTGGCCTGGAAGTTGAAGATGCCGCCGCCGCCGTACTGCGCCTCGTTGACGAGGATCTCGATGAACTCGTAGGGGGCAGCCGACGCGGCGTCGCGCAGGGTGCGGTTGTCGTAGGTCAGGAGGTAGCGCTCGGAGTCGAAGATGTTGTACTCCGCCGAGAGCGGCGTGCGCCGGAACTGGCCGGCGCGCGGCCGCGAGACGCCGGACTCGGCCGACGGGAGGTCGATCCCCCAGACGTTGAAGTCGCCGCGCCGGCTGCGGAACGGCTCCTCCTCGAAGAGCGCCTCGGTCAGCCGCCGCGCGTCGCGGCGGAACTTGTCGAGCTCGTCCGCCGTGTAGCCCTCGCCGAGAATGAGGAGGTCGACCTTCTCCGACGGCGGCCCGTTCTCGAACAGCGGCCAGACCTCGCCCATCGGCGCCCGATCCGCGGGGTTGACGAAACGGGAGTCGGGATCGACGACCGTGGACCAGATCTCGTGGAAGCTCTGTTCCGCGTCGCGCACCTTGAGCACGACCTGCACCGGGCGCCGCGGCCAGGGGAAGCGGAGCGACTCGTGGAACGTCCGGTGCCGCTCGCGCGACTCGGCCGTCGTCTCCCACTCGCCGTAGATGGAGGCGAAGCCGCGCGAGTAGATCACCCGGTTCGTGCGGCGGTCGATGACCTCGAAGAGGTACTTGCCCAGGTTGAGGTCGTCGACGAGGCGGGTGCGGCTGCCGGCCCACGGCCCGTCGGAGACCACCTGGTCGAGCGCGACGATCTCCGTTCCGCGCCCCCCGCTGTGGAAGTAGTCGACGCGCATCGTCCGATCGACGAAGTGGCGGTCGAAGGTGCCGGCGCCGTCCTCCTGGGCGGCCGCGCTCGCGCGCGGGGCCCGGCCCTGATGCGAGGCCCCGGACACGAGAACGGCCGCGACCAGGACGGCCGACCAGCGCGCCACGGTTGACATGCCGCCATTCTACCGCCGCCGCGTCGTTTCGTCGCCCGCCCGACGCGAGGCGCCC
>JAPOYG010000455.1 GCA_026706755.1 Acidobacteriota bacterium
CGACGACATCATCGACGACGCCGAGGAACGCCGCGGGCGCATGGCGGTCCATTCGAGGTGGGGCAGCGACATCACCGTCCTCCTCGGCGATTACCTGTACATCAAGTCGATGGGGATGGCGCTGACGCACGACTCGATCGACATCGTGCGCCTGCTGTGCGACGTGACCCTGCGCATGATCGAAGGCGAGTTGTACCAGCTCACCAAGGCCGGGGATGCCGACATCTCCGAGGACGAGCACTTCGAGATCATCCGGCGCAAGACGGCCTACCTGTTCGGCGGCGCGGCCGAGATCGGGGGCCGGCTCGGGACGGGCGACCGCGAGCGGCAACAGGCTCTGCGCGAGTACGGCTTCAACCTCGGCATCGCGTTCCAGCTCGTCGACGACCTGCTCGACTTCACGGCGGATCGCGCCGCCCTGGGCAAGCCGGTCGGCGGCGATCTGCGAGAAGGCAAGGTCACGCTGGCCGCGATTCATCTGCTGCGGCGCACCGGGGGCAACGGGCGCGCCGGGGAGCTGATCCGCTCGGCCGTCAACGACCGCACGATCTCCGTGGAGTCTTGGCGTGAGCTCTCGGCGCTGCTCCGGGAGCACCGGGCCATCGACTACGCCTACGGCAAGGCGGTCGAGTACGCGTCGGCCGCGAAGGGCTACCTGAACGCCTTCCCTCCCTCGGCCGAGCGCGACGCCCTGCTGGCCCTGCCGGACTACGTGCTCGCCCGCGACCGTTGACGGGCGGCGATGCCCGCCGACCTCCCCCCGAGCCCGGCACCGGACGACGCCCGCCGGAGGGCGGACGAGCTCCGGCAGCAGATCACGCACCACGAGCACCGCTACTACGTGCTCGACGATCCGGAGATCGGCGACGGCGAGTTCGACGCCCTGCTCCGGGAGCTCGAGCAGCTCGAGGCGGAGCACCCGGATCTCGTGACTCCCGACTCCCCATCGCAACGCGTCGGGGGAGCGCCCCGCGACGGCGTGGAGAAGGGCGCGCATTCCTCCGCCATGCTCAGTCTCGAGAACGCCTTCAACGACGCCGAGCTCCGGGACTTCGACCGGCGGGCGCGCGAAGCGCTTTCTGTCGAGGCGCTCGACTACGTCGGCGAGCCGAAGCTAGACGGTGTGTCGATGGCGGTGCGCTACGAGGCGGGACGGATCGTCATTGCCTTGACGCGCGGGGACGGCGCCCACGGCGACGTCATCACTCCGAATGCCAGGACGCTGCGCTCGTTACCGCTGGCGATTCCGGCAGCGGAGCTTCGGAGCGCGGGACTGCCCTCCGACTTCGAGGTGCGCGGCGAGGTCGTGATGCCGAAGGGTGCGTTCGCGCGAATGAACGCGCGGCAGCAGGCCGACGGCAAGCCGACGTTCGCGAATCCGCGGAACGCCGCCGCCGGCACGCTCCGCATGCTGGACGCGTCGGTCACCGCGTCGCGCAGGCTCGACTTCTATCCGTACATGCTCCTGGGTGCGGACGGCGACCCGTTGTACGACTCGCACTGGGCGTCGCTGGATGCGCTCGAGGCGGTCCGCTTCAAGGTGAACCGCCTCCGCGCGCGGCTCCGCGGCCTCGACGAGGTGGTGGCGTTCCGGGACAAGTGCATGGGCCGCCGCGAGGCGCTGCCCTACGAGATCGACGGCGTCGTCTTCAAGTTGGACTCGACGCCGTTGTGGCGGCGGCTCGGAGCCACCGCGAAGTCGCCGCGGTGGGCGATCGCAACGAAGCCCGCGGCCCGGCAGGCGCAGACGGTCGTCGAGGGCATCGATGTGCACGTCGGCCGGACCGGCGCCGTCACCCCCCGCGCGCTGCTGAGGCCGGTCGAGATCAGCGGCGTGACGGTATCGCGGGCGACGCTTCACAACGCCGACGAGATCGAGCGCCTCGGACTCCGGATCGGCGACCGGGTGCTCGTCGAGCGGAGCGGCGACGTCATTCCGAAGGTGGTCCGGGTGGTGGCCGAAGGGGCGGACCGGTGCCCGTTCCGGATGCCGGCGTCCTGTCCGGTCTGTGCCTCTCCCGTCGTGCGCGAGGAGGGGGAGGTCGTAGTGCGCTGCGTCAGCGTGAGTTGCCCCGCGCGGCTGCGGGAGTCGATCCTCCACTACGCGCAGAGGACCGCAATGGACGTCGACGGGCTCGGAGAGTGGCTGGTCGAGAAACTGATCGACGAGGGTCGCGTGGGGGATTTCGCGGACCTGTACGAGCTCGGGGTCGAGGACCTGGCTGGCCTGACCAAGGTCACCAAGGTGAGCCCGACGCGGCTCGGGGAAAAGGCCGCGGCCCGCGTCGTCGCCGGTCTCGAGCGTTCGAAGCGGGCGTCCCTCGCCCGGCTGGTGTACGGTCTCGGCATCCGCCACGTCGGGGCGCGGACGGCGGAGCTGCTTGCCGAGCGCTTTCGGAGCCTGGACGGCCTGGCGGCCGCGTCGCCCGAGGCGCTGGAGAGTGTTGAAGGGGTCGGGCCTCGCATCGCCGAGTCGATCCGGACGTTCTTCACGGCGCCGCGTAACCGGGAGCTCATCGCGCGGCTCAGGGCGTGCGGTGTCAATCCGGTGACGGAGGAGCCGCCGGTCGCACCGGCGGACAAGCCGAGCCCGGTCCGCGGCAAGACGTTCGTCCTGACGGGCACGCTGCCCGTCATGACGCGGGACGAGGCCAGGGAGCGCATCCAGGCGGCGGGCGGGAGGGTCAGTGGTTCCGTCAGCCGCAAGACCGACTACGTCGTGGCGGGGGAGACCCCCGGCTCGAAGCTGGAGAAGGCCCGGGCGCTGGCGATCGAGGTGCTGGACGAGGCCGGTCTGCAGGCGCTGCTCGAGGGCGTGGGCGCAGGGACCGAGGACGAGCCGTGAAGCAGACGATCCTGGTCATCGACGACGAGGCCGCCATCCGCGACTCGCTGCGCATGATCCTGGAGTACGACG
>JAPOYG010000619.1 GCA_026706755.1 Acidobacteriota bacterium
GCCGTCGGGCGCGGGGGCGTTGACGTCGGCCCCCTGCGCGACGAGCGCCCGCAGGCGCGCACCGTCGCGCTCCTCGGCCGCCTGCGCCACCGGCGCGTCGCGCTCCGTGCCCGCGACGCCGCCCGCTACAGTCCCCGCAACACTGCCAGCCACGCCAGTGGCGACGCTGCCCGCGGAGCCCAGGCTCAGGGCCGCCAACAGGACGACGAACCGCAGTCGCAGCCAGGTGCGCGCCCGCATGTCCACTCCCCGCGGCCGCCGCAGGCCCACCACCCGGCCGGTGCTGTCGCCGAACCGTGCGCGCACGTCCCCTCCCCGGCGGCCGCTACAGGTCCGCCACCCGGCCGGTGCTGTCGCCGAAGCGGTCGAGCTCGACGTCGACCTTCTCCAGCAGGCTGAGCTGCAGGTTGGTGAGCGGGGTGTCCTCGGCGCAAACGATGTGGCGTCCGCCGCGCACGTGGCCCCCGCCTCCCCCCGCCACCAGCGTCGGGAGCTTCGAGTGGCTGTGGATCTGGCCGTCGCACATGCACGAGCCGTACAGGATCAGCATGTGGTCCAGCAGCGACCCGTCGCCGTCCTCGACCGCGCTCAGCCGGTCCAGGTAGTAGGCGAACAGGGAGACGTGGTAGGTGTCGATCCGCGCCAGCTTCGCAAGCTTCACCGGATCGTAGGCGTGATGCGACAGCCCATGGTGCGGGTCGGCGATGCCGAGCGCGCCGTAGGTCCGCTGCGTCGCCTCGCGCGACAGCAGGAACGTGGTCACGCGGCTGAGGTCGGCCTGGTAGGCCAGCACCTGCAGGTCGAACATCAGCTTCACGTGCTCGTCGAACGAGTCCGGTATCCCGGCCGGGAGATCCGCCGGCGAGAGCGCCAGGTCGCCCTGCCGCTCGAGCTTCGCGAGACGCTCCTCGAGCTCGCGGATGCCGGACAGGTAACCGTCCAGCCGGAGGCGGTCCGCTCCGCCCAGCCGCCGCCGCAGACGGTGCGTCTCCTGCAGGAGGGAGTCGAGGATGCTGGCCTGCGCCTCGGCGAGCGCGCGGCGCTCCTCGGGGGTCCGCGCGTCGCCGCCGAGCAGGCGCTCGAAGACCACCCGCGGATTGGTCAGCATCGGCATCGGCGTCGTCGGCGTGCGCCACGACAGCGTGTTCTGGTAGGCGCAGGCGTAGCCCGGCTCGCAGCCCCCGAGCATGCCGACGTCGTCGATGGCGAGCTGCAGCGACGGGAACTGCGTGTCGGCGCCCAGCCGGTCGGCCGCGAACTGGTCGACCGTCTTGCCGGCGCGGTAGTCGCCGCCTTCGGTCTTCTTCGGGTGCACGCCGGTCAGCCACGCCCCGGACGAGCGCGCGTGATCGCCGCTGCCGTCCCCCAGCGCCTCGGCCGGCCGCGAGCGCAGCTCCGAGACCACCACCAGCTTGTCGCGGAACGGCGCGAGCGGCAGCAGCGACGGGGAGAGCTCGAAGCCCGCGCCCGCCTGCGCGGGCGTCCACAGCATCCAGTTGACGCCGTTCGGCACGTAGACGAAGCCGAGCCGGCGTGCAGGGGCGGCCGCCCGCGCCGCAGCCGAGAGCGCGGGCACCATCGCGTCGAGGAAGGGCAACGCGAGCGCGGCCCCCGCTCCGCGCAGGAACGTGCGACGCGGCAGCGACCTCCCGGTGACGATCATGGCTCGCTCCTCTCCCGGCCAGCCCAAGCGGAGACATCCTACCAAAGCGAGGCTATGCGGTGGGCGCAGCCTTCGCTGCCGTCTTCTTCCTGGCTCTCTTCATGGGCTCGAAGGACACCGTGACCGACGTATCAGCCGCAGCAGCGTACCGGATCAGCGTCCCGAGCTTGATGTTCGGGGCTTCTCCGCGTTCGAGACGTGCGACGAGGGGCTGACTGACGCCCATCTTGTCTGCAATCTCCTGCTGCGTGAGCTTCTGACGCTCGCGGATACGGACCAGCTCCTGCGTGATCTCCATCGCCCGCAGTTCCTGTTCGACCATCGCCGGCAGACCCGCGTCTGCCGCGAGCCGACGATTCATGGACGCACGCCAGGGCTTGGTCGCTTTACGCTTCTTTGCCATCTGGGCCACCTCGCTACTCGTTCTTCCTTACATCAGTCAGTCGGTCGCGCATCCGAGCAAGGACAGCGGCCGGAATCCTGGCCTGCTTCTTCACGATTCCACCGAGCACCACGACCCGCTGACCTGGACGGAACGCGTAGAACATTCGCACGCCCGACTTCTTGCCGCGTAACTCGTTGAGTCCTTTGCCGAGGCTCCTCGAATGCGGGAGCCTAATCCGATTCCCTCGCGCCTCAACAAGCTGGAGCAGCGCGATCGCTTCAGCCTGTGCTTCACGGTCAAGACCATCGACGAACTCATCGAGGACGTCCGATCCGCCCTCTGTCTGGTAACTCTCAACAGCCCACCCCACGGGCTGAATATAACGCGAGTGTTATACCATGTGTCAAGCTGCGAGCTTGGCCCGCGCGTCGGCGGTGGCCCTCCTCGCTGGGGCGCCCCGTCCGGAAGACGCGCCTGACGACCCCGCCCGACGCCTTTCGATACCTGCATCGGGCCTTGACCTCGGCCGGGCAGGACGGGCATGCTCGACAACAGACGTCTTCGGTCGGGCCGTATATCGACGTGAGACGGGGGACCGATCCGCCTGTCGGGGGATTGGGACGTGGCGTCGTGAACGTGGTTAGCGGGGTGTGTCCAGCCCGGCCAGGATGTCCACGGTTACGCCTTTGGGGAGGGTCACATGCGCAGTCGAGTAGCGACCGGTGTTGGGGGGCTCGCGGTCCTTTGCCTGGCGCCGATCGCGGCGGCACAGACCGACGACATTCCGCGGACGCCGAGCGGTCGTCCGGACCTGTCCGGCACCTACGACGCCCGGACGCTGACGCCGATGCAACGTCCGACCGAGCT
>JAPOYG010000127.1 GCA_026706755.1 Acidobacteriota bacterium
CCCACTCGGCCGCCTGCCCGATGACGAACGGGCTGTTGAGCAGCGCGAGCGACTGCGCCGGCACGTTCGTGGTGTCCCGCTGCCCGCGCGTCGTCGCCGGCTTCGGCAGGTCGAAGACCTCCAGGAAGGGGTTGTGCGCGTTGCGCCGGACCTCCTGGTAGATGCTGCGCCGGCCGTCGCCGTCGACCGGACCGTTGTCGGGGTCGCCCTCGGTAAGGCCGCGCCGCGCCGCGTAGTGCACCGGCACGGACGGGCCGTACATCGTCGGGTCGAGCCGCCCGGAGATCGAGAGCATCGCGTCGCGGATCGCCTCCGCGTCGAGGCGCCGCAGGTTGGCGTGCTGCAGCAGGCGGTTGGTCGGGTCACTCTCGGCGGCGCGGGCCGAGGCCTGGCTGCTCATCCGGTAGGCGCGGCTCCGCACCAGCCGCCGGACGAGCCCCTTGATCGAGTAGCCGTCGTCGACGAATCCGCGGGCGAGGTGGTCGAGAAGCGCCGGGTGCGACGGCGGGTCGCCGAGGCGCCCGAGGTTGTCGACGGTGCGCACGATGCCGTAGCCGAACAGGTGCCGCCACACCCGGTTGACGGCGACGCGGGCGGTCAGCGGGTTGCCGGGGTCGGTCACGGCCTCGGCCAGTCGGAGACGGACCCGGCCGGGATCGGGGTACGGCCGGCCGTCGACCGCGGTCAGGAAGGCACGCGGCACGACGTCGCCGGGGTTGTTGTGGCTGCCCCGCACCAGGAGCGGCTGGTCGGGAGCCGCCTCGTCGATGACCCCGGGGGCGCGGCGCGGCACCGGCACGGCGCGCTCGAGCCGGCGGTACTCGGCGACCGGCTCCCGTAGGGCGACCAGGGTCTCCAGCGAGCGCGGCAGCAGGTCGGCCCGGACGAGCTCGTCGAGGAACGCCGCGTCGAGCTCCGTCGGCCGTCCGTCGCGCCAGGCGGCGACCGCCGCGCCCGCCCGGCGGCCGATCAACTGTGCGAGATCCTCGCGCGACGACGGCGCCTCGTTTCGCGTCGCGCGGTCACCGCCCGGGCCGACTGCCGCGAGGGAGACGCCGGGGCCGGCCGCCGCGGGGCTCGCGAGCCCGCCGAGCACCGCCAGAACGGGGACGACCGTCTCCTTGGGCATCCGCGGCTCGTCGTGGGCCACGATGCGGCCGGCCCCGATGAACGAGCGGCCGT
This sequence comes from Acidobacteriota bacterium, assembly GCA_026706755.1. Lineage (GTDB taxonomy): Bacteria > Acidobacteriota > Vicinamibacteria > Vicinamibacterales > UBA8438 > JAGWAJ01. Next base: position 1,183 of record JAPOYG010000127.1, read on the forward strand.
CGCCGCGCCGCGTCGGCCGGTGGCGCAGGCGGGCGTCCTCGGGGTCGAGCTGGAATCGGGTCGCGTCGTCCTGCGTGGCGAACTCGATGTAGGCGGTGAAGCCCTTCCAGAACTCGGTGTCCCACTGCGCCCACGTCATCTCGTCCGTCTTCGGGCTGTAACGCAGGTGGTAGATGCCGCCCCGCGGGACCGAGTAGTTCTCGATGATGAGCTGCACGAAGCTCAGGTCGCCGCCCAGCACCCGGAAGCTGAGGTAGTCGCTGTCGATCCGGAAGCGGGGCGTCTGGATGACGCCGGGGTGCTTCGTCGACAGCAGGTGGGTGTAGGCGCCGGCCGGATAGATGCCGTTCAGCAGGCGGTCGCCGCGCCGCTCGATGGCGAACTCGCCCGGCCTCGACGGCGCGTCCGTACGCCCCGTCCCGTGGCCGATGGTCGCGGCGTAGTCGGGGCCGCCGAGGTCCCACAGCAGTTCGAAGCTCTCGGCGTTGAAGCGCTCGCGGACCGGAATCTCGGCCTCCCAGTGCGCGCGCAGCTCGTGCCAGGCCCCCCGGAACTCCGCAGGATCGACCTCGGCCAGCGCCCGCCACGCGGCGAGGACGCTGCCGGAGGTCGGAACGTGCGCCGGCCTCCCGGCTCCCCCGTCGCCCGCCGCCGCCCCGGCCGCGTTCCCTGCCGCCGCGTCCTCCGCCTCCCCGGCCTCCGGCTCCAGCCCGGCCAACAGCTCTGCCGCGACGCCCTCCGCCGCCGCGCTCCAGGCGTCGGCCAGCCGGCCGCGGATGTCGACCTTGAGCGCGGCGAGCGCGTTCCGGTTCGTCTCCAGGACAGCCGGCGCGTCGACCGCCCGCATCGTGGGCCGGGCCCCGTACAGCGTGCCGAAGAACGCGTAGTAGTCCGCCTGGCTGATGGCGTCGAACTTGTGGTCGTGGCAGCGCGCGCACGACACGGTGAGCCCCAGGAAGGCCTTCGAGGCCACGTCCACCTGGTTGTCGGTCCACTTGACCCGGTCCTCCCACGGGTCGACCGGCTGGAAGCCGTGCTCGACCAGGCGGAAGTGGGTCGGCCCGAGCTGCGACTCGTTGGTCCGCCCGCCGGCGTCGAGGCGCGGCTGCGGCAACAGGTCGCCCGCCAGATGCTCGCGGATCAACTGATCGTAGGGAACGTCGCCGTTGAAGGCCCGGATCAGGTAGTCGCGGTAGCGCCAGGCATAGGGGATGTCGGGATCCCCCTCGCTGCCGTGCGACTCGCTGTAGCGCACCAGGTCCATCCAGTGCCGGGCCCAGCGCTCGCCGAAGTGCGGCGAGGCAACGAACCGGTCGACGAGATCGGCATAGGCCGCGGCCGAGTCGTCGCCGAGGAAGCGCGCGATCTCGGCCGGGGTCGGCGGCAGCCCGCGGAGGTCGAACGACAGGCGGCGGATGAGCGCGGCGCGGTCCGCATCGGGTGCGGGCGCCAGTCCGGCATCCTCGAGCCCCACCAGGAGGAACTTGTCGACCGGCGTCGCCGGCCAGCCTTCGTCGGCGACGTCCGGCGGCGGCGCATCCTGCACGGGCTGCCAGGCCCAGTGGGCGCGCTGGCGCGCCGGCAGATCGAACGGCGCGGACGGGTCGGGCGGGTCGGCGATCGCAGCCGCCGCCTCGGGCCACGGCGCCCCCATCGCGACCCACCTCGTGAGGGCGGCGATGTCGTCGCCCCCGAGCGGCCCCGTCGGCGGCATCAGCATCGGGCGTCCGT
>JAPOYG010000356.1 GCA_026706755.1 Acidobacteriota bacterium
GGCGACGAGCCGGTCCACGGACGGGTCCAGACGTTGGGATCGGTCAGCGTGAACTGGTAGTCGAGTATCCCCGGCGCAACGCGCGTGAACCGCTCCACGACGCGCAGCTCCGGGCTGAGGTCCCAGTTGATGCCGCCCTGCACCCCGGGGCCGGACGAGAACAGGTAGGCCCGCTCGCCGAAGCCGGTCGTCTCGACGACGAGCGTGTCGCCCTCCCAGTGTCCCCGCGAATGGCCGCTGAACTGGGCGATGCCCTCGCTGATCGTGGGCCGGCCGTCGAGGTGGATGAAGCGCACGTCGTGGATGTGCTCCTGCAGGATGGCGATGACGTCCTCGGTCTGCACGATGTGGTAGTTGTTGTTGTAGGCGGTCGGCAGCGACGGCACGCCGCGGTACCAGATGCAGCGGTCGCCGTAGTCGAACTGCTCGTGGGAGTCGGCCGGCACCAGTCCCTCCCGGATCGCCTTCAGCCGTTGCCGCGCCGCGGAGTTGACGTGCGCCTCCGCCTCCGGCGTGAGCGCCGGCAGCCGCCCGTTCGGCGGGTCGACGACCAGAGACGTCCGGCGCGTCGGGACGACGGTCGTCCCCCGGTCCAGCCAGAACGCGTTGTAGCCCCCGACGTTGCCGCCCACCGGCAGCAGCTCGGTGCGAACCTCGCTCGGTGCGTTCGCGCGGGCGTTGGCCTCCACGACCCGCTGCTCGATGGCCGCCGCTTCCTCCTCCGTCAGGAACGCCTGGTCGGCCAGCGACTCCGGCCGCTGGAGCGGCGTCACGGTGGAGCTGTTCCAGATGCCCCCGATGTCCGGGGCGCCCCAGGCCGTCCGCGGCGCCTCCCAGTCCTCCGCCGACGCCGGCTGGGACCACGCCGCCGGCGCCAGCGCGACGCCCGCGGCCAGGACCAACGCGCCGATTCCGATGTGCACACGTGAATGACGGTTCATGGCTGACTCCTGCGCCCCGTACCGATCACGCCGAATCGACGGGCGCGGTCGCTGTCGTCCCCCGCGTCGCCGAGCGCGACGACGGTTGACCTTCCCGGTCCTTCATCGTACGCCATCTTCGGGTCCGGTTGGCGACGCCGCGGCCGGGCGGTGACGCTTAGGACGGGCACGCCCGCTCACCTCCCGTCGATCGCCTTCCGTTCCTCCGCGCCTGATCCGCTCCGCGTCGGATCCCATTCCGCGGCCGCATCCCTTTGCCGCCTCAGGAGGCTCCCTACACCCCAGAAGACGAGGCAAACACTGATGCCGGTGGCCGCGGCGCGGGTGGTCGACGTTGTCCCCCCCGTGAGCAGCGGGGCGATGACCTGGGCGACGGCCAGGACCAGACCGTACAAGGCCGCCACGCGCCCGGGATGCGCTGCGAGCGCGTCGATTGCGTTCCGCCTCACGGGTTACCCCCCTCCGCCTCACTGCCGTGCGCTCCGTCTCACCGCCGTGCGCTACATCTCACAAGGATACAATGGTCGGGTCGCAGCAGGAGGTCGCCAGGGGAGGCCCGCCGATGACTCGCAGACTTGTCGCCGTTTCGTCGGCGGTCCTGACAGTCGCCGTGCTTGCCTGCGCGCCCGTGGTCGCCCAGACGGTGGACACGGCGCCGGCCGGGCCCGCCCCGTTGCGCTGCCAGGCAATCGACTACTTCGAGCCGCCTGCCGGCAGCAGCGCGGTCGTCGTCGATCAACTCGAGGGCCAGAACGCACTCGCCGTGACCGGCAGCCCGCTGGAGCTCAACGGGCCGAGCGAAATCTGTGTCCTGCTCTTCCGCCCGGGCAACGAGACTCCGATTGCGGTCGGATTGACCGGTGAGCGGGGACGGTTCTCCTTCGCCCGCCCCGCGCCAGGGTTGTTCGTTCTCGTGGCGGCCTCCGAGCGGATTCGCGACCTCGCCGTGGCCGTGCGGATCTCCGATGCCCCGCCGGATCCGGACGCGGAGCGAGGGCTCCTGCTGCATGTGCGAGCCGAGGACGACGACCGCGGCGGCTTCGTGTCCGTGATTCGCCACCTCGCGCTGCGCCGCGAGCTCCTGGAGATGAGGCGGCTCGATCAGGAAGTGCGGAACGCTGCCTTGGCGGCGACGCGGGATGGCGCGAGCGCGCCCGGCCCGGAGGTCCTGTCACGGATGGCGTCGGTCGACGCCGGGAACATCGCTCGACTGCAGGCGATCGTGGAACAGCACGGCTGGCCCGGCTCGGACCTCGTCGGACTGGACGGAGCCGAGGGTGCATTCCTCGTGCTGCAGCATGCATCCCATGCCGTGCAGAAGGAGCTGTTCCCACTCGTCGAGGCCGGGTACGGCGAGGGGACGGTGTCGGGGCAGAGCTACGCGCTGCTGCTCGACCGCATCCTCGTGCGGGACGGACGCCCGCAGGTGTACGGCAGTCAGGCCCGGCCGTTCGACGAGTGGATGGACGGCGAACCGGCCCTCGAGCCGATCGAGGATGAAGCGAACGTCGACGCGCGCAGAGCGGAGCTCGGGTTGCCGCCCCTCGAGGCGTACCGGGCGCTGTTGAAGAGCATCTACCTGTCGGAGCGGTGAGCGACACCCAGGGCGATCGAGACCCACGAGGCGTGCCGCTGAGGGTTCACCCTGCCATCTGGTATTCAATCCGGCGCGCGTCGCTCACCCGCTCCGAAGCGTCCAGGACCTCGAGTGACACGAGGTTCCCCTTGTCGTCGTAGTCGAGAATCACGCCGGGCTTGTCCTCGTCGCTCTCCGTGATCGCGTGATCGTCACGGAGGACTATGCGCAGGACATCGGTCCTCGGGTCATAGGAGACCTTCATGGGCCTGCCTCCAGTACTTTTCGATCTTGCTGGTCCGATAGGCGGTAACGACGGACGGTGGTCGCCGATCCATCTTCACCCTAGCAGAGCCTCCACCTCCGCCGGCGACGGGCTCGCCTCGCGGGCTCCC
>JAPOYG010000298.1 GCA_026706755.1 Acidobacteriota bacterium
ACGATCGGCGGCAGGCCGCCGTCGGGATCGTCGACGCCGGCGACGAAGAGCCGCAGGTCCTCGTGCACCTGGGGGGCGGCGAGACCGATGCCCGCATATTCGCGCATCGTCTCGAACATGTCGTCGATCAGGCGCTGGATGGCCGGCGTCGCGATCTCGGCGGGGTCCAGGGGCGGTATCCTGCGGCGCAGCACGGGGTTTCCCATCCGCGCCACCTTCAGGATGGACATGGCGCCGGATTATACGGTACGGTCCGCGACGGCAGGCGGGCCGGCGCGCCGCCGGTCCCGCGCGCCGCGACGGCCTCCGTTCGGCAGCCGGGAACACCGGTGACACCTCCCCACACACACGACGAGTCGTGGCGCTTCTGTCCGTCGTGCGGCGGGCTCCTCGCACCGCGGCGGCTGAAGGCGGGGGAGCCGGAGCGGCCCGTTTGCGACCGCTGCGGCCGGGTCATCTACCTCGATCCGAAGGTGGCCGTCGGCACCGTGATCACGAATGCGGCGGGGGAGATCGCGCTCGTCCGCCGCTCGATCGAGCCGGGCTACGGCAAGTGGGTCTTCCCGGGCGGCTACGTCGACCGCGGCGAGGAGCCGGGGGTGGCCGCGGTCCGGGAGGCGCGCGAGGAGGCCGGCCTCGAGATCCGCATCGACGGACTGATCGGCATCTATGCCTACCCCGGCGCCACGCCGATCGTCCTCGTCTACGCCGCGGCGGTCGTCGGCGGTCGGCTCCAGGCGGCGGACGAATCGCTCGAGGCCGCCTGGTACGGTCCGCACGCCATCCCCTGGGACGATCTGGCGTTCCCCAGCACCCGCGACGCCTTGCGCGACCACCGGCGCGGCCGGCTCTACACCGCCGCCCGGTAGCGCGCCGTCACGGGCGCGCTGGAGTCGGCACGGGCGCGGAGTACGTGCGTCGCCGGTCCGCGGCGCAGACTCCCGGGCCTCCCTCACGGCGCGCTGGGAATCCGCAGACGCCTGACCCGCCGTCGCGGGCGCGTCGGGGAGTCTGCGGTCGGCGCCTCCCTCGGGTCAGGCCAGGCGGGCTAAGGCGGCCTCCGCCGCGCGGTGCCCGCTGACGACGGCGCTTTCGATCGTGCCCGGCAGGCCGGTGTCGATCCAATCGCCGGCCAGCAGCAAGCCGGGGACCGGCGTTTCCGTTCCCGGCCGCCGCGGCTGGCCGGGCGCCAGGGAGAAGGTCGCCCGCGGCTCGCGAATGACGGATGCGTGCTCGATGCGCCATCCGCGGTCGGGCAGCGCGTCGCGCAGGTCGGCCGCGGCCCGCGCCACGATGCGCGGATTCGGCAGATGGGCTACGTCGTCGGCGCCGCTCGCGACGAGCGTCAGCCGGGCGCCGGCGGGTCGGCGCCCGCTACCGGTTCCGCTGCCGCAGCCGTCCGCGGTGCCGCGGGCCTCTCCGAGACCGCGGGCTTCCCGATGACCGGGGGCCGTCTCGAACGCCCACTGCATCGTCCGGCCCGGCAGTCCGACGAAACGACTCGCGAGCAGCGGCCGGTCCACCCAGAGGTTGACGCTCACGATCGGGGAGCCCGGCGTGGCGCGCGCCGCCTCGGTCACCGGCGCCAGCGCGTCCGGGCGATCGGGCAGCAGGCCCGGGAGCGCGTGCCACGGGACCGCGGCGATCACGGCTTCCGCGCGGAGCAGCGTCTCGCCGGCCGCGACCCCGCGGAGCTCCTCTCCGTCGAAGCGCACCGTGGCGGGCGTCTGCGTGCGCACGCTCCCGCCCCGCGCCTCGACGAACCGGCGGGCCGGCTCGGCGTATAGCGCGGCGAGGGGCCGGGCCGGGACGCCGATGGCCGCATCGGTGCGCCCCGGTCCGCACAGCTCGGCCAGGACGCGCGCGAACGGAGGCGCCGCCGCCTGCTCCGGGCGCTGGTTGAGCGCGGCGAGAGCGAGCGGCTCCCACAGCAGGTGGCGGAGGCGCGGCCCCTGCCCCAGGCGCACGAGCCAGTCGCGCACGGTCTCGTCCGCCCGTGCGGTTCCGCGGGGGGCGGCGTCGCGCGGCTCCCGCGGCGCGCCGGCGCCCAGCCGCGCGCGCCACGCCCCGCCGGCGCCCAGCCGCGCCCGCTCGGCGCGCACCGCGCCCAGCATCCGGAGCGCCGCCCAACGCTCGGACGCCGGCACGCGGTCCCATTCGAGCACCCCGGCCGCAAGGCTGAACGGCGCCGGCAGGTGGGGGCAGTCCAGCCGGGTCCGCTCGCCGTCCACGTCGATCGACTCGACGGCCAAGCTCGGGGCGAGGCGCACGTCGCGGTCCGCCCCGACGCGCCGCAGGAAGCGCCACGTCTCCCGGTAGCAGCCGAACAGCACGTGCTGGCCGTTGTCGACCGACTCGCCGGTGGCGGCGTCACGATACGACGTCGCCCGTCCACCGAGACGGGGGCGCCGCTCCAGCACCAGGACCCGAGCGCCGGCGTCGGCGAGCGCGACCGCCGCGCTGAGGCCGGCGAAGCCGGCGCCGATGACGATGACGTCGTGCGTCCGTTGCGCGCCCCGGGGCGCGGGAGCGCGGGTCAAGGCACCGCCGCCGCAGAGCCGCGCAGCATGACCCGGGCCCAGACCGTCGCCGCGATCAGCGCGCGCCGCGGTCGCGGCACGCGCACGACCTCGCGGAACACGTCGTGCCCCCGCCGCTCGATGCGTTCGAGGATGGCGAGGTAGATGCCGCTCATGATCTCGGCCGCCACGAGCCGGCGGGCGTCGTCCGCAGGCAGCGCCGCCTTCGACTTCGCGTAGAAGGACCGCGCCCGCCGGCATTCGAAAGCGAGCAGCGCGGCGACCCGTTCCGACAGGCCGCCGGCCAGGTCCCGGTCCGCCACGCCGAAGCGCCGCAGATCCTCCTGCGGCAGGTAGAGCCGGCCGCGAGCCAGATCGGCCGGAAGGT
>JAPOYG010000126.1 GCA_026706755.1 Acidobacteriota bacterium
TCTACGACATCCCGACCCTGCCCGACAACGCGGAGGTGCGCCAGGCGATCGAGCGGCTGCCGTAGGCCCGCCCGCCGGCGGAGGGCCTTGCAGTCCGACGATCGGGCCGACCGTGGCGGGGAGGCTCGCGTGGGGACGCCGCCGGGTGAGGGGGAGTCTCGAGGTCGCCGCGCCGAAAGGGGGCCGAGCCCGCCGTGACACGCACAACGCTGCTCCTGGCCGTGCTGATCGGCGCGGCGGCCGCAATCGGAGGCATCATGTGGCTGGCGTGGCCGGCGTCGGACGAGAGCGAGGTCCTCGCGCCGGTGCGGGAGCTCGCGCGGACCGCGGCCGTCGAAGCGGGGGCGCCGGGGCCGATGGGTGCGGATCGCGCTGCCCGCCTGGCCGCCTTCTTCACGGCCGAGGCATCCGCCGACCTCGGGTCTCCCTTCCCGCCCGCCGAGGGTCGCGACGCCCTGGCCGCGACGGCGGCGGCCCTGGTCGTTCCCGCCGGCGGTCTGCGAATCGCGCTCGTGGAGGCGGACGAGAGCGTCGACCTCCGCCTGCTGCTCGCGAACGCCACCGTGACGCTGCGGGCGACCTCGGCCGACGGCCGCGAGGTGTGGGGCGAGCGGACGTACGACGTGGCGCTCCGCCAGCGCGACGGCGCGTGGCTCATCCACGACGTCCGTCCCGCGGTCCGGGCTCGCTGATCGTCGCCGGCGGTTCAGTCTGGCGCCCGGCCGGGTTACAGCTCGCGCAGCGCGGTGACGATCGGCAGGCGGGCGGCGCGGATGGCCGGGAACAGCCCTCCCAGGATGCCCATCGCCAGCGCGTACAGGCCGCCCTGCACCAGCAGGGCCGGCGTGACGTTGAAGGCGAACGACACCTGCGAGAAGGTCTGCCAGTTGAGCGTGGCGGTCTGGTAGCCGTGGAACGCGGCGTAGGCGATCGTGCCCCCCAGCACGCCGCCAATCGCGCTGAGCAGGGCCGACTCGAGCAGCACGGAGACGACGACGGAGGAGCCGCTGAAGCCTATCGCGCGCAGCGTCGCGATCTCGCGCGTGCGGGCGGCGACCGCGTTGTACATCGTGTTGACGGCGCCGAACACCGCCCCGATGCCCATCAGGACCGCGATGACGGTGCCGAGTCCGGTGATGAGCGCGTGGACCAGCTCGGACTGCCCCTGGTAGTAGGTGTCCTCGCGCTCGACCATGACGTCCAGCCGCGGGTCGGTGGTCAGCGTGGACCGGAAGCGGTCGAAGACGTCGGGCGACTCGAGGCGCGCGAGCACCGACTGGAACGAGTCGCCGCGGCGGTAGGCGGGCTGCAGCACGCGCGCGTCGCACCAGATCTCGGATTCGGAGATCGTGCCGTCGGCCTCGAAGATGCCGACCACCTCCCAGGTGCTCTCGCCCCAGCGCTGGACGGAGCCGAGCTCGAGCCCCAGGAACTGCGTGGTGGCCATGCGGCCGACGATGATCTCGTTGGTGCCGGGCCGGAACATGCGGCCCTCGACGAGGCGCACCTCCTCCCGGACCCCGAACGCCGCCAGCTCGACGCCGCGCAGCGGCACGTTGGCGATGGTGCCCGTGGTCCGCTTCGGGACGTCGACCACGACGAAGAGCTCGGCCGAGGCGACGGGGCCGCTGTCGGCCCGCCGCACGCCGGCCGCGTCCTTGATGATGCGGGTGTCGGCCAGGGCCAGGGCGCTGCTGAGCTCGCTGTCGCTCCCGCCCCGCATGACGATGGCCGTGTCGGGCGAGCCCGCGCCGGCCAGCGCGGCCTGGAAGCCCTCGGCGATCGAGAGCACGGCGACGAAGACCAGCACCACGCCGGCCACGCCGACGACCGCCACCGCGGAGGCGCCGGCGCGCTGCGGCAGCGTGCGGAGCGAGAGCGCGGTGACCGCGATCAGCCGTTTGAGGCTCCCCATCAACCCCTCCGCAGCCCGTCGACGATGCGCAGCCGGGTCGCCTGCAGCCCGGGCCAGGTGGCCGAGATCGCGCCCAGCGCGATGACGAGGCCGGCGCCGATGGCCAGGTCGCGGGTCGGCATGAAGAACGCGGGCAGGAAGCCGCCCGTCGGGTCGCCCCCGCTGATGACCAGCGCGACCAGGCCGAGGCCCGTCGCACCCCCGACGACGGCCAGCAGGCCCGCCTCGAACAGCACCAGCGCCAGGACGCGGCCGTTCGTGAAGCCGAGCGTCTTCAGCACCGCCAGCTCGCTGGTCCGCTCGCGGATGGCCTGGGCCATCGTGTTGGTCGTGATGAGCAGCAGCGTGAAGAACACCGCGCCCAGGATGGCGGTCAGCATCGCCCCGATGTTGCCGAGCTGGTCCGCCATGCTCTGCGCGAAGGCCTGCTCGGTCGTCGTGCGGGTCTCGGCCGGCGAGTTGGCGAAACGGCCGTCGATGGCGGCCGCGATCTCGGCCGAGCGCCCGGGGTCGTCCACCTGGATGACGTACTGGCCGACGAAGCCGCGGCCGTTGATGTTGGCCTCGGCGAGGTACTCGTAGTGGAACAGGAACTGCGCGGCGCCGCCGGTCGTCTCCTCGATGATCCCGTCGATGGTGAACTCCCAGGTCGGGCCGTTCCGCGTGCGCCAGATGGTCCCCTGCAACGGGATGCGGTCGCCCACCGACCAGCCGAAGCGGTCCGCGGTGGCCCGATCGACGACGGCCCCGGTCCGGTTCGCCAGCCAGCGCCGCTTCTCCTCGTCGGTCAGCCCCAGCTCCGGGTAGATCCGGAGGTAGCTCTCCGCGTCGACCGCGAACTGGGCGAAGAAGTTGCGCGGGTCCTGGTAGATGCCGCCGAACCAGGTCATGTGGCTCACGTCCTCCACGCCGCCCGTGGCCGCGATGCGCCCGAGGTAGCTCTCCGGCAGCGGCTGGATGAGCGACACCTTGTGGATGACCAGCATGC
>JAPOYG010000374.1 GCA_026706755.1 Acidobacteriota bacterium
CGTCGAACTGTGCCAACACCTCAGCGAGGGTGCCGGCGTCGAGATCGCTGAACTCAGATCGGATGCGCGAACGAATCTCCTCCAAGACGTCGTTGAGGCGGACCGCGGCGGCTTGCGCCGCATCCTCGCGAGCGCGGGCGAGGTGCTCCGCGACGGCGATGGCGGTCGCGGCGTGGGTCGCGAGATCGCTGTCCGAGAGCAGATCCTCCAGTTCGGAATGCTTGTGCCGGACTGCCTCAGGGAATGCATCCACGGGCCGGTTGGCCTCTCTGCGGGCGACGCGTAGACCGTCGGCGTGCTCGGCCAGGACGCCGTCCAGGGTGGTGACGGCCTCCAGGCCCGCGCTCAGGTCGGCCCACGTCGCCAGCGCCGTCGTGAGGACTTCGGTATCACCCTCGGCGCTCAGGCGGTCGAGAATCCCGCGGGTGCGCGTGACAGGCTCGGGGACGGTGACGCCGATCCCCGCCAGGGTCGAGGCGACGCGGATGGTCGGCTCCCGGTGCGGCGCGAACGTCCGGCGGAGGACATCGGCCAGCGCCGCCGTCGAGTGGCCGGTCACGCTCGCTCCGAAGGCTTCGAGCTTCCGGGCGAGGTCGGTGCGCTGTTCGAGCGGAATGTCGGTGTGCGTCGGGTTGGCGAAGGTCGCGGACCTGAACGCGGGGATCGTGCCGAACACCCCGTCGAGGCGACGGTCGCCTGCGTCGGAGATGCGCTGACCCTGGTGGATCACTTCGACCATGCCAGCGCGCACGGCGGCGGCGCAGAGCGCCTGGGTGACCTCGATGGGGGCGCCGAACGGTGGACCGGCGAAGTGCGACGCCAGGTAGCCGCCGGTGGCCTCGTGGCCGTAGGACGCCCGCCTCTGCACCTCGCCGACGAGCGCGGCGAGGGGACCGTGCTCGGTGACGAGCACCCAACCGTCGGGGGTTGCCTCGACCAGGCCGATGCCGTCCTCGCGGAGCCCCTCGGGGAGCGTCCCGAGGTCGGTGGTGCGCAGCACGTGCATCACGTCGTCGCGCCGCAGGTTCGCCGTGAACTCTCCCAGCCGCGGGTACATCTCCTCCAGCCGCTCGTCGAGCAGGCGCTGCGCCGTCGGGCGAAGGTCGCCGCCGTCGGCCTCGTCGACGCGCCCGCGGAAGATCACCTGCCCCGCCGCGAGGTCGCGTGCGAGCCGTTAGAGGGCCGCCGACTCGTGGTGGGCCTCGCGCCCGCGTTCTGCGCCGAGAAGTTCCACCTCGGTGGCGTTCTTGCCGGCGGTGTCGCGCCTTTCGATCATGCTGCGGCTGCGGTGAAGCTCCCGCAGCGCATCCCAGGTGTCGTCGGCGAGTTCGTAGACCCAGGTCACGACGTTCTCGCCGGCCTTCTCCCGCGAACCGGCCCGGAGTTCGGTGCGACGTTCGGCGGTCGCCTCCTCGATGTGCAGCGCCAGATCCCCGGCCACGACGCCCTCACCCTTGACGGTCACGTCGACCTTGAAGGAGCGGCCGCGGGCCACGGTGAGGCCGCCGAGCGCTTCTTGCAGCAGGCGACGCCTGCACCGCCGGGGCGTGCGTGCGACCGAAGAACCGCTCGGTGGCGCTCTCGTCGCCCACCGGCGGGTTCGCCAGGAGATAGCCGAGGATCTTCGCCCAACTCGACTTGCCCGAACCGAAGAACCCCGACACCCACACTGTGCAGGTCTCGTTCGGGCTGAGGATCGACTCCTGGTAGGCCTCGAGCACCGTCTCGAACTCCTCGAGGATGTGCTCGGTGGCGACGTACTCCTCGAGTTCGTTGGCGATGGTGGCCTCGTCGGCGTCATCGACCTCGACGACCTCCTCGATGGTTCGGCGGATGTCGCGCCGGAAGAGTTCTTCGATCCTCACGCCTGCGTCTCCCGCGGCACGATCAGCGCCCGGTAGCCGTAGGCAGGCTCGGCTCGGCCCATGAACCGCAGACCGTACTCACCGATCCGCGTGCCCGGATATAGCAGGGTGACCGGTCGGGACAGTCGACCGCGCAAGTCGTCGAGCAGCGTGGAGGTGCGATACGCGGGATAGAGCGCCCCGGCCCGGTACAGGAACACCGCGGTTCGCTCGTTGCAGCCCTCGACCTGCTCCACCACGCGATCCGTGAGCGGCGGCGGCTCGCGGAGGATCTCCCCGACCGCGGCGGATACTTCGCGAACCGCCTCCCCGTCGTTCGCCGCCCGTGCCCGGCGCTCCAAGTCGACCAACTCGTCGAAGTAGCCGGAATCGTCCACCGCCGCCCAGAACAGGCCCGCCAGCGACACCGCCGCGCAGGCGATCCGCCGCGGTGGCGACTCCAGCCAACGCCGCAGTTCCCCCAGGTCGCGCCGAACATCCCACTCCTGCTGCGGGCGATACTGGTACAGCACGAACGGCGGATCACCCCCGGCCGCGAAGTGCGCCTCGATGCGCTCACCGATCCGGCGCAACTCCTCACGCAACGGCACCGGTGACCTCCCGCCAGCTCATCGGCCTGTTGACTGCGCGCCGAGATTCTCTGCACTCATGCGGCCGCACCGGTGACCTCCTCCAGCCGTCCCACCAACCAGTCGAGGCGCACCGCAGAGCCGGCGCGAGAGAAGCGCAGAACCCCCAGGCGAGCCGACCGGACGAACAAGTCCTCCACTGCCGAGTCGTCCAGGAGCCAACGCTGCCAGACGCCGCCATTCGCGAGAGCCCGCGACGACGCCCCCTGCTCGTGCTCCCGCCATGCCACGTAAGCGAAGCCGCGGGGCGTCATCGCGGGTGGAGCGATCTCCTTGCGGTGCCCCTTGGCAACGCCCGCGAGGATCCCGAAGTCCCGCAGCGTCGAGAGCAGCCCCTGCGCGGTGCGGATCCGAACGCTGTCGCTCCACTCAGGCACCTGCCCGGCGGC
>JAPOYG010000445.1 GCA_026706755.1 Acidobacteriota bacterium
CCGTCGGCGAAGTAGCGCTCCCCCTGCCGGCGCAGCCGCGTGATCCGATGCGGAGGGATCTCGTGGAAGAGGCCTTCCGGAACATCGAGGCGCTGGACGTGCTCAAGGCGGTCCAGCAGCCGGTTGGCGTCGGCGGAATTGCCGCCCGGCTCGAACTGCCGGAGCCAGACGAACCGCGTCACGCCGGCGTCGGCCGTCTCTTCGAGCAGATGCTCGAGGTCGCGCCGAAGCCCGGGCGGGACCCGCTCGGCGATGCGCGCTTCGATCCGGCGCTCCGCGTCGACCAGCGCGTCGGCGCAGAGCCGCTCGATCGTCGTCGTGGCCGGCAGGATGGTTCGCGTGCCGCGGCAGGCCTCGACGAACCTGCGCACCAGGTCCTCGTTCGACTGCGCCTGTTCCGCTTCTTCTCGGAGCCGCTCGACGAGCTCACGCGCCGCACCGCCCGAGAAGGACCGGAATCCGTACAGGCGGCGCAGCTCGGCAAGATGGTCGTGCCGGGTTGCGGATCGGACCGCGTAGTCGGCGAGCTCGTCCCCGGCCACGTCGAGCTGGCGTCCGATGAAATCCACGACGGCCGGCGGCACGAACTCGCCCGGAGCCAGCAGGCGGCCCGGGTGGCGGAGCACGCACAGCTGCAGGGCGAAGCCCAGCTTTGTTGTGGGGGCGTCGCCGGGCCCCGATGTTCTGCAGGTCCTCGTCGCTCAGGGTGTAGTGGCGCAGCAGGTCCGCCTCGCGCTGCGGCAGGGCGAACAGGGCCGACCTCTGCCGGCTGGTCAGGACGGTTCTCCGTGCCATGCTCTCTCACTTGACGTATGCAGAACGTTGAATGAGACATGGCATAAGATACACGGAGGCGGCCGCCTGAAGCGGTCCGCGCCGTGATGTCCCAAACGACCGTTTGCGACACATGCTGATCGGCTACGCCCGCGTCTCGAAGGCGGACGGCTCGCAGTCGCTGGACCTGCAGCGCGACGCCCTGGAGACGGCCGGCGTCGACGAGGTCAACGTCTACCACGACCTCGCGTCCGGCGTCCGCGACGACCGGCCGGGGCTCGACAGCTGTCTGCGCGCCCTGCGGAAGGACGACGTGCTCGTCGTCTGGAAGCTCGACCGCCTCGGCCGGAACCTCGCCCACCTGGTCAACACCGTGCAGGACCTGTCGGCCCGCGGGGTGGGCCTGAGGGTGCTCGCCGGCGACGGGGCGCAGATCGACACCACGACCGCGGCCGGCCGCCTCGTGTTCGGCATCTTCGCGGCGCTGGCCGAGTTCGAGCGGGAGCTGATCCGCGAGCGGACCGTGGCCGGGCTCGAAGCCGCGCGGGCCCGCGGCCGCAAAGGCGGGAGGAAGTTCGCGCTGTCGAAGGCCCAGGTGCGGCTGGCCCAGGCCGCGATGGCGCACCGCGACACGTCGGTGTCCGAGCTGTGCCGCGAGCTCGGCATCAGGCCGGTGACGCTCTACCGGTACGTCGGCCCGCAGGGCCAGTTGCGGGAGCAGGGCCAGAAGGTCCTCGGCTCCTGAACGACCGACATGAACAACCCGACACCCTATCCCCTGGCATGGCCGACCGGCTGGCCGAGAACGCGGCCCGGCGACCGGGAGCGGGCCCGGTTCAGGAACGCCCGCGCCGTCGACGACCAGCTCTCGATGACCGACGCCACGAGCCGCCTGATTCGCGAGTGCCGCCTGCTCGGCGCCGCGAACGTGATCGTGTCGACGAACGTCGCCGTCCGCCGGGACGGGCTGCCCTACGCCCGGCAGAGGACGCCGGAGGATCCGGGGGCGGCCGTGTACTTCAAGCTCGAGTCGGTGCCCGAAGGGCTGGTGCTCGCCTGCGACCGGTGGCTGCGGGTCGAGGACAACATCGCCGCCGTCGCCGCCCACATCGGGGCCCTCCGGGGCATCGACCGCTGGGGCGTGGGCTCTGTCCGCCAAGCCTTCGCGGGATACAAGCGGCCCGGAGCCGTCGGGGCCGACGAGGGCCATGGGCTCGAGCAGGCCGAACTCGACCACCGGCGTCATGAACTTCGAGGGTAGCGCGATAGGGTTATCGCCGGCACCTGACCACGCCTTCCCGACGTTGGAACGCAACAGGCGGTGGAACGGGACGCGGGAGCCGCCGCCGAGCAGGAAGAGGTTCGACGGGCGCAGCAAGCGGAGCGCCGCCGGCAGGTCGAGGAAGCGCGCCTCGAACGCGAGGCGGAGCTGCGGGAACAAGATCCCCGCGCGGCTCGAAGCGATCGGAGCGCTGTACGACACGATCGCCGAGACGCACGAGGAGGTCGCACGGACGCTCGTAGACGAGTGGGAGCAGCGGTGGGCCAGGGACCGCGCGACGATGGCGCAGTTCGCGAAGCGGCAGGTCCTGGAGAACATCGAGGCGACGCGGGAAGTCCAGGGCCTGGAGGGCGCGTTGGGCATCGCCGACGTTGCGTACCGGAGCGCGGAACTGGAGCTGGCGGACGCTCGCGAACAGCTTGCGCAGGCGCAAGCGGGTGCGGCGCGGTGAGCCTCGGACAACATGAATCCGCACCACGCGCCAGACCAACCGCAGGTGTCCGGTGACGAGCGGGCGTCGAGCGTGGAATTGGCCACGGTGAGGCCGCGGTGGCCGTTCAGAGGCGTGGTAGGCTGGCAGCATGAGCAGCGAGACGAAGTGGATCATCGGCACCGGGATAGGGATTATCGCGACGATCCTGACGACGGGTGTGAGCCTTGCCGTTCTGATGATTTCATTGATTTCCGGAGTGAACACCCGGATCGACGACGTGAGCGTCGGCCTGACCGCCCGGATCGATGACCTAGGCGGGCGTCTGGAACGCGTCGAGACCGACGTGCGCAGCATGGACGACCGGTTGCGCGGCGTCGAGATTGCTTTCGGTAAG
>JAPOYG010000705.1 GCA_026706755.1 Acidobacteriota bacterium
CCGAGATGCGCCGCGACTCGCCGCGGCTCTTCGACGAGGACAACTTCCAGATCATTCTCGACACCTTCCGCGACCGGCGCTCCGGCTACATGTTCGTCACCAGCCCCCTCGGCGCGAAGCTCGAGCAGCAGGTGGCCGAGGAAGGCGAGGGCGGCTTCCGGGGCTCGAACAGCCCCAACGTCAACGTGAACTGGGACGGCGTCTGGGACGTCCGGGCCCGGCGCACCGCCGAGGGCTGGGTGGCGGAGATCGCCATCCCGATGGTAACGCTGCGCTTCCCCGACGCCGAGCGGCAGGTGTGGGGCGTCAATTTCATGCGCAACATCCGGCGCAAGAACGAGCAGGTGTTCTGGGCGCCGATCTCGAAGGAATACACGCTGACGCGGGTCAGCCTCGCAGGGACGATGACGGGCATCCGGGACGTGAGCCGCGGTCTCGACCTGCGCCTGACGCCGTACGCCCTGGCCGGCGGCCGGCAGGACCGCGCCGCTGGCGGGCTCGAAGCGTCGGGTTCCGGCGATTACGGTCTGGACGTCAAGTACGGCGTCGCGTCGGGACTCAACCTCGACCTCACCCTGAACACCGACTTCGCGCAGGTCGAGGTGGACGAGCAGCAGGTCAATCTGACCCGCTTTCCCCTCTTCTTCCCCGAGAAGCGCGACTTCTTCCTCGAGAACGCGGGGATGTTCAGCGTCGGCGCCCGCGGGAGCGGCTTCGGGCGGCTTGCCGACCTCTTCTTCACGCGGCGCGTCGGGCTCTCGGACGCCGGCCAGCCGATCCCGATCGTGGGCGGGGCCCGGCTGACGGGCAAGACCGGACGCAACAACGTCGCTGCGATGAACATCACGACGCAGACCGCGTTCGGCCGCTCCGGGGAGAACTTCTTCGTCGGACGCTACAGCCGCGACATCCTGGACCGGTCCAAGGTGGGGGGCATCGTCATCAGCAAGGACGCGGTCGACGGCGGACACTACAACCGGACGCTCGCGGCGGACACGACGCTGGCCGTGCACCGCAACCTGACGATGACCGCGTTCCTCGCCAAGACCGAGTCGACGCCCGAGGCGCTGGCCGCCCGCCGGAGGAACCCGGCGGCTGCGAGCGTCGGGGCGGGAGGGGGCGACATGGCAGGCTACGTCCGCGGGACGTGGCTCAGTCCGGGCTGGCACGTCTACAGCGAGTTCGCCGAGCTGCAGGACGACTTCAACCCGGAGGTCGGCTTCGTGCCCCGCGTCGGGATCCGGACGTCGAAGTTCCACGGCGAGTGGAATCCGCGCCCCGGCCGCTGGAACATCCGCATGTTCGACCCGATGTGGAACATCACCTACACGACGGATGTTCACAACCGGCTCCTGACGCGCCGCATCCACAACATGGTCGGGACCTACTTCGAGGACGGCTCCGGGGTGACGATCTACTACAACGATCACTTCGAGCAGCTCGACTTCCCGTTTCACATCCGTCCCGAAGTCACCATCCCCGCCGGCACCTACCGCTTCGGCGAGTGGGTCTTCTCCTACCGCTCCGACCCGTCGCGGCGGCTGTACGGCCAGGCCCGCTACTCGCCGCAGACCTTCTTCGGGGGCACGCGGACCGACGTGCAGGCGACGCTGGGCCTGCGCGCGACGAGCCGCCTGGCCGCGGAGGCGCTCTTCAACCGCAGCGACGTCGTGCTCCCCGGGGGCGCCTTCGTCGCCGACCTCGCTTCGCTGCGAGTCGACTTCACCATCTCGCCGCGCATGACGCTGCGCACGCTGTCGCAGTACAACTCGACCACGAGCGAGCTGAGCCACAGCGTCCGCTTCAACTGGATCTACAGCCCCGGCAGCGACATCTACGTCGCCTACGACGAGCTCCGCCTCGATGGCGACCCGCTGAGGCTCGACCCCCACATCCAGCGCTGGTCCGGATTGCGGAGCCGGCAACTCGCCGTCAAGATGACCTACCTGCTCTCGCGGTAGCGCGCCCTCGCGGGCGCGTTGGGAGTCTGCGCTCGCGGCAGCTTCGTACACCGGCCGTCCTACCGGCGCAGATTCCGGGCGGACCCCCGCGGGGCGCGTTGGGAGTCTGCGCGGTCGCCGACTGCCGCCACGATACCGGTTGCAGGCGATTCGAGGGCACGCAACGGGCGACCGATCCGGCCGGCATGTCGCTTGGCCCGCGGGAGAAGCTCGTCATGGCTGTCTAGCGTGGTCGCCACGGTGCCCACACTACCCAGGCCCGAGGATATGGGCAACCCAGCGCGAGGGCAGCCTACAGTCGGCCGATGTCCGAGCAGGTGGCCACGTCGGGGAACACTACCGGGAATCACTCGGAGCCGCACCACCGGATGGCGCCGCGTCCAGTCCCCAGGCGTCGTGGACATCGAGGCCCCGGCGCAGCCCTCCTCCCGGATCTCCCGGAACGTCTGGATGCCGATGGGGAGCCTGCGCCGGTCCATGGGGAGATTCACGTCCGTTGCCGCGTTCGGGTCGGTCCGGCTCCCATGCCTACTCCGATCCGACTACCGCCGTTGCCACCGAGACCACCCGGCGAGCGTCGGCGAGGGCACGTTGCGCGTCCTGCTTCGTGTAGTGCTCGGTAGGGATGAAGTCGATGTCGCCGTAGAACGACAGCTCGCGGTCCTTGCGGAGACGGGCGGAGATGGTGGCCAGGTCGTCCACTTCGGCGGCGACGGCATCCGGCAGCCGCCCACGATGCTCGCGGAGGATGCTGCCGACGTCGTGCCAGCGCGGCGGCTCTACCCCCACCTGTCGCAGCATGCCCTTGAGCGCCAGCTCGACGATCTCCTGGGCTTCCCGGACCACGTCCGAGTACGCCTCCTCGGCGAGCAGCACCGGCAAGATCTTGAGCCGCTTGGTCGCCTTGAGCAGGTAGCTCTC
>JAPOYG010000425.1 GCA_026706755.1 Acidobacteriota bacterium
CGTCGAACTGTGCCAACACCTCAGCGAGGGTGCCGGCGTCGAGATCGCTGAACTCGGATCGGATGCGCGAACGAATCTCCTCCAAGACGGCGTTGAGGCGGTCCGCTGCGGCTTGTGCTGCATCCTCGCGAGCGCGAGCGAGGTGCTCCGCGGCGGCGGTGGCGGTCGCGGCGTGGGTCGCGAGATCGCTGTCCGAGAGAAGATCCCGAAGTTCGGAATGCTTCTGTCGGACTGCCTCAGGGAATGCGTCCACCGACCGGTTGGCCTCTCTTCGGGCGACGCGCAGACCGTCGGCGTGCTCGGCCAGGACGCCGACCAAGGTGGTGACGGCTTCCAGGCCCGCGCTTAGGTCGGCCCACGTCGCCAGCGCCGTCGAGAGGACTTGCGCATCATCTTCGGTACTCAGGCGGTCGAGAATCCCGCGGGTGCGCGTGACAGGCTCAGGGACGGTGACGCCGATCCCCGCCAGGGTCGAGGCGACGCGGATGGTCGGCTCCCGGTGCGGCGCGAACGTCCGGCGGACGACATCGGCCAGCGCCACCGTCGAGTGGCCGGCCACGTTCGCTCCGAAGGCTTCGAGCTTCTGGGCAAGGTCGGTGCGTTGTTCGAGCGCGACGTCGGTGTGCGTCGGGTTCGCGAAGGTTGCGGACCTGAACGCGGGGATCGTGCCGAACACCGCGTCGAGGCGACTGTCGCCGGCGTCGGACATGCGCTGACCCCGGTAGATCACTTCGACCATGCCGGCGCGGACGGCGGCGGCGCACAGCGCCCGGACGACATCGATGGGGGCGCCGAACGGCGGCCCGGCGAAGTGCGACGCCAGGTAGCCGCCGGTGGCCTCGTGGCCGTAGGACGCCCGCCGCTGCACCTCGCCGACGAGCGCAGCGAGAGGACCGTGCTCGGTGACGAGCTTCCAGCCGTCGGGGGTTGCCTCGACCAGGCCGATGCCGTCCTCGCGGAGTCCTTCGGGCAGCGTCCCGAGGTCAGTGGTGCGCAGCACGTGCATCGCTGCGTCGCTCCGCAGATTCGCCGTGAACTCTCCCAACCGCGGGTACATCTCGTCCAGCCGCTCGTCGAGCAGGCGCTGCGCCGTCGGGCGAAGGTCGCCGCCGTCAGCCTCGTCGACGCGCCCGCGGAAGATCACCTGCCCCGCCGCGAGGTCGCGTGTGAGTCGTTGGAGGGCCGCCAACTCATGCCGGGCCTCGCGCCCGCGTTCTGCGCCGAGAAGTTCCACCTCGGTGGCGTTCTTGCCAGCGGTGTCGCGCCTGTCGATCATGCTGCGGCTGCGGTGAAGCTCCAGCAGCGCATCCCAGGTGTCCTCGGCGAGCTCGTAGACCCAGGTGACCACGTTCTCGCCGGCCTTCTCCCGCGAACCGGCCCGAAGTTCGGCGCGACGTTCGGCGGTCGCCTCGTCGATGTGCAGCGCCAGATCCCCGGCCACGACGCCCTCACCCTCGACGGTCACGTCGACCTTGAAGGAGCGGCCGCGGGCCACGGTGAGGCCACCGAGCGCTTCTTGCAGCAGGCGACGCCTGCACCGTCGGGGCGTGCGTGCGACCGAAGAACCGCTCGGTGGCGCTCTCGTCGCCCACCGGCGGGTTCGCCAGGAGATAGCCGAGGATCTTCGCCCAACTCGACTTGCCCGAACCGAAGAACCCCGACACCCACACTGTGCAGGTCTCGTTCGGGCTGAGGATCGACTCCTGGTAGGCCTCGAGCACCGTCTCGAACTCCTCGAGGATGTGCTCGGTGGCGACGTACTCCTCGAGTTCGTTGGCGATGGTGGCCTCGTCGGCGTCATCGACCTCGACGACCTCCTCGATGGTTCGGCGGATGTCGCGCCGGAAGAGTTCTTCGATCCTCACGCCTGCGTCTCCCGCGGCACGATCAGCGCCCGGTAGCCGTAGGCAGGCTCGGCTCGGCCCATGAACCGCAGACCGTACTCACCGATCCGCGTGCCCGGATATAGCAGGGTGACCGGTCGGGACAGTCGACCGCGCAAGTCGTCGAGCAGCGTGGAGGTGCGATACGCGGGATAGAGCGCCCCGGCCCGGTACAGGAACACCGCGGTTCGCTCGTTGCAGCCCTCGACCTGCTCCACCACGCGATCCGTGAGCGGCGGCGGCTCGCGGAGGATCTCCCCGACCGCGGCGGATACTTCGCGAACCGCCTCCCCGTCGTTCGCCGCCCGTGCCCGGCGCTCCAAGTCGACCAACTCGTCGAAGTAGCCGGAATCGTCCACCGCCGCCCAGAACAGGCCCGCCAGCGACACCGCCGCGCAGGCGATCCGCCGCGGTGGCGACTCCAGCCAACGCCGCAGTTCCCCCAGGTCGCGCCGAACATCCCACTCCTGCTGCGGGCGATACTGGTACAGCACGAACGGCGGATCACCCCCGGCCGCGAAGTGCGCCTCGATGCGCTCACCGACCCGGCGCAACTCGTCACGCAACGGAGACCTCCAAGAGGTTCTCGGGCCTATGTGCCGAACGGCGACAGCGTCGGCGCTCACGCAGCCGCACCGGTGACCTCCTCCAGCCGACCCACCAACCAGTCGAGCCGCACCGCCGAGACGGCACGGGAGAAGCGCAGAACCCCCAGGCGAGCCGACCGGACGAACAAGTCCTCCACTGCGGAGTCGTCCAGGAGCCAACGCCGCCAGACGCTGCTATTCGCCAGCGCCCGCGACGACGCCCCCTGCTCGTGCTCCCGCCACGCCACGTAAGCGAAGCCGCGGGGCGTCATCGCGGGCCGAGCGATCTCCTTGCGGTGCCCCTTGGCGACGCCCGCGAGGACCCCGAAGTCCCGCAGCGTCGACAGCAGCTCCTGCGCGGTGCGGATCCGAACGCTGTCGCTCCACTCAGGCACCTGCCCGGCGGC
>JAPOYG010000663.1 GCA_026706755.1 Acidobacteriota bacterium
CGACGACGATCGCCCGGCCGAACGCAGCCGGCTCTATCCGGTTGTGGCCGCCGGCCGGGACGAGGCTCCCGCCGACGAAGACCGCCGACGCGATGTCGAACAGTCGGCCCAGCTCGCCCAGGGTGTTCAGAATCACCACGTCGGCGCCGGGCTCGCGCCCCGGCTCGAGATCGCTTCGCATGTCCACGTGGTTGCCCGCGCGCTCGGCGATCGTCCGCGCCTCGTCGAACCGCTCGGGATGGCGCGGCGCTATCACCAGCAGCGCGTCGGAAGCCATCTGCCGGACACGAGCGAACGCCCGCAGGATCGGCTCCTCCTCGCCGCGCAGCGTGCTCGCGGCGATTATCACGGGCCTACCGCGGGCAAACTCGAACGCCGCGCGCAGGTCGCCGCCCGTACCAGCGCCCCGCGGCCCCGCCGGCGACGCGGCGACGGCGTCGAACTTCAGGCTGCCGGTGACCGTGACGCGGGCAGGCTCGGCCCCGATCGCGACGAAGCGCCGTCGCCACTCCTCGGTCTGCGCGCACACGCGCGCGACGTCGGCCAACACACGCCGCATGCAGCAACGGACCAGGCGATAACGCCGGAACGAGCGGTCCGACAGCCGGCCGTTGACGATCAGCGCACCTGCCCCGCGCCGGCGGCAGGCACGAAGCAGATTCGGCCAGATCTCGGTATCGACGACGAGCAGCAGCTCCGGGGCGATCCGGTCGAGCGCGCGGTTGACGAAGGCGGGGAAGTCGAACGGCGCGTAGCAGACGGCGTCGACCTCGCCGCCGAAGCCGCGCGCCACCCGCTGTCCCGTCACGGTCGTGGTGGACACGACGAGGCGGTGCTGCGGATATGCGTTCCGCAAAGCCCGCAACAGGGGCCGCGCGGCCAGCGCCTCGCCGACGGAGACCGCGTGCACCCAGATCGACGGCCGCCGGTCGGGATTGACCGCGGCCGGCAGATGACCGAGCCGCTCGCGCACGCTGCCGGTTGCCCCGCCCCGACGCCACACCCGCCAGGCCGTCGACGGAAGCGCCGCCAGGCAGTAGACGACCAGCAGCGCGCTGTAGAGGAGATACATGGCGAAGGCGCCGGGCGCGCCTACATGGTAGCCCGCCAATCGTCGCCTGCGGCTTCGATTGCCGCCCAACCCGGCCTGACCCGTAGTCTGCGCCGCAGAAACCGGCGCAGACTACGGGGGGTGCACGACATCATTGTGAGCTGAGCGTCAGGCGGCACTTGCGGCACGTCGCTCCCAGAAGTCCTCGAAGCGTCCGCTGAGGATGCAGCAGCGCAGGGCGATGATGGCGTTGGCCCCGGCGACGGTCCAGCGCGTGCCGGCGCGCTTGAGCCGTTCGCCGAGCTGCTTGCATCCGGCCTCGACGACGCCCGACGAGACGCATAGGCCCTTGGCGCGGAACTGCGGATAGCGCATCCGGTGGCGGTTCCCGAACACATAGTGTATGCACTTTCGCGCTTCGGGCACAGTCTCGGCATGGATGCGCAGCGCGGCGACGACGGCACACAGCCGGCCGGCGTCGAGTTCGGCACGCCGGTCCCTGGCCCACTGGTTGGCCAAGTCCGTTCCGGGGCCGTAGATGGCCTTGGCCACGTCGCACAGATGCTGCTTGGCGTGGTAGATGTCAACGATCTCGATGGCGCCGGGAAACTGCTCGGCGGCGAGGTTCCAAATCCATGGCGCGCCGTCGCCGATGACGACCTGACGGTCCGCGGTGTCGAAGCCGCGCCGTATTGCCTCGCGATGGACCCGTTGGGCGAAGGCGGCCGGCTGCGGGTCGGTGTCGCGGCTGGCCGCGCTCTCGATGGCGGCGTTGTAGCTGACCGACCCGCGGTCGCGCACGGGCCGGCCCGCCTTGTCGCGCCCTTCGGCCGTCCACACGGTGGCCAGCTTGACCTCGCGGGTCTTGGCCGAACCGTCGGGCTGCTTGCCGCAGCGGCCTTCGACCTCGGCGGGGCGCACCGGCACGCCACTGCCGTCCAGCCCCAGGTACATCGTCGGTGCGGGGCTGGGGACGGTTTCGGCCACCGCGCGTTCGTCGGCGGCGACCGCACGCCCCAGGGCTTCGGCACAGCGCTCGACCTGCTTGGTCTCGACGCGCACCGCGGCCAGTTTCCACAACAGGTCGCTGGCCGCGGCGAAGCTGAAGCCCGAGGCCGCCAGCCCCACCATCCGCAGCACGCCGGGCGACAGCGACGTGGTGTGCATACCCAGGGTCTGGTCGCGCGGACATACCCCCGTACGGCAGGCGTCGCAGTGGTAGTAGGCCCGTTCCAGCGTCAGCGGCCCGAGCACCGTGATGAAGGTCTTCGGGCGGCGGCCGGCGTAGCGCGCCCTGCCGCCGCAGGCGCACGCGATGGTCGAATCCGAATGGTCGGTATCGTCCGCGTTGAAGTGCTGCGCCAGCCCCTGCGCGGCAAGGTCGAGGGCTCGACGACGCAGGGCCTGCTCGATGGCCTCGAAGTCCTGCCCGTCGACCCGCCGTGGTCCGAGCAACGCAGCAACTTCAGCCGCAAACGCGGCTACGACTGCGGCGCCGAAATCGTCTTCACGGCCTGGCTCGCCGTGGCGAGCGCTCGACGGTGAACTCTCTGCAAGAGGGTCTCGAAGTCCTGCGCATTCACGTTCCCCCGGCTGAGGAACGCCTCGACGTCGGCCTTGACCGCCGCCTCCAACGCCGCGAACTTTTCCTCCAAGCCCCCTTTTTCGGCCGCGCGATCGAGCGGTTCCGTCAACTGCGCCTCGGGCATGGTCGGAGTCCTCCCTACCCAAGGAATCGGCTGATCGGCGCTCGCTCAATATCCCCCGTTACGGCAAAGCCTCACTTTCATGTCGTGCACCCG
>JAPOYG010000081.1 GCA_026706755.1 Acidobacteriota bacterium
CCTTGAGCTGGAAGTTCATCACGCCGGCGATGGCGTCCGAGCCGTACTGCGCCGCGGCCCCGTCGCGCAGCACCTCCACCTGCCGTAGTGCGATGGCCGGGATGGCCGAGATGTCGGGCCCCTGCGAGCCGAACGCGACGCCGTTCCCGCCGTGCCAGTCGATGATCGACGAGCGGTGGCGCCGCTTGCCGTTCACCAGCACCAGCGTGTGGTCGGGGGCCAGATTCCGGAGCATCGCCGGGCGGACGACCGTCGAGGCGTCGGCGATCGGCTGCATGTTGACGTTGAACGACGGGATGACGGTCCGGAGCTGGTCCTGCAGGTTGACCGCCCCCTGGCTGGTGAGCTCGGTGGTCGAGAGGACGTCGACCGGCACGGGCGACGCGGTCACCGTCCGCGGTTGCGCGCGCGAGCCGACGACGACCGTCTCCTCCGTGAACCCGGCGAGCAGGAGCTGCGTCTCCTCGGGGGAGAGCCCCATCGCCTCGACGTCGGACGCCGTCATGCCCAGGACGCGGGCCAGCTCCTCGACCTGGGGATCGACGTCGGCCTGCCCCTGCTCCCGCGCAGGCTCCAACCGCGGCCCCGCCTCGCGCGCGAAGCCCTGCCACGGCGCCCCCAGCAGGAGCGCACCGATCACCACCGCAACCGACGTCGGCCGTGCGCACGCTGGCTTCATGCTGGTCACGCGTCCCTCCCTGCTTCCGGCCCGCGGGAAGAGGCCCGCCGGGGGCCCTCGATTGCCCAGTATCACACGTCGTCGACTGCGGCGAGCCCTGGCGACGACGGGAATCCCCGGTAGTGGGCCAAGGCTCCGCTGACACCGAAGCTGCCCCGATTCCGCCGGGGACTGGGGTTGGCGGCAGCAGGCAGTCCGCTGCTCGCAGCCGGCGATTCCGTATCGCCGGCCGGCGCCGGGCCAGCTCGGGTGGAGCCCGCTCGCCGAAGACACATGCAAGCTATCCGTCTATGGTATGGGCGGGGGGCAGACCATGAAACGGACGGGAATCGGCGCGTTGGTGGCAGCGGTGCTCGTCCTCGGGGCGGCGGCGCAGGCGCAGGAGCGGGAGCCGGCCGACCTGCTGCTGCACAACGGGAAGGTCTTCTCCGCCGACGCGCTGCTCACGACCTACTCGGCGGTGGCGGTGCGCGACGGTCGCATCGTGGGGCTCGGCTGGAACGATCTCGCCGGCCGGTTCGACGCGGAACGCACGATCGACCTCGCCGGGCGGCTCGTGGTGCCGGGCTTCATCGACACGCACGTCCACGTCAGCGGCGACGCGGAGCGCTGGGTGGACCTGGCCGGGCTCGAGAACATCGCCGAGCTCAAGGCGCGGGTGACGCGCAAGGCCGAGCAGCTCGGCTCGGGCGAGTGGATCACGGGCTACGGCTGGTCCGAGGACGAGCTGGCCGAGCAGCGCCGGCCGCTGCGCTGGGACCTCGACGACGCGGCGCCGGCCAACCCCGTCATCCTCACGCGCGCCGGCGCCCACAGCTCCGCGGCGAGCTCGCTGGCCCTCGAGGCGGCCGGGCTGACGCCGGACACCGCGACCCCGCCTGGCGGGATCATCGAGGTGGACGACGAGGGCCGCATGAACGGCATCCTGCGCGAGGGAGCGCAGTACCTCGTGAGCCGGCTCGTGCCCGACGCGACGCGCGAGGAACTGCGGGCGAGCTTCGTCGAGAACCTCCGCGGCCTGCTCGCGCTCGGGATCACGAGCGTCATCCAGGCCGGGGTCGACATCGAGGGCTACGCGGAATGGGAGACGGTCTACGCCGCCTACGCCGGCGAGTTGCCGCGCGCGGCCGTGCAGCTCCGCGTGCCGCCCGACCCGCCGCAGGCCATCGACATGCTGCGGCGCTTCGGCCGGAAGACCGGCGACGGCGACGAGTGGCTGCGGGTCGGGGCGGTGAAGTTCTTCGTCGACGGGGGCTTCAGCGGCGCCGCCGCCTGGACCCTGGAGCCCTACAAGGGCCAGCCCGACTACTACGGCAGCGGCCCGCTGATCGACGAGGCGGGGCTCCTCGAGATCTCGCGCGCCGCGCACGACATGGGATGGCAGCTCGGCTTCCACGCCATCGGCGACGCCGCGATCGAGATGACGATCGACGCCTGGTCGCGGATGCTCGAGGCCTCGCCCCGCGCCGACCACCGCCACTTCCTCAACCACTTCACGGTCACGCCGCCCGCGGCGACGATGCAGCGCATGGCGGACTGGAACATCCACATCGCGCAGCAGCCCAACTTCACCTTCACCATCGACGGGCGCTACGCCGAGCACCTCGCCGGCGAGCGCTACCAGACGAACAATCCCCTGCGCACGCCGATGCGCCACGGCGTCGTCGTCGCCCTCGGCAGCGACATCCTGCCGTTCGGGCCGCTCGTCGGCCTGCAGGCCGCGGTGACGCGCCGCGGGATGAGCGGCGCCGTCGTCGGGCCCGGCGAAGCGCTGACGATGCCCGAGGCACTGGTCGGCTACACCCGAGTGGCCGCGCACCTCACGTTCGAGGAGGACGAGAAGGGCACGATCGAGGTCGGGAAGCTCGCCGACCTCGTGGTGCTGTCGCAGGACCTGCTGACGATCGACCCGGAGCGGACGACCGAAACCGAGGTCGACCTGACCGTCCTCGGCGGCCGCGTGGTCTACGAGCGACGTTGAGGAACTGGCGGGGGAGTCTGGAGTCTCGCCCTTGCGGATTCTGCATCAGCTGCAGAATCACCAGATCGCCAGGATCCGGTAGGTCGCCGGGGTACGATCCCGCGGATGACCGATCCCCCCCTCCACCTCCGCAAGCTCCTCGGGCGCGGCGACGTGCTGGCCATCGCCTTCGGGGCGATGGTGGGCTGGAGCT
>JAPOYG010000488.1 GCA_026706755.1 Acidobacteriota bacterium
ACGAACCGGATCCAGACCGTCTGGTGCTGCCGGATGGCGGTGAAGTAGATCCAGTGGGGAATTGCGCTGACCCAGGCCCCCAACCGCGAGGCGGTCGTGGTGTACTGCAGCACATCGCCTGTCTCGCCGATGTAGAGTTGCTCGCCGTTGGGCCAGGAGTACTTCCAGAGCGGCCGTACGTTGCGCAACGCGCCCTGGACCGTCCACTGGTCCACCTCGACCACCGATTCCACGACGCCGTCTCGTACGCGCTGCCCCGTCCAGGCCTCGGCCGCCCGGTCGCGCATGCTGGCCGACACGGCGCCCCGCTCCTTCCCCGAGTCGGCGTAGACCACCCGACCGCCGCCCCTCCCGCCGCGGTAGGCGGGCCGTCCGTCCACCGTCGTCAGACGAATCCGATCGGGCCGCCGGGGATCGAGCAGGAGTGTCCGGGCCGCAGCCTGCGGGGTGAGCGTCACCTGCCCGGCGTCGAGCACCGGCGCCCGGGCCAGCCGATCGGCCTCGGTCACGCTGGGGAAACCCCAGTACATCATCCCGATGCCGGACGGGAACCACAGCAGGAAGAGGAGGCAGAGCGCCACCCCCACCCACCGGTGCACGACGATCAGGACGCGCAGCATCGCTGCGTCTCCCTCAGACCCGGAGGAGCTCGACGGGCTCGAAGTGCCCGAACAGGACCGGGTCGGGGTCGACACCGAACCACTGCCGGAGCACGCTCGCATACACGGCCCGGAAGTCGAGCCGGTGGCGGACATCGCCGTCGTCCAGGTCGCCGAGGTCGGGAATGCCGCCGTGGAACCCCGGTACGACCGAGCCGCCCGCCAGGAACATCGCGCTCGCCGAGCCGTGATCGGTGCCCAAGGTGCCGTTCTCGGCGACGCGACGACCGAATTCGGAGACCGTCATCACCAGGGTGCGGTCCCACTGTCCGGCCGCCCGCATGTCACGCGCGAACGCGCCGACCGCCTGGCTCAGCTCCTGCAGGATGCCACGCTGACCGCGGAGCTGCTCGACGTGGGTGTCGAACCCCGTGATGGACACGTAGAAGACGCGGGTCGGGAGCCCGGCGACGATCATCTGGCCGATCAGCCGGAGCGACTGCGAGAGACGGAACGGCGGGTAGTCCGCGCGCGACGCGATTCGCTGGGCCGCGTGGATGCGGTCGGCCAGGGAGACCGTCTGCCGGCCGAGCTGCCGGATGCGCTCCAGCGGGTCGTTCGCATTCGCCACCGACGCGGAGCGGCCCTGCAGGCCGCGAAGCTCCGTGTCGTAGCCGGTCCATTCCATGATGGCGGGATTCTCGATGGTGACGCTGCGGGGCGATGCGCTGGCGAAGGCCAGGGTGGCGCGGCGGCCGATCCGCAGCCCGAGCATCGGCGAGACCACGTCGTCGCAATACCGCTCGAAGTAGCGGCCCACCCATCCATCGAGCACCTCGGCCGGCTCCGTGGGGTCGAACCACGCCGCCTTGCTCCAGATGTCGCTCGACGTGAAGTGCGAGCGATTCTGATCGGGATAGCCGACGTTCTGGACGATGGCCAGTTGACCGGCGTCGTAGAGCTGCCCGAGCTCGACCAGCTCCGGATGCAGGCCCATGTGCTCGTCCAGCTGGTGGACGGCCCCGGCCGGGATCGCGATGTGAGGCCGTCGCTGATAGTAGATGTCGTCCCCGTAGGGCACGACGGTGTTCAGCCCGTCGTTGCCGCCGTCGAGCTGGATGATGACGAGCACGTGGTTGTCCGCAAGCCCGGGTATCGCGGGAACGACACCCGGCTGTGCGGAGAGCGTCATCCGGCCGAGCCAGGGTGCGCCGAGAAAGGCCGTCACGCCGGCGGCGGTATCACGCAGGAACCGACGACGAGGGATCCGCTGGGTCATGATGTCCTCACGCGACCTGATACTCGGGCGATGCCAGAATCAGACGGACGACGGCCGACACGCGCCGTTTGGGCGGTGCGCGGCGCGCCGCGGCGACCATCGTCCGGCGCGCCGAGTCGGGCGGGGACCGGAGCACGAGGCGATCCACGAGCGCTTCGACCAGCCCTTCCAGCGTCGCGGGGAGGCCGGCCGGCAACAGGGCCTCCGCGTCGAAGCGGGTGGAGATTCCGAGCGCGTCCCGGTTGGCCTGGCGGGCGGCGGCCCGCGCCTTGTTGATCTCCCGCACGGCCCGCGCCCGGTCCGAGTTGCGCGCGCGGGCGTAGCTGCGCGGGGCCGCCAGCGGCTCGAGCCCGGCCGGCAACTGCCCGTCCAGCAGCACGTCGCCCAGGTGAAACCGCACGGACATCGAGCCGGCGTTGAGCCAGGTGTCGCCCCCCGGCCAGCCCCGGACGTTGGGCGGGTCGAAGAGCCGCTGTCCCATCACCTCCACGTAACGGGCGAGATTGGGGGTGGGATCGATCTCGAGGGCGAGCTGCCGGGCGGCGCCGACCAGCAGCCGGACCGGGCTCTTGACCTGGTTCCCGCAGGCCGCGGCGCGGCCGAACTCCGGCGATGCCAGGAGCGCCTCGACCACCTTGGCCACCTGCACCTCGCTCTCGGCGTGGGCGCTGAAGGTGTCGGCCAGACGCCCCTGGAGCGTGCCGTGCGGATCGCTCGCCCCGAAGAAGGCGACGAGCTTGCCCGCCAGGAAGCGGGCGGTAGCGGGGTGGGCCACGAGGATGTCGGCGACGTCGTGCAGCCCGAACGCACCGGTGCGCCCCAGGATCGTCTTGGTCCCGCCATCGTGACGCTCGGGGACGAAGCGGGCGACCAGGCCGTCGCGCCGGAGCGCCCGGTGCAGGCGGGGGGCATCCGGCCGGTTGGGCTTGACCACGCCGGCCGGCACGTCGAGCGTCCAGCCGGTCAGGG
>JAPOYG010000193.1 GCA_026706755.1 Acidobacteriota bacterium
TGACGCCCGTTAGGCGCGGATTCAGCAACCTCCAGCGCTGCCCCATGCGGTCAAGGTCACCGTTGAGCACGACCGGCGCCCGGTCATGGTGGGCTTGAATCGCTCTCTCATAGTCCACTCGCTCGAGAACCACCTTGACCGACTGTCGTTGCCCGTCGATCGTGGTCGCCAGCCCGATGATTCCGTCGTCGTCCTCCTCCCCACGTTTCAGGAGCCGGACGAAACCGTAGAGATCCACATCCGGTCGCGGAGCACGGTCACGGAGTGAGCGCGCCGCTTCGCGCAAGAGAGCCGCATCCGCCTGGCCGAATCGAACGACGTTGCTCGCGATCGCGAGCGGCCGTGTCCGAGCCCACGAGACGCCGACGTCGAGCGTCGGGAACGGTTCGACGAGCCGGACCAAGGCCTCGCACAGATTGGCGCTCACACCCTGAGCAACTGCGCCTCCAAAGGCCTCCTTGTCGCCGGCAGCAGTGCGTTCCGTCGCCTGGCGGACCGCGGTGAGAGCCTCGACCAGACGCACCGTCATGCGGCGTTCGATTGGAGCGTTCCAGTCGTCGGCGTCGGGGAACAACACCTGCATCGGCGGCGGCACGACCGGCGTGAGCAGGGTCACCACGAAGCTGCCGTGGTCCGTTTGCCCCAGGCGCACCTGATTCAACAGGTCCGACGCCTCCCTGTTTGCACCCGCGCGGTAGACCGGCTGCGGTTCGCGAAGCGAACACGCCGCCGAAAGCAGCATCTCTCGGGCGCCGTCGATGAGGCTTACGCCAGCGGTCAACGTGACGCTGCCGTCCTCGCTTTCTGCAGCTCGAACACGGACAACGTCGCGGTCAGTCGTCACCAGAGAACGATAGACAGTGAGCTGGTCTTGACCAGCGACACTCGCGAACGTGTCGATCAGGGCCGCCACGACGCTCGCGTAGTCGCCGAGGCGCTCCGTGCGCGGGACAATGATCTCCGGACGCGCCTCACCCACGTAGACGTCCGAGTGCGCGCGGTACTGCTCGTGCCGCCGCCAGCCCGCAGCGCGGGCGTAAGCTGACAGCGCCACCGGCGACACGGCCAACAGCGCACCCCGGTCGTGAATACTGACTCGCATCAGATTTCTCCATTCCGGGACTGCTCGATGAGCACTTGCAGCGCCTCGACGTCGAAGACGTTGTGTTCCGGAATACGAACCGTGACGCTCTGTTGTCCTGGCACTTCGTCGCGCCCCTGGAGGCTCAGCCAATAGGCGCGACGCCGCAGAACGAGTTCCTCGGCTGTCACGGTCATCCACTGCGACTCGTAGGGTGGCAAGTCAAGCACTACGAGGAGGCGAGGCGTCTGGGTGAAGATACGCAGGTCGTTGTAGTTCTTGATGGGCAACCGAAACGACAGAACGCCAGCCTGTGGCTCGCCGAAACCGACCGTCGCCTTCAGTTGGAGGTCGAGGGCCGGACGGCGCGGACCGCCCGCCTGAATGCGGAGATCGACGCTGTCCCGGTCAGGTTCCGGCACGGAAGCCAAGAAACCCGCGCGGGTCGCCAGGGCCCTCGCGTAGAGGACTGACAACCCCTCCTTCTGATCGGGCTCGGTGATGAGTGCATCCGTCATGCGATCGCTCCGACGAGGTTCTCGGATCTTGCGGCCGTTGCTCACCGAGATCAAGTTCTGAGCAGCTCGACTCAGGGCAGCTCCCCCGGCATCGGCCACGCCCCGGCCCACTCGAGGGCGGCGACGGCCGTGGCGCGCATGAGCGGGTCCCATTGTCCCTTGCGGGGTATGACAGGCGGGGTCACGGCCCTGCGCAGCAGCCGCAGCCCCGACCGGCGTCAGCGGACCGCGGTCATCCCGAACAGGCCGGGTTCTGCAGGGCCGTCATCGTCGGTCAGCGAGGGATGCGTGCGGACATCCGCGAAGCCGATCGCCGCCAGCAGGTCGACCAGCTCGCGCGCGTCGTAACTGCAGGTGGACATCGCGTAGCGCTCGACGCGGGCCGTTTCCGCGTGGACGACGTGCCACCGCTCGGTCGCCGTGCGGCTCGGCGCGTCCCAGAACCGTTCCTCCAGCAGCAGGTGAGGTCCGGCCGCGAACAGACCGCTCCGGGCCGACGTCCAGGTGGCGTCCCCGTGCCCGGTGGCGCGCACGGCTTCGGGCGTCTGCGGCTCCAGGACGAGCGTGCCGCCCGGCGCGAGGGCCGCGTGGGCGCGTCTCAGGATGTCGCGGGCGTCGGGGCGCGGGAACACGTTGATCTGTCCGTAGACCAGCAGGACCAGGGCGTAGCCGCGTCCCAGGTCGGCCTGCCGCAGGTCCGCCCGCTCGAACGTGCAGTCGAGCGCCTCGGCGGCGGCGACGCTGCGTGCGTGTCGGATGGCGGCAGGGGAGAAGTCGATGCCGTGGCAGCGGTATCCCAGCCGGGCCAGTCGATGCAGGTAGAGACCGGGGCCGCACGCCAGGTCCAGGACGCGCGCGGCATCATCATGGTTGGGCTCGTGGCTGACCTCGTGGTTGACCTGTCGGGCGAGGAACCGGACCTGCGCGTCGATCGTCGCCGTGCGCCGGCTGGCCCGGTCGTGCTGCTGCGACAGATGCTCGGCCAGCATCCGCTGGCTGAAGTCCGGATCGTCCCACGGCAGGTTGTCGCCCTCCGCCCAGGGCGTCGCGGGGACCCGTCGCTCCACGATGGACGCCAGCGTGAGGGGCGCCACTGCGCGCGGCCGTGCCCCGCGAGAGCCGGACCCGGCCATCTGTGCCTTCCGTCTCCGCGACCGTCACGCTCCGGACGGTGGGAACGCCTCGAGAAAGTGGACCTCGCCGTCGAGGGCCCCGGCGGCGACGCCCACCGCGGCCGCCTCCG
>JAPOYG010000709.1 GCA_026706755.1 Acidobacteriota bacterium
AAGAAGATCTTCGCCGTCACGAACCAGAAGGGCGGCGTCGGGAAGACGACGACGGCGATCAATCTGGCCGCGTCGGTCGCCCTCGCCGATCGGAGGGTCCTGATCGTGGACATGGACCCGCAGGGCAACCTGACGAGCGGCGTCGGCCTGAAGGGATCCGTGCCGGAGGGGCGCACCGTCTACGACGCGCTGACCGCGGCCGGCAACCCGGACGTCGGCCGGTTTATCGTGCCGACGGCGGTGACCGGCCTGTCCCTGATGCCGGCGGATCGCAACCTCGCCGGGGCGGAGGTCGAGCTCGTCGGCATCGCCAATCGCGAGACGCGGCTGCGGCCGCTCCTGCGGCAGGCGCACGCCCGCTTCGACTACATCTTCATCGACACGCCGCCCTCGCTCGGCCTGTTGACTCTCAATGCCCTCGTCGCCGCCGAGGCCGTACTGATTCCGCTGACGTGCGAGTACTTCGCGCTCGAAGGCCTCGCGGACCTCACATCGACGCTCCGCCGCGTGCAGGCGCAGCTCAATCCGGACCTGGTGATTGCGGGGGTGCTTCTGACGATGGCGGACCTGAGGACCAACCTCGGTCAGCAGGTGGCCGGAGAGGTGCGCGAGTTCTTTCGGGAGAAGGTCTTCGAGACGACCATCCCCCGCAACGTGCGCCTGGGCGAGGCGCCGAGCTATGGGCTTCCGGCCATCCTCTACGACGTCAAGTCGAAGGGCGCGTCGGCGTACTCGGCCCTCGCGCACGAGTTCCTGCGCCGGGCGTCGCGCCCGCCCGAGCGCGGAGTCGCGATTGATGACTGACAAGCGCAAGGCCCTGGGCCGCGGCCTGCGGGCGCTGATTCCGGAACCGGTGGCGCCGCTCCGCCGCGAGCCCGCCCAGGAGGTGGACCTCGACCTCCTGCGCCCCAACCGCGAGCAGCCCCGCGGCATCATCGAGGACGCACGACTCGACGAGCTCGCGGCGTCCATCCGGTCGCACGGCATCATCCAGCCGCTCGTGGTCGCCCGCCAGGAGGATGGCAAGTTTGAGATCGTCGCGGGGGAGCGCCGGTGGCGGGCCGCGCAGCGGGCCGGGCTCCTGCGGGTGCCGGTGGTCGAGCGGACCGTCGCGAACAGCAAGCGCCTCGAGCTCGCTCTGATCGAGAACATCCAGCGCGAGGACCTGAACGCGATCGAGACCGCCGCGGCGTACGCGCGTCTGGCCGACGAGTTCGGGTTCACGCAGGAGGAGATTGCGCGCTCGGTCGGCCGGGACCGGGCGACGGTCGCGAACTACCAGCGGCTGCTGCGGCTCCCGGCCGAGGTGCGGGCGGAGGTCGCCTCGGGTGCGCTCTCGATGGGGCACGCACGCGCCCTGGCCGGCCTGACCGACGAGCAGGCGCAACTCGAGATCGCCCGCGAGGTGCTCGCGCGGGACCTCTCGGTGCGCGAGACCGAGGCCCTCGTCAAGCGGCGTTCGGAGCCGCCGCGCCCGGCGCCGGAGCCGCCGCCCCCCGACGTGCACACCCGCGCGGCCGAGGACCGCCTCAAGATGGTGCTCGGTACCCGCGTCCGCATCGTCCGTCGCGGCAAGCGTGGCCGGATCGAGATCGCGTTCGTCTCCGACGACGAGCTCCAGCGGCTCTACGAGCAGCTCACGGGCGGCGCCTGACGCCCAACGCGGATTCGAGCGGCACCGAGACCGACACGGCGTCTCGCCGCGACGTTCGGCTTCTGACGGCGCTCCCGGGCGGCTCTCCGCTTCACCCACCGTGCAGCGCCGGCCCTGACCCTGCCACGCGCCCCGCCGGCTTGCCGGCTCCTCCGGCGGGATGGTATAAATGCCTGTTTTGCCTGCCGGCGCGGGCCGGACGTGATCCTACGGACGCGTTCGAGCCGGGCACGGCCCCCGGCAGGTTCATCGGGCACGGGCGGGCGCGATCTGACGCGGGCGAGCGGGAACGCCGGCCGCCAATCCCACGATGACGCAGCGAGCAGCGGCGATGAGGTACGCGCGGGCGCTTCTCGAAGTGGCCCTGAAGGATGGAGACCCGGACCTCGTCGAGCGGGAGCTCGCGCAGTTCACCGGGCTCCTCGACGAGCACCCGGCGCTGGGTCGGGCGCTCCTCAACCCGGCCGTCGCCCCCGCCCGCAAGCGGGCCGTCGTTGCCGGGATCGTGGAGCAGGACGGCGCCCTGTCGCCACTCGTCGCGCGCCTGCTGCAGATGCTGGCGGAGCGCGACCGCCTCGCCCTGCTGCCGGACCTGCTCGACGTCTATCGCGCGCGCCTGAACGACCACCGGGGGATCGTGCAGGCGCGGATCACGACCGCCACGCCGCTCGACGACGGCCGCGCGGCGGCCCTCGAGCAGGCTCTCGGGCAGGCGACGGGCCGTCAGGTGCGCATCGAGCGCAGCGTCGACCCGGCCCTGGTCGGCGGCCTCGTGGCCCAGGTTGGCGGCGTCGTCTACGACGGGAGCGTGACGCGGCACCTCGATCGGCTCCGGCAGGAGTTCGGCAGCCGGGTCTGAGCCCGGCACGGTATCGAAGGATGAACATCAAGGCAGACGAAATCTCCAAGCTCATCAAGGACCAGCTCGGGAACTACTCCCTCGACGTCGACGTGGCCGAGGTCGGGACGGTGGTTTCCGTCGGCGACGGCATCGCGCGCCTGCACGGCATCGAGGGCGCGATGGCGACCGAGATGCTCGAGTTCCCCCACGGCGTCTTCGGGATCGCGCTGAACCTCGAGGAGGAGAGCGTCGGCGCGGTGCTTCTCGGCGAGGCGACCGAGATCAAGGAGGGCGACACCGTCAAGCGGACGGGGCGCATCATCTCGGTGCCCGC
>JAPOYG010000233.1 GCA_026706755.1 Acidobacteriota bacterium
AGCGTCGCGACCACCGGGGCGAGCCGATCCAGCACCCGGGTCGACAGGCGCGCCGCGTCGACCCACTCGTCGAGCCGGGCCCAGTGAATGGGAACGGCGATGGCGAGCGCGAACGCGCCGGCCAGCACCGCACGGCAGCGGGCGGCCCGTCCGCCGCCGTCCCAGAGAGCGGTGACGAGTGCCGCGCCGGCCAGGGACGCGCCGGCCGCCGGCCCTACCGCGTAGAGGCTCGAGCGGACCGGCAGCAGCACGGCAAGCGCGAACCCGCCGAGCATCCAGACCAGTCCGAGAAGCACCCAGCGACGCTGCTCCGCGGAGGGACGGGGCACCATCCACGCCGCGGCGGACAGGAGCAGGGCGAACGACGCTGCCAGCGTCGTGCCCCGGTCGAGGTACGAGAGGGCGTTCAGGATGACCGGCCCCGGGCTCAGCATGAACCGATACGCGGCGGGCGCGTCGAGCGGAGTCATCGCCCCCGCTGCCGTGCGGGCTGCGAGGTAGAGGGCCAGCGACACGAACAGGGGCCAGGAAGCGCGGAGCGCGCGGCCGAGCTGGAAGCGCGGCGACGCCCCGGCCCCGGCACCGGACGCGTTCGCCGCCTCTGGAGCGCCCTTGCGGGCGCTTCGGGAATCTGCGCGGGCACGTAACTCGCGCGTTGCCGGCTTTAGGGCGCAGACTCCCAGCCCTGCCCAGACGAAGAGGACGAACGGCAGCAGCACGGCGTCCTCCTTCGAGAGCATCGCGACGAGCGCCCAGCCTGCGGCGGCGCGCGGCTGGCCGACGACGAAGGATCGCGCCGCAAGGAGCGCGAACAGCGTGGCCAGCAGGGACGTGCGGCCGCTGATCCAGAGCAGCGACATGTCGACGCCGTGGAAGTTGAACGCCCAGAGCCCCGCCGCGAGGAGGGCGGCGCCGCGGGGCATCCCGAGGGCCAGGGCGAGGGCGCGGAGGGCGAGGGCGCCGGCGGCCAGGATGGCGAGGTTCGTCAGGCCGTACGCCAGCGGCTCGATCCCGAAGAGCCACCAGTCGGCCGCAAAGCTCAGGCGGACCACCGGCCGGTAGAAGTCGGCCGTGCTGGTGAACAGGGCGGCGAGCTCGCCCGCGCTGGTCACCTGGTTCGACGCGATCCAGGCGAAGTCGTCCTTGATGAAGCCGCGACCGAGGCCGGGCAGATAGGTCAGCAGGAAGACGGCCGTGACCTCGACCGCCGCCCGCCACTCGGGCCAGACGCGGTGCTCTACGGCCTTCATCGCAATCTGGGTCCAGGACATGGGGGAGCGGCGGGGCGCTGGTCGATTGTCCCACAACGCCGCCGCCACCACCGGCGGAGGGGCCGTGCCTCCGCCTGCGGCTCAGGGCGT
Organism: Acidobacteriota bacterium; assembly: GCA_026706755.1. Lineage (GTDB taxonomy): Bacteria > Acidobacteriota > Vicinamibacteria > Vicinamibacterales > UBA8438 > JAGWAJ01. The sequence goes on from JAPOYG010000233.1 coordinate 1,362, forward strand.
GGGTTGCGGTGGCCGAGCCCCGTGGGGCCGCCATGGCAAGGCCGAAGATGGCGTACGCAGGAACCCCCGGGCCTGCGAGAGGCCCGGGGGTTCGAAGGGGCCGCCGGAACGCCGGCCTACACCTCGGAGAACCGGCCCGTGCTGTCGCCGATCCGCTCGCGGTGGACGTCCACCTTGTCGAGGATCGACAGCAGCAGGTTGGTCATCGGCGTGCCTTCCTCGGCAACCACATGACGGCCGCACTGCGTCCGCCCGCCGGCGCCGCCGGCGACCAGGACCGGCAGCCGCGTGTGCGTGTGGAGGTTGCCGTTGCTGATGCAGCCCCCGTAGAGGAGCGTCGCATGGTCGAGCAGCGTGCCGTCGCCGTCGGGCGTCGACCGCAGCTTGTCCAGGAAGTAGCTGAACAGGCTGATGTGGTACGTGTTGATCTTCGCGTGCTTGGCCACCTTGTCCGGCGCGTTGCCGTGGTGCGAGATGGCGTGGTGCGGGTCGGGGACGCCGATGTGGCTGTAGGTGCGCGTCGACGCCTCGCGGGCGAGCATGAACGTGCTGATGCGCGTGATGTCGGCCTGGAACGCGAGCGCCTGCAGGTCGTACATCAGCTTCACGTGGTCGTCGTAGAGCTCCGGTACGCCGATCGGCATGTCGGGCAGCTCGATGTGCTCCCCGGCCCGCGCCTCTACCTTCCGGACGCGCTGCTCGACGTCGCGGACGCTGTCGAGATACTCCGTGACGCGCGCCGTGTCGGCCGCGCCGAGCCGCTTCCGCAGCCGTCCCACCTCGCCGACGATGGCGTCGAGGATGCTCCGGTCCTGGCTGAGCTGCCGCCGCCGCTCCTCGGCCCCGAGCCCCTCGCCGAACAGGCGCTCGAAGATGACGCGCGGGTCGGTCTGCATCGGGAGCGGCGTCGTCGGCGTGCGCCAGGAGAGTGTGTTGACGTAGCTGCACGAGTAGCCGATGTCGCAGCCGCCGACGGCGCTGAAGTCCTCGGCCGCGACCTCGAGCGACGGGAGCTGCGTGTCGCGGCCCAGCTCGTCGGCCGCGATCTGGTCGATCGTTTTCGCGCCGCGGACGTCGGCGCCCTCCGTCCGCTTCGGGTGCACCCCGGTCAGCCAGACCGCGCTCGCCCGCGCGTGGTCGCCGGAGCCCTCGCCCTCCGCTGCCTCCGACGGGCGGGAGTCGAGGCCGGAGACGACGACCAGCCGGTCGCGGTGGCGCTCGAGGGGGGCCAGGATCGCCGGGAAGTCGAAGTCCGTTCCCTCGGCGGCCGGCGTCCACTGCTCCATGATGGCGCCGTTCGGGATGTAGGAGAACGCAAGGCGGCGAACCGGGGCGGCCGCCGTGCGGGACATCGCCGAGAGCGCCGGGACCATCGCGTCCAGCAGCGGCAACGCGACCGTCGCGCCGACACCGCGCAGGAACGTCCGCCGAGGCAACGCCATCTTCGTGATGATCATCTGTGC
>JAPOYG010000673.1 GCA_026706755.1 Acidobacteriota bacterium
GTCACCCGGTCGAACGTGTAGGCCCAGCCCTGCTTGGTGGTCTGGACGACGATCTCGCGCGGGCGCCCGTCGACCGTCACGTCGAGGGTGACCGGCGCGGTCGGGTTGTCGAAGTTCCAGATGTCGTGGTGGACGGTCTGGAAGTGCCACACCCGCTCGCCGGTCTCGACGTCGAGCGCGATGACGCTGGTCCCGAACAGCCCGTCGCCGGGGCGGAACCCGCCGTAGAAGTCGATGGTCGGCGGGTTGGTCGGAATGTAGACGAGGCCCTGCTCGGGGTCGGCCGAGATCGGCGCCCACGACGAGACGTCGCCCGTCCATTCCCAGGCGTCGTTCTCCCACGTCTCGTGCCCGAACTCGCCGGGGCGCGGGATGACGTTGAACTTCCACTTGTACGCGCCCGTGCGGGCGTCGTAGCCCAGGATGTCGCCGGGCACGTTCTCGATGCGGGTCTGGTTGTAGCCCTGCTCGGCCGAGTTGCCGACCACGACGACGCCATTGACGACGATGGGCGGCGACGAGCTGGTGATGTAGCCGAGCTCGCGCGGGATGCCGAAGTCGGGGTCGTAGGCGCCGTCCCAGCTCAGCCACGGCCCCCAGTCGGCGATGAGATCGGGCAGCAGGTCGACCACCCCGGTCTGCGGGAAGCCGGGGAGCGGCACCGGGCGGCCCCAGTTCGCGAGCGGCCGGCCGGTCTTCGCGTCCAGGGCGTGGAGGAAGAAGGCGGGACTGATGATGTAGATGACCCCGCGGCCGTCCACCTCGGCGTAGGCTACGCCCTTCCCGTAGCCGTTGCGCATGCCGCGGTCGAAGCGCGTGGTGTGCGGCTCGCGGTGGGTCCAGAGCGTCTCGCCGGTTGCGGGATCGATCGCGACCACGTGGCGGCGTTCCCCGGCCACGGTGTAGAGCGTGCCGTCCACGTAGATCGGCGTCGCGCGCGAGACGCCGAGCGCGCCCGGGCCGAAGTTGTCGCCGCGCCAGATCCAGGCGACCTCCAGCTCCTCGAAGTTGTCGCCGTCGATCTGATCGAGGCCCGAGTAGCGGGTGTGACCGGCGTCGCCGCCGATGTAGCGCCATTCGCCGGCCGGGGCGGGTTCGGCTTGCTGGGCCGCCGCTTCGCTCCCCGGAGCCAGGGGCATCGCCAGGGCCAGCGCCAGCCCCGCCACCGCGGCACCGGCCGGCGACCGCGCAGCCGAGGCGCCGTCGCGGGATGCCGGCCGAGCGCGCACGGACGACCGGGCAGCCGCGGGAGATCGGGCCCCGCCCGGCGCCGCACCGCGGGACCCGCCCGGCGCGCTGACCGCACGGGCACTGGGGGTGCACCGGGAGAATGGTCGGGTGACGCCCGTCATTGGCTGCTCCTCCTTCGCGGTCGCGCCAGTGGCCACGAATCCCCGGTCTTGCGGGGGGCGCGGGTCTCCGCTCGGCGCCGCTCCCGGCCGTGCCGCCCCCGGCCGTGCCGCCCTGTCCGAGCCGCCGGCTACGGCGCCTCGACGATCTCCAGCGCCTGTAGCGCCGAGAGGTTGGTGGGCAGCGGGGTCTCTCCGGCGGGATAGCCGTTCAGGTCGAAGAGATAGGCCACGACGGCGGCGTATTGGGCCGGGCTGAGGCTTCCCGGATCGCCCTCCGGCATCAGCGTCGAGATCGTGTCGAAGAGGTCGCCGGCAGTCAGGCCCACCCACGTGAACCGGAACCGCCCGCCCGAGAACTCGACGGTGTCGTGACAGGCGGCGCACACCTCGCGGAACGTCCGCTCGCCGCGCGCGACCTGGTCGGGCGTGAAGACGCCGTCCGCCACCGTCCCGCCCGACTGTGCCGCCCCGCCGGCGGGCACCGCACCGGTCCCGGCTCGCGCCCCCGCGGCCGGATGCCAGACGCCTGCGCCTCCCGCGCACAGCCAGGCCAGCATCGCCGCCCCCGCCGCGAACGCCCGAGCACGCCGCCGTCGCTCCGTACCGTCTGCCCTCATGCCGGCCTCACCCTGCCTGACCGCCTCTTACGCCGAGCGAACACGCGCCGCACCCCGGATCGACGGGAGGCATCATCGCCGATGCCGGCCCCCGGCGCAACCGGTCCGACGCCCTCGGGCTTGCGCCTCGCGGTCCCCGCCCGTGCACCCATCCGGCCGCCGCTACCGCGCCGCCGCGGTGGCTGCGGCTGCGCCACGCTGCTCTCCCTCCGAGCGGCCCGCCGGACGCACGGGTTCGGCGGCACCGAATCTCTCTCGACATCTCTCTCGGCGCGGGGGCCGTGCCCGTAATGGACCCGCAGGCAAGGGCCGATACGTAGAGACGGGGGAGGTGCGCCGGCATGCCGAGGGTCGCCGTGCAGCCGTCATGAACGCGTTCGATACCGTAATGCTGGTCGTCATCGCGCTGCTCATGCTGGCAGGCCTGCTGAAGGGCTTCACGCGGCTCGCGATCGGCATCGCCGCGCTGGCGGCCGCGTTCGTCCTCGCCGTCCGGTTCCATGCGCCGCTCGCCGTCTCCCTCTCGGCCGCGACGGGGCTCACCGAGCCGCTGGTGACGGCGGCGGCATACGCGGCGATCTTCCTCGGCACCATGCTGGGCGGTGCCCTGGTCGCCTTCGTGGTGCGGCGGACCCTGAAGTTCGCCATGCTGGGCTGGGTGGACCGGCTGGCCGGCGCCGCGACGGGGCTCGTCGCCGCGCTGCTGGCAGCCGGGCTCCTGCTGCTGCCCGCCGCCAGCCGCTTCCCGGCCGGCGAGAGCCTGCTGCGGGCGTCGGTCCTCGCCCCCTACGCGGCCGCCGCGGCGGCGCTGACCCATCGTCTCGTCCCCGAACCGCTCTCCGCCG
>JAPOYG010000159.1 GCA_026706755.1 Acidobacteriota bacterium
GCGGCCTACCTCGCCGACATCGAGGTGATGCGCGGCAAGTTCCTCGGGCTCGCCGAGGCGTTCCCGGCCGAGACGTACTCGTGGCGGCCGATGGAGGGCGTCCGCTCGGTGTCCGAGGTCCTGATGCTGATCGCGGGCGAGGGCTTCGCGTTCGCCCCGGTGGCGCTGGGCCTCGAAGGCACCATGACCTTCCAGGAGATGCAGGCGCTGGAGCAGGACGTGACCGACAAGGCCGAGGTCATCGACTACCTGACCCGCGGCTTCGCCAGCGCGCAGGAGCAGCTCGGGGGCGTGGACCCGGCGACGCTGACCGGCACGCGTCAGATCTTCGGCCAGGAGCGGACCACCGCGGACATGGTGCTGCTGGTGGCCGGCGACATGCACGAGCACCTCGGCCAGCTCATCGCCTACGCGCGGATGAACCAGATCGTCCCGCCCTGGAGCCGCTGAGAACACCCGGGAGTCTGCGCCCTGGAACGTGCGCCGCGAGTGCCGTACCGGCGCAGACTCCCGACCCCGCCCTTCGTTCTACGGCGCGGACTCCTGGCGAACGGCCAGGACCGGTCCCTCGGGATGGCGCGGCGCCAGCGTCTGGTTCCTGCAGTCGGCGACCAGGTCGAGCATTTCGAGCACGACCTGCCCGATCAGGACCTGGCTCCCGGCCGGTCCCACGGTGGCCTCGGTCTGCGTGGCGAGGTTCCCGATCTCGATCCTGACTCCTGTCACCGGGCGTTCTTCCCGCCGCTCGTCCGCGTAGACGACCGTTCTCGTTCCCCAGGGCCGGAGCCCCAGCTCCCGAGCGATCTCCTCCGGGATGATCAGACTCACCGCACCGGTGTCGACGATCCCTTCGACCGTCGTTCGCCGGATGTCGGCCTCGACGCCGTGTCCGCGGTACACGACCGCGCGATCGTCGCTGTTCTCCAGCGACACGCTGGCTCGAATCTCTCCCACGGTTGTCGTCCTCCGATCCTGACGCGGCCGGCCCTGCGGGTCCAGTCCGTTCTCTGCCGCACGGCCCGGCCCGGGACTGCCACAGCACTCCGCCGCATCGGAGCCCGGCCGCTCGCTGCGCATCGCGCTCGACGAGGCGCCCCACCCGGACCGCGATCACCTCCGGTTCTCGTTCTCCGAGGAGTTCTCGAGGAGTTCCCGGCCGCTGCCTCGGAAGTCGATGTCCGGGATGATGGCCTGAGGCTTGAACACGACCCGGTAGTGGTAGGCACTGACCCGGGCTCCGTCGAGCTGCTCGGCGAAGTACGTCACGTTGTCGCTGAGGCCGAGAAAGTGCTTCTTGTACTCCGCCTGGCCGACCTTGCAGGTGACCTCCAACTGATTCGACTGGTCCTCGACCGAACAGAGCCCTTCGATTGACAGGAGGTAGGTGTCGGTTATCCCGTTCAGGAACACGACCCGTCTCATGATCTCGAAGTTGTCTGCGGCCCGCGACAGGTTGCTGGATGCGATCTGCGCATCGTTGCAGCCTGCTACTGCTGCCACAGCCAACACCGCCAGTGTTCTCCCGATAATCTTCATGGCTCCTCCCCACCGAGGGCACGGTCCCATCCGCGCTATACTCGGGTGATGTCTGACACCAATGTGCCAAACATAGCACGAAACGGCGGGCCCGGCCCGCCCGGCACGGCCACCCCGGCCCCCGACGCAGCCAGCCCGGCCTCCGCCGCGGACCGCCGCCCTTCGGTGCGCTACGAGGCGCTGCGGTTTCCCGGCTGTCGGCGCATTCCGCTCACGCGGGACGAGTTCGAGAGCTCCGACGACCGGATCGAGTACTGGGACGCGCGCGCGGAGACCGCCTGGGTGGTCGCCGACAACTACGGCGTCCACGAAGGGACTTCGCGGCGGCTGCCGCACCTGGCCGAACGGATCGCCTCGGTGCGCGGCGCACCCATCGTCTCGTTCGGCTCGGTGACCCTGCTGGTGCGCGACGCGGACGGCGAGCCCCGGCGGGCGATGGAGGCCGACGAGACGCTGTACCTGCACCCGACCCGGTCCGCCACGCCGAGGCAGTCGCTCGTGGTCGGCGAGCACGACTTCCCGGACGTAGTGCTCGAGGTCGATTACACGACCGACGTGCGGCCGGGCAAGTTGCTGCTGTACGAAGCCTGGGGCTTCCCGGAGCTGTGGGTGATCGTGCCGCCGGAGGGGGCCTCGCCGCGGCGCCCGGCGGGCGTGACGATTCACCGCCTGCGGGACGCGCGGTACCGGTCGATGCCGGCGAGCGGGGCGTTTCCGGGGTGGACGGCGGCCGAGATCTTCGACGCCATGACCGAGCGGACGCCCTCGGCCGCGACCTGCCGGGTCCTCGAGCGCGTGGGGCGGGCCCTCGGCGCGCGGCAGGGGACAGGACCCGCGGACGATCCGCTGTCGCGTGTTCTGATCGCGGAGGGCCGTTCGGAGGGTCGCGCCGAGGAACTGGCGGCGGCGGTGGAGAGCCTGCTGCGAGTGCGCGGGCTCGCGTTCAGGCCGGAGCTCTCACGGGCGACCGCGTCGCTCGGCGACGTCCCCCGCGACGCCGTGATGGCGGCCGCCTACGCCTGTACGGACGAGGCCGACTTCTGGCACCGCCTCGGGCTCCCGGCTCGGTGATGGGGAGCGGACGTTCTACGGCGTCAGCGCCGCCCCTGAGGGCGCGTTGGAAGTCTGCGCGGGCACGGAGTTCGTGCATCGCCGGTTCTACGGCGCAGACGCTTGGCGAACAGCCAGGACCGGTCCCTCGGGATGGCGTGGCGCCAGCGTCTGGTTTCTGCAGTCGGCGACGAGGTCGAGCAGCTCGAGCACGACCTGCC
>JAPOYG010000432.1 GCA_026706755.1 Acidobacteriota bacterium
CACGCCGGCGGCCGCCAATGCCAACGCCCCCGACCTGTCGCTGGGCCTCAAGGCGACGCGCAGGGAGAGCGATACCGCCGAGCCGGAGCACAGCGTCGGGTTCGAGGTTCGCACGCAGTGGTGAACGAGCAGCCTGCGAGCACGCCGGGTCAACTGTGCGAGCCGACCGCTCCACCATCGAGCGCACGCGCGATGGCGGCGGCGATACGCTCCGCCGCCGCCTCGGTCTCGCGATCACTGACGTGTGCGTAGCGCAGCGTCATGCTCGGCCTCTTGTGGCCGAGGAGGCGGGAGACCACCGGCAGGGGGATGCCTTGCAGGACGGCGTGGCTGGCAAACGTGTGTCTGAGGTCATGAAGGCGCACGTCCTCGATCCCGGCTTCCTTGCGCACCGAGGGCCAGAGCGGCAGATGATGCGAAAGCGGCCGGGAGGGATCGGCCGGAGAGGGGAAGACATGGGCGTGCGCGGTTCGCGGCTGCCGCTCCAGGATGGCGCGGGCGGGCGCATTCAGGACGACCCGTCTCGGCCCGGTCTTGGCATCGGCGAGATTGAGCGCGTCCCCGTCCACGTCCTGCCAGCGCAGGGTGACGATCTCGCTCTTGCGGCAGCCGGTCAACAGCAGCAGGCGGATGATGTCGGCCTGCCGGGCGCGCGACGGCCTGGCGTGGGCGTAGGGGTCCAGCGCGCGGTGAAGGCGGCGGATTTCCTCGCGCGACAGGAAGCGGGTGAGCTTGAGGCGGGGGTTGCGCCTGATGCCGCGCGCCGGGTTGGTCCGGAGATGGCCGCAGGCGATTGCGTGGTTCAGGATGCGGCGGAGCAGGTCCAGGGTACGGTTGGCCCCGCCGGGCGCGGTCCGGCTGTATTCGTCGAACCAGCGGGTCACGCCGGCCCGCGTGATGCGGTTCAGCGGCAGCGCTCCGAAGGCGGGAAGCAGGCGTGCGTTGAGGACGAGGGTCGCGGCATGCCGGGTGGACGGCTTGCACCGGTCGAAGCACGCCTGCCCCGGACCCGCGACGAAGTCCGCGAAGGTCGGCACCGCTCCCCGTTCCGGCCGCCCGGATCGTGCTTCGCTCTCCAGGGCGAGACACCTGGCGCGCGCGTCCTCGACGCTCATCAGCGCCGCCGGCCCGAGGGTGATCCTGCGCGCGCCCTCTTCGCCCTTGCGGCAATACACGTAGCTGCGGTGCCCGGACGGACGCACGCGCACGCCGAGGCCCGCATGGCGGGTGTCCCGGACCGTGTACTCGCGCGCCGCCGGCGCCAGCTTCGCCACGTTGGCGTCGGTCAGACGCCGCCTCTTCGCGGCCACGGGTCAGCCCTCCACCAGGACGGCGCCGACGGCGTCGGACGCCTCGCGCACCTGAGCGTCGGACATGTGCGTGTATTTGAGTGTCGTCGCCGGGCTGCGGTGACCGAGCAGGCGGCCGATGGTCAGCACCGTCTCGCCCTGCGCGAGCGCGGTGCTGGCGTACGTGTGTCGGAGGTCGTGAAGGCGCACGTCGCACAGGTCCGCCTCCGCCCTCACGCGATGCCAGGACCTGCCGACCGTCACCGCGTGCAGGCAGCCGCGGGTCAGCGGCGAGGGGAAGACCCAGGCCGCCGCGCGGGGCAGGCCGTCGAGGATCGCGCGCGCAGGCGACGAGAGCCAGACCGTGCGCGGCCCGGTCTTGCTGTCGCGCAGGAACAGCTTGCCCTCGCGGTAGTCGCGCCATTTGAGCGTGACGATCTCGCCCACCCGGCAGCCGGTGAGCAGCAGCAGCCGTATGACCGCCACGGCCTGCGGGTGGTCCGCCTCGTGGCGCGCCAGCACTTGGCCCAGCCGGCGCATCTCGGCGGCAGACAGGAAGCGCTCCCGCCCCTTGCGGCGGTAGCGCTTGATGCCCGCGCAGGGATTGCTTCCTTCCGGCCGGTAGCCGTAGACCTCGGCCTGCCGCATGATGACCGAGAGGACGGGGGCCGAGCGGTCTGCCGTCACCGGGGTCTGGTGAAGGGAGGCGAACCAGAGCTGCACGTCGTGGGCGGCGATCTCCGAGATCGGGCGTCCCGCGAACCATGGCAGGATATGGTTCCGGTAGTAGCCCCGGTTGACCTTGAGCGTGGAGGGTTTCCAGTTCCGGGCGTAGCGGCGGAAGACTTCGTCGGCGACGGTCTCGAACGGCGTGTCTGTCGGCGCCGCGGCCGCATCGTCGTCTCCCTTGCGGATCGCGGCGAGCAGGGTCCTGGCCCGGCTGCGGGCCTCGTCCGTTCCTATGGAGCCGGCATCGCCGACGATCTTCCAGACCCGCTGACCGTCATGCTGGCTATGGATGAAGTAGCGCCTGGCGCCGGAGGGCAGGACCCTGACGCCGAAGCCCTTGAGGCTGCGGTCGCGGATGTCGTAGGCGGACTTGCGGGGCTTGAGCGCGTCGACGCGGCGTTGATTGAGGCGAAGCGTGGCCATTGATGTTCCTCCTGCGCTTTCAGTTGCAGCCGGGGCGCAATCGGGGACCGATTCCGTGTTTCCCCGGCCGGATCAGGAGGAAGAAAGCAACGCTATGTCAGTGAGTTAGAACCGTAGGTGCGCCGCTCGGTGTTGGCGCAGCCGAGATCGGCGTGATAGCTGCGCCCGATCCCGCCCGCCATGGAGAACACCAGTATCCTCTTGCTCCCGTCCATGAAGGAGGCTGTCTCGGCAAGGTTGGCCGAGGCAGGCCGCGAGCGGAGCGCGAGGCGTTCGCCCTTGGCGTCGGAGATACGCAGGACGCGGCGGGAGCGGCCGGTGATCTCGGCGACGGCGTCGTGTCCGAAGTGGTGGATCAACT
>JAPOYG010000565.1 GCA_026706755.1 Acidobacteriota bacterium
GCCGGCGCACCACGTCGGGGTCCGCGTGATTGCTCGCGCTCCGGCGCCGCGGCGCCCCGCGCGGGCCGGGGACGGTGATGAGGATCGGGTCCATGCTAGCTCAGTCCCCGCAGAAACAGGACACGGCCTCGCTGGCCTCCCGTTCCTCGCGGAGCTCGTCGAACGGCATCATGGGCGTGTTCTTCAGGTCCTCGTAGGTGTAGCGCATCAGGAAGCGCGTGAGCTCCGGCTTGCGCACCTTCCGCGCGACAGACCGCCGGAAGCGCTCCTGCTCGATCCACCACTCGGCGCGCTCCGGGTACTGGGTGATGAGCCGCATCAGCTTCCAGCGGCCTTTCAAGAAGCACAGGTCGCAGTTCCCCAAGTCGCGGTGGATCTGCAGGTCGAACGGCTGCTCGGACCAGAATCGCTCGACATCGCGCACCGAGACGCGCGCATCGACGAGCGGGTAGACCGTCCGGCACTCCTCCCACAGGGCCTTGGCCCACCGTTTCGGCTCGTCGTGGCGGATGCCGAGGATCGAGTGCGGCCGCGGCCGCCACCAGCGGAGCCTGGTACGCGCGAACCGGGCCGCGGTCTCCACCTTGAGGTCGGCCGTGCAGATGCGCTTGTGCGCGTTGGGCAGGAGCTTGTGCGCCCGGATCAGCATCGCGAACGGCTCCCCGCGCCTCGACGCGGTGTCGTAGTCGACGACCCTGAACGTGTTCTTCGGATCGCGAATGCCCCCGCGGGCGTCGGCGCGGTACACGTACTCGACCCACGCGATAGGCACCTGCCACCGGCGCTCCATCTCGCGGATGAACAGGAGCGTCTTCTCGTGCTCCTTGCCGGTGTTCGCGAAGACGGCGTGGACGTTGGCGGGCAGCCGGCCGTCGTAGGCCTCGAGCATCTTGTGCAGCAGCATCCCCGAAGTGCGGCCGCCGGAGACGTGCAGGAGGTAGCGCAGGCCGCCTTGGGCGCACCTGTAGGGGTTTCCGCCGCTGTTCAAGGCTACGGGGTCGGGCGCCGGCGCACAGGTAGCCGCGCGCCGGCGTTCGGGCGCTGGATGGGTTCCGGAGGAAGGGGCGGTCCGCGGTTGCGGTCAGGGGCGTCGGAGGGATGGCCCGTCGCGGCGGGTTGCAGAGGGGTGTCGGGCGGAAGCGTGAGGCGATCAGCGGTCGTGGCGCGCCGCGGCGGGGGGCTTCCAGATGCCGGCGCCGACGACTCCCGCCGTCGTGCGGTCCAGGGCGTCGAGGATGGCCCGCTTCGGCATGGCGCCGAGGTCCTCGAACCACCTCGATCCCACGCCGCAGAAGAGGGCGTCGCGGGTCGCCGGGTCGAGGCCGAGGATGCGGGCGGCGACGTCGAGCATGCTGACGGCGCGCTCGGGCAGGTTGTCGTCCCTTGCGATGCGCCGGCGGGTCGCGGCGGCCTCTTCCGGCCAGTCGATGATCGCCAGTGCGGCCAGGCAGCCGACGCTTCCGCAGCCGTCGGTCCTCTCGCCGTAGACGGTGGCCATGTTCACGGCGTCGATGCTGCGCCCGGCCGTCTTCGGGCTGCGCTCCATCAGCCGCTCGGGCGAGGCGGCCAGGACGTGGGTGCTCAGCTCGCCCTCGTACCCGGGCAGTCGCTCCACGCGCTCCCGGAGCGCCGCGAGCCGGTCGGTGCGTCTCTCGTTGTCGCTCACAGGCGTCCCATCTCCTTGAAGCTGCAGTAGCGGGTGTCGGCGAGGATCACGTGGTCGAGGACCTCGATTCCCATCAGGGTTCCGGCCTCTTGCAGCCGCGCCGTCAGGGCGACGTCGTCGTGGCTCGGCGTGGGGTCGCCGGACGGGTGGTTGTGGAAGAGCACGATGGCGGCGGCGCGGTGCATCGCGGCCATCCGGAAGACCTCCCGGGGATGGACGAGGCTCGCGTCCAGCGTCCCGGTCGACACGATCTCGGTGCGGAGCATGCGGTGCTTCGTGCAGAGGCTGATGATGCCGAAGCGCTCGATGGGGCTGGCCCCGTAGTGCGGCAGCAGGAACGCCGCGACCTCCCGCGGCGTGCCGAGGCGCTGGCGGTCCGGCCGCGGCCGCGTGAGGGTGCGGCGGCCCAGCTCGACGCCGGCGACGACCATGGCGGCGCGCGTAGGCGTCATGCCCTTGATCCGCGCGAGATCGCCCGTGCTCTCGTGTGCCAGTTGCTGCACGGTCCCGAATGCCTCGAGGACGGCGCCTGCCGTCTGCACGCCCTTCACGCCGACGAGGATCGCGAGCAGCTCCTCGTCGGCCAGCACGCCCGCGCCGTGGCGCTCGAGCCGTTCGCGTGTCATCAGGCTGCCGTCCGCCCGGAGCCCGTTCGTCCTGTGTCCGGTCATGCGCGGCTCCGCTGGCGTCCGAGGTTCCGGCGCCACCGGCGCCGTGCGGCCCGCGATCGGGGCTTCTTCGAGCCGGGGCGCTCGGCCGGCTCGCCGGCGAGCCACTCGGCCACTCCGCGCGCCGCGGGATGGTCGCCGTGTGCCTCGATCACGCGGCGCAGCGCCGCCTCCGGGCTCCGTCTCGCCGCGGCCAGCAGCCGCGTCACCGCGAGATCACCGTTGGCCGGGTCGTGGTCGATCCACTCGTCGTACACCACGCTCCCGGCGGGGGTCACGCGGTAGACGCGCCAGCCGTGCGCATCCAACGTGTCGGTCCTGGCGAGGACCGCGGACCCGATCGGGACGCTCGGCCTCCGCTCGGGCCGGCCCCGCAACGGATTGCCGTACGCCGCTCCCGACGGCGTCTCGGTTGCCTCGGCGGCGGACAGGCGGCGCGTCAGCACCGAGCCGACCTTGAT
>JAPOYG010000353.1 GCA_026706755.1 Acidobacteriota bacterium
CTACGTCGCGATGCTGAGCTGGCCGATGATCGCCTTCGGCTGGGTGACGAACATGCTGCAGCGCGGCATGGCGGCCTGGCGCCGAATGCTCGACGTGCTCGAGGTGGAGCCGGGGCCGGCGGGGGAGCTGGAGGCTCCGGCCGGCCCCGCGCCCGCCGGACCCGACTTCGCCGGCCTGGCGCGCGGCGCTCCCGCCCCCGCCCGCGCCCCGGGGTCCGGCCCGGCGCCCGAAGTCCGCGGAGAGGTGGAGTTCCGGCGGCTCACCTTCGCCTACGACGGACGCGACGTGCTGACGGACGTCAGCGCCCGCGTCGGGCCGGGCCAGGTCCTCGCGCTGGTCGGTCCGACCGGCGCCGGCAAGTCGACGCTCGTCGACCTGCTGCCGCGCCTGTACGAGCCGCCGCGGGGCACGGTCTTCGTCGACGGCATCGATGTCCGCGACCTGCCGCTGGCGATGCTGCGCGGCGCCATCGGCTACGTTCCGCAGGAGCCGTTCCTGTTCTCGACCACGGTGGCGGAGAACGTCGGGTTCGGGGCGGTCGAAGCCACGTCGGTGCCGCCGCCGTCGGGTGCGCCGGCGTTGCCCGCCACGCTGCAGGCCGCCGTGGAGCGTGCGGCCGGCGTCGCGCAGCTCGACGGTGACGTCCGCGCCTTCCCCGAGGGGTACCGGACGACGGTGGGGGAGCGCGGCATCACGCTGTCCGGGGGCCAGAAGCAGCGCGTCGCCCTGGCGCGGGCGCTGGTAGCGGACCCGCGCATCCTGATCCTCGACGACGCCCTGTCCGCCGTGGACACCCATACCGAGGAGGCCATCGTCTCGCGGCTGCGCGCGGTGATGCGGCAGCGCACGTCGATCATCGTCTCGCACCGCATCTCGGCCGTGCGGGACGCGGACCTCATCCTGGTGCTCGACGACGGCCGGGTCGTCGAGCGCGGCACGCACGACGAGCTGGTCGCCCGCGACGGGCTGTACGCCGGGCTGCACCGGAAGCAGCTTCTGGCGCTGGCCCTCGAAGGCGACTGACGGCCTGCCACCCATGTCGGCCGAGCACGACGAGATCCTGGGCAAGGCGTACGACGCGCGCCTCATGCGGCGGCTGCTGACGTACCTCCGGCCGCACGGCCGGTCGGTCGCGGTCTCGTTCGCCGCCATCGCGGCCTACTCCGCACTGCAGCTCGCACCGCCCTACCTGACGAAGATCGCCATCGACGACCACATCGCCACCGGCGACCTCGACGGGCTGAACGGGATCGCGGCCGCGTTCCTCGTCGTGCTCGTCGGCTCGTTCGTGCTCGAGTACGTCCAGACGTACACGATGCAGATGATGGGCCAGCGCATCATGTACGACCTGCGCATGGAGATCTACCGGCACCTCCAGCGCCTCGACGTCGCCTTCTACGATCGCAATCCGGTGGGGCGCCTGATGACGCGGGTGACCACCGACGTCGACACGCTGAACGACCTCTTCGCCTCGGGCGTGATCGCGATCGGCCGCGACGTCTTCACGCTGGCCGGCATCATGGGGTTCCTGCTCTGGATGGACTGGCGGCTCGCCCTGGCGGCGTTTTCGGTCCTGCCCGCCATCGCCCTCGTCACGCACTGGTTCCGCACCAACGCGCGAGCGTCGTACCGCCAGGTCCGCGGATGGGTCGCGCGCATCAACGCCTTCCTGCAGGAGAACATCACCGGCATGGCGACGGTGCAGCTCTTCCGGGCCGAGCGCCGCCACCTCGCGCGGTTCGACGCCGTCAACCGGGAGCTCCGCGACGCGCACCAGGCGTCGATCTTCTACTACGCCACGTTCTATCCGGTCGTTGAGCTCCTGGGGGCCGTGGCGACCGCGCTCCTCCTGTGGTACGGCGGCGGGCGTTCGCTGCAGGGAGCCGTCGAGCTCGGTGCGCTCGTGGCGTTCATCCAGTACGCGCAGCGCTTCTTTCGCCCGATCAGCGACCTGTCGGAGAAGTTCAACATCCTGCAATCGGCGATGGCGTCGTCGGAGCGCATCTTCGGCCTCCTCGACACGCCGGCGTCCATCCGGAGCGCGCCCGCCGCGAGAGCCCGCACGCCCTCCGGCCGCGGGCATCTCCGCTTCGAGAACGTCTGGTTCGCCTACCGCGACGACGACTACGTGCTGCGCGACGTCTCGTTCGACGTCGCACCCGGCGAACGGGTCGGCGTGGTCGGCGCGACGGGGGCGGGCAAGACGACGCTGATCAACCTGCTGATGCGCTTCTACGACGTCCGGCGGGGGCGAATCACGATCGACGGCGTCGACATCCGGCGGTTGCCGCTTCCGGAGCTGCGGGGCCGGTTCGGGCTGGTGCAGCAGGACGTGCACCTGTTCTCGGGCAGCATCGGCGACAACGTGCGCCTCGGTCATCCCGGCATCGGCGATGCCGATGTCCGCCGCGCCGTCGCCGCGGTCCGGGCCGACCGCTTCGTCGACCGGCTGCCGGGCGGACTCGACGCGGCGGTCGGGGAGCGTGCCGCGACGCTCTCGACCGGACAACGGCAGTTGCTGGCGTTCGCCCGCGCACTGGCCTTCGCGCCCGACGTGCTCGTGCTCGACGAGGCGACGTCGAGCGTCGACACCGACACGGAGCTCCTCATTCAGGAAGCGCTGCGGGTCCTGATGAAAGATCGCACCACCCTCGCCATCGCCCACCGCCTGTCGACGGTGCAGGACATGGACAAGATCCTCGTCTTCCACCGGGGCGAGCTCCGCGAGGTCGGCAACCACCAGGAGCTGCTGGCCCGCCGCGGGCTCTACCACAAGCTCTACCTGCTGCAGTAC
>JAPOYG010000296.1 GCA_026706755.1 Acidobacteriota bacterium
AGCCGTCGCGCGCGCGATCGGCGACCCGGACGTCGACGTCGTCATCACCACCGGCGGCACCGGGATCACCCGGCGCGACGGCACCTACGAGGTGATCGCCGGCCTGCTCGACAAGCGCATCGACGGCTTCGGCGAGCTGTTCCGCGCCCTCAGCTTCGAGGAGATCGGGCCGGCGGCGATGCTCAGCCGGGCCTGCGCCGGCCTCGCCGGCGGGACGATCGTCATCAGTCTCCCCGGCTCCGAGAACGCGGTGCGTCTGGCCATGGCGCGGCTGATCCTCCCGGAGCTCGGTCACCTCGTCCGCGAGGCGCGGCGATGAGCGGCAGGGCCGACGGAACCGCGATGCGCCCCTTCCGCAAGACGATTCCGTTCGCGGAGGCGCTCGGCATCGTACGGGAGGCGGCGCGTCCGCTCGACCGCGCCGTTGCGGTGGGGCTGCCGGACGCCGCCGGACGCGTGCTGGCCGACGACGTCGTGGCCGGGGACGACGTCCCGCCGTTCGACCGCGCGGCCATGGACGGCTACGCGGTCGTGGCGGCCGACACGTTCGGAGCGGGCCGGCAGGAGCCGGCGCGGCTCCACTGCATCGAGTCGATCCATTCCGGGATGGTTTCCACCCGGCGGCTCGGCGCGGGCGAGTGCATCCAGATCGCGACCGGCGCTCCCCTGCCGGACGGGGCGGACGCCGTCGTCATGGTCGAGGAGACCGCGCGGGACGGGGACGCGGTACGCGTGCTCTCGCCCGTCCACCCGCGCCAGCACGTCGGCCGGCGGGGAGCCGACATCGAGGCCGGCCGGACGCTGCTCCGCCGGGGCGACCTGCTGACGCCGAGCCGGGTAGGCTCCATCGCCGCGCTCGGCGCGGCCGAGGTCTCCGTCTACGACCGGCCGCGGGTCGGCCTCGTCTCGACCGGGAACGAGATCGTCGAGCCGGGACGCCCGCTCCGAGCGGGGCAGATCTACGACATCAACCGCTTCACGCTCGGTGCCGTGGTCGCGGAGCACGGCGGCGTGCCGGTTCCTCACCCGATCACCGCCGACTCGCTGCCGGCGCTCGGGGCCGCCGTCGACGACATCATCGCGCAGGGCACGGACATCCTGGTCTTCTCGGGCGGGAGCTCGGTGGGCGAGCGCGACCTGACGCTGGACGTCATGCGCCAGAAGGGCTCGGTCGCGTTCCACGGCATCGCGGTCAAGCCCGGCAAGCCGACCGCCTTCGGCCACATCGGTGCGACGCCGGTCCTGGGCATGCCCGGATACCCGACCTCCTGCCTATCGAACGCCTACCTGCTGCTGGTGCCGTTCCTGCGGCGGGTGGCACGCCTTCCGCCGCACCGCGTCCGGACCGTCACCGTGCCCGCGGCGCATCGCTTCGTCTCCACCCCGGGCCGGCACCAGTTCTACACGGTGCGCATCGTCGACGGCCTCGCGGTCGGCGCCTTCAAGGCATCGGGCGACATCACCAGCATGTCGCAGGCCGACGGCTACGTGGAGATCCCGCTGCGGACGGACGTGATCGAGGAAGGCGAGCCGGTCGAGGTGGCACTGTTCGGTCCGGGCGCTCCCGCCTGAGCCGTGCTACCGCTTGCCGAGCCGGCGCGCCCACTCCAGCTCGAGCTCGTCGGCCGTGTGCAGGTCGAAGAAGGGCGCCGTCCGCCGGTACTCCCCACGGAACTCCGCGTGGCAGCGGTAGCAGACCGTGAGGTCCCGCAGGCGGCGGTAGACGACGAGGTCGACGAGCGCCGCCGCGCCCAGCACCCCGTACGCGATCAGGTCCATCCCGTACCAGTAGAACCCGGCGCTGACGAGGGCCCCGAGGACGATGACCGTGAGCCCGAGCTGCGGGTTGAAGTCCTTCCGCACATAGAAATCGCCGCCCTCGCAGACCGGGCAGCGGTCCACCTCGGCATCGGCGCGGAGCTTCCCGCTCACCGACAGCGCCAGCGTCCGCCCGCAGCGACCGCAGGCGACGGCGTCCGGCGCGTCGGTGGCCGCGACCGGGAGCCGGCCTCCGCAGTCGGGGCAGACGAGGGTGAGCTTCACAGCGGTACCCGCTGCAGCACCAGCAGGTACTTCGCCAGCACCTCACCCACGATGACGGTGAAGAAGTCGACGTAGAGGATGCCCGTCGCCGACTGCGTCGACTGGATCTTCGCGGTTTCCCACGTCAACCAGGCGAGCACGAGCGGCCCGGCGAGCCCGAACAGGATGCGCTGCCAGAGAAACACCGCCTCGATCGAGACCAGGTAGCGGTCGAATCCGGCCCCCGTCGGCGACTGCCAGCTCGCCAGGGCCGCCGCCACGACGGCGCCGACGACGACGATGCGCACCACCGCCGAGCCGATGTGGAACTTCACCACCCGCTTGAGCAGCGACACCTCCATCGAAGGCAGCACGAGGTACCAGTGGCCGAGGATCATGGCCGTGCACGCGCCGCCGAGGAGCGCCGACGACGAGACGAAGCTGGCCACCGTCAGGCCGCCGGCCGCCGGCCCCATCTCGGCCGCGGTCCAGGTGACCGCCTGCGCGACGAGAGCCACCCCGCCGCCCCCGATCGCGATGGCAAGCCAGACCGGCCGGAGGCGGGCCAGGACCCGCCCGATCGTGGCCCAGTAGATCAGCAGCGCCCCGGTGGACGCGACCAGCGCGGCCAGCGCGAGGCGCTCGGCCGTCGTCGGGTCGGGGACTTCGGGCCGGAAGGCGAGCGCGATGAGCAGGAGAATCGCCGCGAGGCCGGCGTTGAAGCGGAAGAACTTCACCCCCGCGGCCTGCCCCACGAGGAGCAGGGA
>JAPOYG010000258.1 GCA_026706755.1 Acidobacteriota bacterium
AGTCGCTCAACAAGGAGCGCGACCTGAAATCCGACGTCGGCCGCTTCATGCGCGATGCGGCCACCGCCTACGCCGTGCTGGCCCTGACCGCGTCCGACTGACGCGCGGCTAGGATCGGGGCATGTCGACGCAGGCCAAGATCTCGGAGCTCAAGAACCGGCTGAGCCACTATCTCGGCCGGGTCCGGCGCGGCGAATCGATCCTGGTCCTTGATCGGGACAGGGTGATTGCCCGGATCGACCCGGCCGGCGCCGAGACACGGACGGATGACCAGGACTGGCTCGCTGAACTCGAGCGCCGCGGCACGGTCCGCCCCGCCGCCGCCCCGTTGCCGCGAGACTGGCTCGCGTCCCGGCCCAAGGTCGGGGCCGACCTTCTGCGCGCGCTTCTCGAAGAGCGCAACGAAGGCCGGTGAGGTTCTGGGACAGCTCGGCGCTCGTTGACCGACGCTCACGGCCGGGGGGACTGCAAGCTACCGGGTCGGGTTCGGGACCCCTTCGACCTCCTCGCCCCGGAACTCCGCCTCGAGCAGCCGCGCGCCCCGCATGATGCCCTCGAACGAGTAGTTCGCCTCGTGACAGGCGTACTCGTACATCTTGTCATCGCTGCGCGACCACGCGTACTCGCCCGTGAACGGCGCCGTCCAGACCGTCGGGTCGTCGACGGTGAAGCGGTAGACGAGCTTGTCGGCGCTCTCCATCCGGAAGCGCTCGATCACCGTCATGTTGGGCGAGCCCCGCGCGAAGGAAGGACGATCGCGGAAGTTGGTGGTCTCCACGACCAGGGTGTTGCCCTCCCAGTGCCCGATCGAATCCCCCAGCCACTTCCGGATCTCGGGCGGATCGTGTTGGGCGTTCATCCGGATGATCCTCACGTCGTGGTTCATCTCGGTCAGGATCATGATGTGGTCTTCGGCCTGCACGATCCGCTTCTGGTTGTTGTAGAGGACCGGCAGCATCGGCGGGCCGGCCGTGGAGCCGAATCCGAGCAGGCAGCGCTCCGCGAGCGGCCGCTGCTCCATGTCGTCGAACGGGCCCGGCGCATCCGGACCGGCCTCGAGCCAGTACGCGGTACCGTCGTTTTGACGTCGAGGGCCGCCACCCCGAGCGGCGTCAGCGGCGATCCGGGCCTCGGTCCGTGGCGGATACCTGCCGTTCGGGGGATCGATGAGGATGGAGGTGCGCCACTGCCCGTCGATCTGGAACGCCCCGGAGCCCGGGTCGATCCAGAAGGTGTTGTAGCCCCCGACGTTCCCCGAGGCGCCGGTCGACCCGTCCCCGCCTACCGGAGGTGCGCTTCGATTCGGGTCGCTGAGCTCGGTGTTCACCGCGGGGACGATGTTGTTGCGGCGATCGAGCGCGGCCGTCGCCCGTTCCCCGAACGCCGCCGCCTCCTCGTCGGTCAGCGACATCGTCTCGCCCAGCTCGGTCGGACGTTGCATCGGCGTCAGCGTCCGGGCGTCGTAGGTGCCGGACATGTCCGGACGACCGCTCGCCGTCCGCGGAATGTCGTCGCTCTGTGCCGCCGCGATCGGCGCCAGGCACAGGACCGCGAGCCCCCCCAAACCGGTCGCTACTCGACTGCGCATGTGACCCCTCCTTAAGAGCGTAACCGTCGACATTCTAGCCGGACGCGGTGGCTTTCCCCCGGTACCGTGGCTCGGCCTGACGCTCGCGGCCGGACCGACGCTCAGCCTCGTGATGGGCCGTGTCCGAGCCGGGTACAGGGCCTTGTCGTGGCCATGAATCAAGGCTAGGCTCGGGGTATGACAGCGCAGGCCAGGATCTCGGAGCTCAAGAACCGGCTGAGCCACTACCTCGGCCGGGTCCGGCGCGGCGAATCGATTCTGGTCCTCGATCGAGATCGGGTGATTGCCCGGATCGACCCGGCGGGCGGCGGCGCCGAGACACGGACGGATGACCAGGAGTGGCTCGCTGATCTCGAGCGCCGCGGCACGGTCCGCCGCGCCTCAGCCCCGTTGCCGCGAGACTGGCTCGCCTCCCGGCCCAAGGTCAGGGCCGACCTCCTGGGCGCGCTTCTCGAAGACCGCGATGAAAGCCGATGAGGTTCTGGGACAGCTCGGCAATCGTTCCGCTGATCGTCGGGCAAGCGGCGTCGCGGCAGGTGGATCGGTGGCTGGCCGCTGATCGTCAGATCGCCGTCTGGACGCTGACCGCGATCGAGTTGACGTCCGCCGTCATGCGACTTGCGCGCGAGCAGCAGATCACCGACGCGGATGCCAGCCGGGCCGAGACCCGCATCGAGGCGCTCGCGCGGGGAAGCCATACGGTGATGGACGTCGAGGGCGTCAAGTCGCAGGCACGGCGACTGCTCCGTGTGCATCCGTTGCGTGCCGCCGATGCGATGCAGCTCGGCGCCGCCTGGGAGTGGGCGGGCGGCCGGCCGTCGGGTCGTGTGTTCCATACGCTGGATATCCGACTGGCGCGTGCCGCTCGACGGGAGGGCTTCCTGGTCGTGCCGGAAGCCCCGGAGTAGCCAGACGACGCGGATGGGACCGACCGGCTGGGCAGCGCGGGTGGCCACGACTGCAAATCGCGAAAGTAGCGGACCAGCGCCAGCGGTGTCATACCTCCTGATAGCGCGAGGCACGACGCCCGAGGACCGCCGGCCCGGTGGTCCCCAAACATGCTGTTGGGCGTGATACGGTGGGGTGGCTCGACGTCTGGAAGACCGAGAGAGGAGCGCGCCATGATCGTCACCCGGAAGACCCTGCCGCGTCGCACGTTCCTGCGCGGCGCGGGGGCCGCGCTCGCGTTGCCCTTCC
>JAPOYG010000707.1 GCA_026706755.1 Acidobacteriota bacterium
CACGCGTCGGGAGTCGGGGGCACGGCGTCGGCACGCTTCCATCTCGGCCGTGCGCTCCGCTCGTCCTGGCCGCTGTTCGTGTCGCTGGCCGTCTACCTCGCCGCCCGCACGGCGGCGGGGGCGATGACTCCGCTCGACGCACCCGCTGCGTATCGCTTCGTGCTGAGCCCGGGGCCGGTCATCCTGAACGCCCTCTCGTACCTCGACCGGGGCGCGACGCTGGCCGCTTCGTTCGTCCTGCTCCTGGCCGCCGCCGCCTGGATCGTGCCCCGTCCCTCCGCGGAGCAGCGGCGCTGGGTGCTTCTCGGACTCGTCTGGATGCTCGGCGGCTACGCGCTCGCCGTGTTCCTGCCGGTCCGCTCGAGCCTCTACGCGGTGGGTCCGGCGGCCGGCGCGTCTCTGGCGGGCGCCGCGCTCGTCACCGCCCTCTGGGACGGCGGCGGACGGGCCGCCCGCTGCCGTGCGGTGCTGGCCGGCGCTTTCGCGCTCGCCATCGCGGTGCCGATTCACTGGGCCAGGCTCGACGAGTGGGTCGACTCGGCGCGCCTGTCGACCCGGGTGCTGGATCGGCTCGCCCCGGTGGTCGCGACGCTGCCGGCGGAGGGCGTCATCCGCCTCGACGACGACCGCGGGCGGCGGATCAACCTCGACGCCGCGTTCGGCACGCTGATCGAAACCGCCGTCCTGGTGCGGACGGGACGCCGCCAGCCGGTCTGGATCGAGCCTCCGCCGATCGACTGGCAGCTCGCCGGGCTCGTCCCCCCTCGCGAGGAGGACGTGGTGGTCCGCTTCGCGCTGCAGGACGACGACCTGGTGCGTCTCCCGGAACCTCGCTAGACTCCCACGCGCGCTACCAGGTCAACTCGCACTCCCCATAGTACTGCTCGGGGCGCGAGGTGAAGCCGGGCAGCGAGATCTGCGTGTACTCGTGGCGGGTGTGGACCGCCAGGAACGTGCCGTCGCCGGCCTCCTGGTTGAGGATGGTGGTCGTGTAGAGCGGACCGGCCTGGAACATCTGCAGGAAGTGCAGGTACTGGCCGCTGAGCCGCGTGATGATGTGGGAGACGCCGAACGGTCCCACCGCTTCGGCAGTGGCGTCTTCGGTGTCGATCCCCTCGAAGCGGAACGAGAGGTCCGACGTGGTCGTCTCGGCGCTCGCCTCCCCCTCCGTCCAGGTGCCGGTGGCCAGGACCGGGAAGGTGCAGTCGGCCGCGGTCGCGCCCGCCAGCCGGTTCTGCGCCGCCGCCGGCACCGCCCCGAGGCCCCCGGCCGGCACTGCGGACGCCGCAGCGGCCAGGAGCGTCGCCAGCCCGACGAGCCCGATCACCCGAGTCCGTGTCTCGTTCGCCATCGTGCACCCCCGCACCCGGTCCGCGCCCCGGTGCCCGCCCCATCCCGGCCCGTCGCGGCGGGCGCCGCAGTCCGCGCGCCCACTCCTGGTCATTATGACCGACCGCCGGTCCTGCCGGAGTCCGAGGCCTCCCGCGAACGCGGCGCACTGGAGTCGTCCGGTGCGGTCGTGCAGGCACCGCGTCGCTGCCGCTGCTCGCGGCCACGCCGGCGTCCGGGCGAAGCAGACCGCAGCGCGTGAGCAGGCGGACCAGGCGCGCAGGGTTGCCGGGCGGCGGCCAGGCGCGCGTTCGGAGGCGGGCCGCGGGCTCGGGACACCGCCCCGCGCCCGGCGGTGCGTTGACCCGGCGAGCCCCGCCCGCGATAATCACGAGCGATCCTCCGGCGGCAGGCTGCCGGGTGCAGCGTGGCGGCCGGTTGCGGCATGTCGATGAAAACCAGAACCCTCACGGCACTCCTGGTCGCGGGCTCCGTCACGGCCGGCGCCGTCGCCGCGGGTGCGGCGGCGTTGGCGGCGGGCCAGTCGCGAGAGGCGCAGCGCCGGGCGCAACTTGCGCGTCTCTTCCCCGATGCGGACAGCTTCTCGCCGAAGGAGGGCTCGCCGCCGCACTTCAAGGTCTACGCCCACGGGCCGGGGTCCGACGAGCCGCGCATCGTCGGCTACGCGTTCCTGACCACGGACCTCGAGCCGCTCGAGCGCGGCTACGACGGCCCCATCCAGATCCTGGTCGGAATGGACACGGTCGGCGTGCTCACCGGGGTCGTCGTCGGCACCCACCACGAGCCGTACGGCTACTTCTCCATCGACTTGCCGAGCTACGCCGCGCAGTTCGAGGCGAAGAGCATTCGCGACCGCTTCCGCCTCGGACGCGACGTCGACGCCGTGGCCACCGCCACCCTGACCGTGGGCAGCGCCACCCGGGCGGTGAAGAACAGCGCGCGGCGAATCGCCCGGGCCTTCCTCACGCCCCCCGGAGCCTCCCGGTGACGCGGCGCGCCGCACGGCACCCGTCCTCGTCGCCGGTCGGCCCGGCCGGTGGCGCGACCGAACCTCTCGCCGTCGGCTCCGTTCTGCGGCGCGGCCTCGTGGCCCTGCTGCTCGCTGGCGCGGTCGCGTGGCCCGCCGGCGCGGCGACATCCAGCGCACCGATGGCGTCGAGCTTCGCCCCCGCCGTCCAGCCTGCCGGCGAGGCGCCAGCGGACGACCTCTGGAACTTCGAGGACGAGGAGGAGGTCGAGACCTGGGGCACCCTGCTCCGGGATCAGGGCACCGACCTCGCGCTCTTCGCGGCGTTCGCGACACTGGCCCTGGTCAGCTTCCACCGCAAGAGCCTCCCGCTGAAGTACGTGACGCTCGTGGCCGCGGTGGCCTACCTGGGCTTCTACAAGAGCCAGCTCATCTCGGTGGTCAATATCT
>JAPOYG010000324.1 GCA_026706755.1 Acidobacteriota bacterium
CCCTGCGGCGCGGGGTCGACGTCGTCTACCAGGGGCGCCTCGAGAGCGGCGACGGTCGATGGAGCGGCTACCCTGACTTCCTGATCCGGGTCGAGACGCGGAGCGGCCTGGGCGCCTGGTCGTACGAGGTAGCCGACGCGAAGCTCGCGCGCGTGGCCCGCGGCACGGCGCTCCTGCAGCTCCTCCTCTATTCCGACCTGCTTGCCACGGTGCAGGGGCACGAGCCCGAGCGGATGCACCTCGCGCTCGGCGGCGGCGACGGGCACATCGACGCCAGCTTCCGGGTCGTCGAGTACGCCGCCTACTACCGTGCCGTGCGCTGCACCTTCGAGGCGCACGCGGAGGCGCCGCCCGAGACCTATCCGGAACCGGTGGAGCATTGCCAGCGCTGCGACTGGAGCGGCCACTGCATCGCCCGGCGGCGCGACGACGACCACCTCTCGCAGGTGGCCGGCATCACGCGCGGCCAGCGGCAGCGCCTCGTCGCACGTGACATCCCGACGATGGCCGCCCTCGGCGGGCTGTCCCTGCCGGTCGACCCCGCGATCGACGGCGTGAGCCCCGCGGCCCTGAGCCGCATCCGGGAGCAGGCGCGCGTGCAGGACGCGGCGCGACAGGGCGGCGCGCGCCTGCACGAGATCATCGAGCCGGTGGAGCCGGACAAGGGGCTCGCAGCCCTCCCGGAGCCGTCGGTCGGCGACCTCTTCTTCGACCTCGAGGGCGACGCCTTCGCCGGCGACGGCGGCCTGGAGTACCTCTTCGGGTTCGCAGACCGGGACGGCCGCTACGACGCGCGCTGGGCGCTCGACGCCGCGGCCGAGAAACGCGAGTTCGAGCGCTTCATCGACTCCGTCATGGCGCGCTGGGAGCAGCATCCGGGGTTCCACATCTACCACTACGCCCCCTACGAGACGACGGCCGTCAAGCGCCTGATGAGCCGTTACGCGACCCGCGAGGAGGAGGTCGACAAGCTGCTCCGCGGACGGGTCTTCGTCGACCTGTACCGCGTCGTGCGGCAGGGGCTCCGCGCCTCGGTCGAGAGCTACTCGATCAAGAAGCTGGAGCCGTTCTACGGCTTCGCGCGGGACGTGGACCTCGGCGAGGCGACGCGCGCGCTCATCGCGCTCGAGGTGCGGCTCGAGTCCGGGAACGGCGCCGGCGTGCCAGACGAGCTGCGGGCGGAGATCGAGGGCTACAACCGCGACGACTGCCTCTCGACGCTGCGTCTGGCCGAATGGCTGGAGTCGTGCCGGACGGAGCTCGCGGCCCGAACGGGCGCGGCCGTGCCCCGACCGGCGCTGCGGGAGGAGGAACGCGAGCGGGAACGGGAGTCTGCGGCCGAGATCCAGGCCGTCTTCGACAAGCTCGTCGCGGGGCTGCCGGAGGACGAGGATGCCCTCGATGACGACGGTCGGGCGCGGTGGCTGCTGGCCCACCTGCTGGATTTCCATCGGCGGGAAGACAAGTCGACGTGGTGGGAGTTCTTCGACCGCTGCGGGATGGGGCCGGAAGAGTTCGTCGAGCACCGGGCCACGCTGGGAGGCCTGACCGGCGCCGGCGAGGCCGGACAGGTGAAGCGCTCCGTGATTCACCGCTACCGCTTCCCCGAGCAGACTCACGAGATCGAGGTCGGGGACACGCCGAAGAATCCCGACACCGCCGAGTCCGCAGACCTCCAGCGCGGATTCTGCGGCACCGTGGTGGCACTCGACGAGTCCGCGCGCACGATCGACCTCAAGCGCGGCCGCAACTCGCCGGTCCCCCACCCTGCGGCGCTGGTGCCCCTCGACACCGTGAACAGCAAGGTACTGCGGGCGAGCCTGCTGCGGCTGGCCCGGGAAGCGGCGTCCAGCGGCTTCGTGCCCGCCAGTCCTCGCGGCGCGGCGTGGGACCTGCTACTTCGGGTACCACCGCGTCTCGGGGCAGCGGCGCTTCCGGGCCCGGAGTGGTCTCGCTCGGGCCGCGTCCTGCGCGGCGAGGCCGCGCCGCCACGGCAAGGGTCTGCCCTCGTCGCCCCCGGAGAGTCGCCCCTGGACGCGGTGCGGCGGATCGCGGCGCGGCTCGACCGCTCCGTGCTGCCCGTGCAGGGGCCGCCCGGCAGCGGCAAGACGTACACGGGCGCGCGGATGATCCTCGATCTGCTGGCCGACGGGAAGCGGGTCGGGGTGACCGCCAACAGCCACAAGGTGATCTCCAACCTGCTCGACGCCGTGTGCCGCGCGGCGGACGCCGACGGCGGGCGGACCGGGCGTGCGCCGGGCAGCGCGCCAGCGGACGCCGAGTCGGGCGAATCCTCGCGCGGACACGAGTCCGGTGGACCGTCCGGCGCGGCCACGATGGCCACCGTCCGGGGGATCCAGAAGGTGCACGCCGGCGACGGCTGCCCCGACGAGCGCATCACGCAGGCCGACTCGAACGACGCCGTGGCGGAGGCGCTGGAATCGGGCGAGGCGAATCTCGCGGGCGGCACGGCCTGGCTCTGGGCGCGCGAGGAGATGGCCGACGCGGTGGACGTGCTCGTCATCGACGAAGCCGGCCAGATGAGCCTCGCCAACACGCTCGCCGTCTGTCAGGCGGCGCGCAGCCTGGTGCTCCTCGGCGACCCCCGGCAGCTCGATCAGCCGATCCAGGGGGTGCACCCGCCGGGCGCCGACGTCTCCGCCCTCGGCCACCTCCTCGGCGAGGCGGCTACGGTCGACCCGTCGCGCGGCGTCTTCCTCGACCGGACGTGGCGCATGCACCCGGACGTGTGCGCCTTCACGAGCG
>JAPOYG010000548.1 GCA_026706755.1 Acidobacteriota bacterium
CGCGGCCCCGCCACCTCACCCGACACCTACAGCGACCTGAGCCCGTGGACCCGCTGCATCTCGCGCGGGTGGAACGGCATCGGGAGCTGGTACAGCAGCAACTACCAGATCTTCCAGAGCCCGGGCTATGTCGTCGTCCTCCAGGAGCTGATCCACGAGCCGCGCATCATTCCGCTCGACGGGCGGCCGCACCTGCCCGAGTCGGTGCGGCAGTGGCTGGGCGACTCGCGCGGGCGCTGGGAGGGCGACACGCTGGTCGTCGAGACGACGAACTTCGACCCGAAGACCAACTTCCGGGGATCGCGCGACACGCTCCACCTGACCGAGCGCTACACGCGCGTCGACGACGACACGATCGACTACCGCTTCACGATCGACGATCCCCGCACGTTCCAGCGCCCGTGGACCGTCGTCCGGCCGATGACGCGCATCACGGACCGCGTCTCGATCTTCGAGTACGCCTGCCACGAGGGGAACTACTCGATGGAGGGCATCCTGGCCGGCGCGCGCGCCCAGGAGCGCTGAGGGTCGGCTCGGCACCATCCGCCCGAGCGTCCTCACTGGCCCGCCCACATCGGACCAGGTGGTCATCCCTGGCTCCCGCTCGTGGTCGCTGCGCGTACTTTCAGTCGGGCGGGCGCGTTCGCACCGGTGGAGAGCGCGGGCGCGGCGCTCACGGAGCGACGTTCTCGTACCACTTGAGGTTCGAGGTGCGGCCGCCGATGCAGACGAGATCGGGACGGTCGTCGCCGTTGAGATCGGCGATGTCGCACCCGGACGGCGACATGCCGTCGTCGAGCACCTGCCGCGACCAGGCGGCGCCATCCGCGCCGCTCGCGGCGTACAGGTAGAGCATCTCGCTCTCGCCGCGGTCGCCGGTCACGATCTCGTGGCGCCCGTCGCCGTCGAAGTCCGCCGTGACGATGGTGTGGCCGCTGCCGATCTCGTCGATCACCTGCCGGCGCCACTCGTCGCCGTCCTCGAGGTAGACGACCACCTGCGGGCCGTGCCACGGCTCGATGGTCGTCACGAAGGTCCGCTCGCCGAGTCGGCCGGTCTCCACCTCGCTCGCGCCGCTCTCCGGCCAGGGCGCGGGATCGCCCGCCGCAACCTGCTCGCGGATCCAGTCCCCGTCCACGAAGCGGTGCACGTGGACGCCCGTGAAGCTGGCCGTGAACGCCGCGTCGCCCGCCGCATCGGCCCACGGTTTCACCAGCAGGCCGTGCACCACGCCCTGCCCGGCGTCGGTCACGGTGCGGCGGGTCCAGTCGTCCGGCCGGTACCAGTAGACGGGCACGGCATCGCGGTACTCGGGCGGCTCGGCCGCGGGGCCGGAGAGCGGCGCCGTGACCAGCACCGGGCGGCCGGTGCCGTCGACGTCCGCCCAGCGGATGCGGTGCACGGTCGGCGTGCGGTCCACCTCCCGGGCCTGCCAGAGGTCGGTCGGGTCTCCGGTATGCGTCAGCAGCGTCAGGATGCCGAGGCTGCGGGCGTGCGTCGTCCCGAAGTCGTGTGCGAGCACCACTTCGGGAATCCCGTCGCCGTCGAGATCGCGCGCCGCAGCGTTGATGGCCCGCGTAATGCCGGTAGTGAGGACGTGGCGCTCCCAGCCCGGGTTCTCGTACCAGGCCAGCTCGTCGAGCCGCGTCGACAAGCCGATGACGTCGAGCCTCCCGTCACCGTTCAGGTCGACGACGACCGGCTGGTAGCCGCCCGCCAGATCTCCGTCGATCGTGTGCGCCACGAGCTTCGGCCCGCCCTCCGCGGCATCCTGGGCCGCACCGTCCTGCACCACGGCAGGCGGAACGAAGAGCATCCCGGCCGCCGCCGACGCCGCAAGTGCGATGCGCGATCGCTGGGTCATCCGGCTACTCCTTCGACAGCGCGCGGAATCCACTCGCCCCCGAGCACGGTGCCCCGCGGGAAGAGGCGCTGACCGCCCCGGCGGATGTTCTCGTAGTTGTCGACGAACTCGAAGCGTCCGACCCGGAGCTCCAGCAGCGCCAGGTCCGCCCGCGCCCCGACGTGAAGCGTGCCGCGGTCGCGGAGGTGCGGGAAGACGCGCGACGCGTTGACGGTGACGCACGCCACCACCTGCGGCAGGGTCATGCCGGCGTCGAGGAACTTCGACATCACCTGCGGCAGATCGACCACGCCCGGCACGCTCCGGCTGGTCAAGTTGCCGTCGGTGGAGATGGTGTCGGGCAGGAAGCCGCTGGCCATGATGTGGTCGAACGTGTCCCAGCGGATGTGCCCGACCCGGCCGTTCGCCACGTCGAAGTGAATGCCGCGGCGACGCGCTTCCAGCACCTCGGGCCGGATGCGACCGTCGTCGTCGACGATGGCGTTGGGCGGCGGCGCGTACATGTGGGTCACGATGTCGCCCGGCTTCAGCAGCGCCAGGATCGTCGAGAGCGGCGAGACCGTCTGCCCCATGTGGATCATCACGGGCAGCTCGAACGGGGACGCCGCCTGCTGCGCGCGGCGCAGCACCTCGACGTCGTCCACCGCCACGTTGCGGGACAGGCGCGCCTTGACCCCGACCACGTAGTCGCGGTGGCGGGCGATGGCATCCCGCGCCGCCCCGACGTCGGCCAGGTCGAGGTCCATCGTGTCGCCGCCGGGCAGAATGCCGGATCGGCCGATGTTGACCAGCAGGCGCCCCTGCTGCGGCGCGGCGCGCGCCACCGCCACCTGCCCCGCGATGGCCTCGGCGCCCGCGGAGCCGGCGTCGACCCACGCCGTCACCCCGTCCTCGAGGCAGAT
>JAPOYG010000027.1 GCA_026706755.1 Acidobacteriota bacterium
TCCACCGCCGGGTCGGCGGGCCGCGCCCCCGAGCGGACCAGCTTGAGCGAGACCGAGACCCCGGCCGCGCCGACCGCCTCGACGAACGGGCGGTAGTGCCGCCACCACGTGCGCAGCGCCGCGGCGGGGTCCGCCAGGTCGTCGTCGACGTGCGGCCGCGCGAGCACCAGCCGGTCGCCGGCGCAGGCGATGAGCGGCCGGTCCGGGAAGTAGACGTCCTGCTTCTGCCCGACGCCGTACGAGCGGCTGGGGAGCGCCGTGCGGGGCACCCCCAGCGAGTCGGCCAGCGCCACCTGCGCCTCGATCGAGAACAGCCACGGCCACTCGGGCGACGCCAGGGCGGCCCACGCCTTGAGGAGCCGCTCGACGATTCGCGGCCAGTCCGCCGGGTCGAGGGGGCGGCGGTAGCGGCTGTTCTCCGCGCCGAGGGCGCGGTAGAGCGCCTTGCCGCTGCAGTGGTAGACGACCCCGGAGCGCATGCGGTGAACGGCGAGGCCCTTGTCGCGGCCGAACGCGCCGCGCCACGCGGCCGACACATCGCCGTCGATGAAGCGCTCCGTGCGAGCGCGCCGGCCGTCGGTGTCCCCGATCCACCGCGACGCGAACTCCCGCACGAACACCCCGCCGGAGAGGACCACCAGCGCCACGAAGCGCGCCGCTTGCGCGCTGAAGCCGGCCTGCTGGAGGGTCTTCTCGGCGCCCCGGAGCTCCATGGGCTACCTCTCCTCCCGGAGGGTCGTCCGCACGACGGTGTCCTCCAGGAACGTGATCACGAGCCCGATGGGGTTGCTGAACACGAGGTCGGGCGTGACCTCGGTGAAGGCGAACTGCAGGTTCACCGACCACGGCTCGCTCTCGATCACGCGGCCCGCGGCGGTCCGCACGCGGTCGAAGGCGATCTCCGCGTCGTGCGGCGGCGCGGGGTTCGGCAGGACGCGGATGCGGACGTTCTCGACGACGATGTCGCCCTCGCCGCGCGCGCCGGCGATGAACCCGGCGACCTCCTCGCCGTACTCCGCCGAGAGCTGCGCGCTGACGTCCGCGCTCGTGAACCAGAGGCTCTCCTCCCAGCGCGCCTCGACGACCGCGCGCTGGCGCGCGTACTGAGCCGCGACGAACTCGTGCAGGAAGTAGCTGACCTCCGGCCCCGCCGGCTCGATCGCCTCGGGCAGGTAGTCGACGGCCTCGGCACGGCCGACCTCGTCGACGCGCACCACCACCGGCGGCGGATGCGGCCGCCGGGCGACCCCCCAGAGCGCGAGCAGCGTCAGCAGCATGCACGCGGCCATGACGAGCAGCAGCGTCCGGTAGTGCCGCGCGCGGGTGATGTGCTCGGCCCACACCTCGACGATCTCGTCGGTCTCGATCTCCACGCCTACTCGTCCTCCCCGCGCCGGCGGCCCTTCCGCCCGCGCGCCTGCGACGACACCCAGTCGGCGGCCCGCGCCCCCCTCGAGAGCGCCGCCGCCGTGCCCTTCATGCCGTGCGAAGCGGCGCCCTTGGCGAGGCCCGAGAGCCCGGCCGAGGCGAGCGCCCCGCCGGCCGCCGCGCCGCCCGTCGCCACCGTCGCCGCCGCGCCGGCCGCCACCGCGGTCAGCCCGGAGCTGAGGTTCTGCGAGCCGCCGAGCATGACCTGGGTCAGCTCCCCGACCTTGAAGCTCAGGAGCAGGGCGGCGAGGATGACCGGGATCCAGGATCCGAACCGCCGGATGACGTCCAGGTACGAGACCATCACCGGATCGCCGGCGTCCGAGCCGATCGCCGCCAGGCTCGCGACGAACGCGCTCATCCCCTCCAGGGGATAGATGGCGAGCACCGCGATCATCCGCAGCAGCAGCGCCGCGACCACGACCTGGAAGCTGTACTGGATCAATCCCTTCAGCCAGCTCCAGAACAGGAACGACATCTGCTCGACGAGCAGGAACGGGACGAAGACCGGCCCGAGCAGCGTCAGGACGCCCAGCGCGACGTTTGCCCAGACCACCTGCGTGTAGACCAGCAGGCAGGCGATGAGGAGCAGCACGATCCCCAGGATCAGCACCCCTGCCGCGACGCTCAGCGAGATCAGTGTCGCGATGAGCGCGTCGAGCCCCTGCAGGAGACCGCCGAGGGACCACGGCGCGTTCGACAGCGCGATCCCGAAGTGCCGGAACGTCTCGGAGAGCACGGCGTAGATGCGGTCGTGGAGCTGCGCGAACGCCCCGCCGCCCTCGTTGAGCGCCGAGGCGAGCGCCTGCCCCTGGCCGGTCACCATCTGGATGAAGGTCTGGTTGCCGAACGCCGCGTACGGCGTGTAGAACCCCTCGAGGACCATCAGCGGGAACGCGATCCAGAGGAGAAAGCTCACCAACCCCCACATGTCGAGCCGGCCGCCCATCGACACCTTGAGGCCCTGGACGACGACCATGATCAAGGCGATGGCCGCCCACAGCCGGACGCCCATGTCGTAGAAGTACTCGCGGACCGTCACGCCGCCGTAGGCCGCCGGCAGCGGGTCGCTGACCAGGTCGTCCACGGCGGCCTGGACGTAGTCGAACGACCAGCGGGTAGCCGACCCGTCGGGATCGACGGGAGGCTGGGCCGACGCGGCCGCCGCGAAGGGTCCCAGCGCGCCCAGCCCGCCCAGGACCACAGCCACGGCGAGCGCGCGCCGGCCCGAGGCCGTCATCGGACCCACGCCTCCATGAACGCGCCCGATCCGAGGACGCCCATCGGATCG
>JAPOYG010000028.1 GCA_026706755.1 Acidobacteriota bacterium
CAACGCCCTGTTCCTCCGGCCGCTGCCGTTTCCGGAGCCGGGCCGGATCGTGAACACGGTGATGTACGGACCGTCCGGGCCGGTGCCCGTGCTGCCCCAGGCTCCGGTCGCGCAGCTGCGCGACCGGAGCCGTGCGTTCTCGACCCTGGCCGGCATCAGTGCGAGTCCGGGCGTGAACCTCGCCAGCGACCACGGCTCGGCCTACGTCCGCAACCTCGTCGTGACCGCGGGCTACTTCCGCGTGCTCGGGGTCGAGCCACGGATAGGACGCGCCTTCTCGCGCGAGGACGAGGCCGATCCGTCGACCGTGGTGCTCAGCCACGGGGTCTGGGCCGGCCACTTCGGCGCCGACCCTGACATCCTCGGCACGGAGGTGCGTCTCGGCGGCCGCCTGCACACCGTCATCGGCGTGATGCCGTCCGAGTTCCGCTCCTTCGCGGAAGCGGATGCGTGGACGCCGTTCCGCCCGGACCCGTTTGCCTTCGATCAGAACTACGAGTTGGTAGGACGGCTCGCGCCCGACTGGACGGCTCCCCAGGCCGAGGCCGAGCTGCAGGGGTTGGCCGACAGCATCCTGGAAGATCTGAGAGCGGACGCGCCCGAGGACAGCGGCCTCCCGGACAGGGTGCGGATCGGTGTCCGACAGCGTCGCGACGTGCTGGCCGACGCGAGCGCGGGAACGGTCTGGCCACTGACGTGGGCGGTGGGCGCCATGCTGTTGGTCGTCTGCGCCAACGCGGCGGGACTGCAACTGGCGCGCGCCGTCAACCGGCGCCGGGAGCTGGCAGTACGGGCGGCGCTCGGCGGCGGCCGTGGCCGGCTGCTGCGGCAGCTCCTGACGGAGAGCGTGCTGCTGTCCACGGCCGGTGGCGCGGTCGGCGCCCTGGCTGCGGTCTGGGGGCTGCGCGCGCTCGTCGCGCAGCAACCGCACCTCGCGGTCTGGGACGTCTCGGTCGACGCGCCGGTGCTTGCCGGGGCGTTCGGGCTGGCGGTCGTGCTGGGCCTGATCTTCGGCTTGCTGCCCGGCGCGCTCGCCGTTCGCAGCAGTCCCGGCGACGCGCTGCACGGCGGGCGGTCCGGGAGCGTGACGGGCGGCCTCGCCTCGCGGACGCGCCGCTCGCTCGTCGTCGCGCAGGTCGCTCTGTGCACGGTGCTCCTGGTCGGCGCTGCTGTGCTCCTGCGCACGTTCGTCGCGCTCAGCACGTCGGAGCTCGGCT
Source organism: Acidobacteriota bacterium (assembly GCA_026706755.1). Taxonomy (GTDB): domain Bacteria; phylum Acidobacteriota; class Vicinamibacteria; order Vicinamibacterales; family UBA8438; genus JAGWAJ01. Next base: position 1,218 of record JAPOYG010000028.1, read on the forward strand.
TCGACCCTGCGAACGTGCTCACCGCCCGCGCCTCGCTCCAGGGCCCCGCGTATCGGTCGCGCGACGCCGTGACGGAGCTCTACCGGGCGACACTGTCGGACCTCGTGCGCCTGCCGGGCGTCGAGGCCGCGGCGGCCACCAACAACCTGCCCGTCGAGCGCGGGCTGAACCTCGTGCTGCGGCGGATACCGGGGAACGTGCTCGAGCCGGGCGCGGTCGACTGGCGCTATGCCGCGGGCGACTACCTGCGCGTCCTGCGCATCCCTCTCGTGGCCGGCCGGGCTTTCGGGGAGGACGATCACCGGGCCGGCAGCGTGCCGGTGGCCCTCGTCAACGAGGCGTTCGCGCGTCGTTTCGGCGGCGGGCGGACGGTGATCGGCACACGCCTGCAGATGACCGCCATCGAGATCGACGACGCGGTGCGGGAGGTCGTCGGCGTCATCGCCGACGTGCGCACCCGCGGGGTTACCGGATCGCGGCCGACCGTGCTGGTGCCGGTGGAGCAGGTGCCGGACGACCTCCTCGCCGGGGCGCACGGGTTCTTTCAGGTTCACTGGGCGCTTCGGACGCGAGACGGCGGCACGGGCCTCATTCCATCCGTCGAGCGGGTCATCCGGGATGCGGATCCGCTGCTGCCGATCACCGCATTTCGGACGATGGACGAGGTGGTGGCCGGGAGTATCGCGCCGACCCGCTTCAGCGCCCTGTTGCTCGGACTGTTCGCCGCGGCAGCGTTGACGCTGGCGGCGGCCGGTCTGTACGGGATCGTCGCCTACGCGGTGGCCCTGCAGACGAAGGAGATCGGCATTCGCCTGGCGTTGGGGGCCACCGGCAGCCGGATGACGGCGCACTTCGCGCGGAGCGGAATCGTCCTCGTCGCCGCCGGTAGCGTCGTCGGCGTGGGCGCGGCCTTCCTCATCGCGCCGGTGCTGCGCTATCTGAGCCCCGACGCCGGGGCGCTCGAACTCTGGACGGTCGCCGGCGTGGTCCTCGTCCTCGGCACCGCCAGCCTGCTGGCGACCATCGTGCCCGCGCGGCGGGCCGCCCGGGTCGACCCGCTCCTCGCACTGCGAACGGAGTGATACGCTCGCGACCACACCTCGTTGGGACGGAGTGCAACAGGCATTGCGTCCGACCCCGGGGAGGGGATGGGGAATGAGAGGTCTCACGACCGTCGCCATCGTGACGCTGGTGGCTGCTGGCTGCGGCGTTTCTCGGGCCGAATACGAGATTCCGGCTGGCTGGGCGGCGGCCGACCCACCGCCCGTGGAACGGTTCGCCAGTTGCCGTGAGCTGTGGGCCGCCGGCTGGCGGGAGGGCGTCCGACTCCCGGGCGACATCGGCGACGACGATCACTATCCTCCAGGCTGGGGAGAGGCCCAGACGAGCACCTATCGGCTGAACCCCCACCTGCAGACGGGCCTCGGTGTGGCCTGTGCGGCCGGGGAGTCGTACGGGATGGCGACTCTGGGCTACAAGGTTCGCACCCA
>JAPOYG010000686.1 GCA_026706755.1 Acidobacteriota bacterium
ATCGCCGAGCGGCGGCGCAACCAGCGGCGGACCGGCAACGCGCCGCGCCATGGGCGTGGATCTGAAAATGCCACTTATGGCATGTTGCTGCCATGAGATTCCGCGATCTCGTCGAGATCGTCGGCGATGAGCCGGTCTTCGAGACGGGGCTGCTGCTGGCGGGCGCAGTGGATCCGACGGACGTTCGCCGCCAGCTCTCCCGCTGGTGCCGCACCGGCCAGGTCCAGCAGCTTCGGCGCGGCCTGTACGCGCTTGCACCGCCCTGGCGGCGGGAGGAGCCGCACCCGTTCCTGGTGGCCAACCGGCTGTCTCCCGGCTCGTGCGTCAGCGGCCTCTCCGCGCTGGCCTACGCCGGCGCGATCCCGGAGTACGTCGCGGAAGTCACCAGCGTCACGCCGGGACGACCGCGGATCCGCGAGACGCCCCTCGGCCGGTTCTCGTTCCGCCACCTGAAGCCGCCGCTGCTGGCTGGATACCGCCGGGAGGATCTCGGCCGCGGCCAGCGCGCGTTCGTCGCCGGTCCCGAGAAGGCGCTGCTCGACATCGTCCACCTGCAGCCGGGCGGCGATGACACGGCCTACCTCCGCGAGCTGCGGCTCGACTTCACCGCATTGCGGCTCGACGTCGTCGATGCCCTGATCCCCAGGTACTCCACGCCGAAGCTCGCCCGCGCCGCCGACCGCATTCGCCGTCTCGCGCGGGACGCGCCGGGGTACGAGGCGCTGTGAGGGACCATCTCCAGCGCCTCGTGGCCGGACTCGACCCGTTGCGGGGGCGGAACGTCGCCCGGGAGTACCTGCAGGCCCGCATCCTGAGCTCGCTGCAACGCGCCGGGGCGATGACCGCCCTGGCGTTCCAGGGCGGGACCTGTCTCCGCTTCCTCTTCGGGCTGCCGCGATACTCGGAGGATCTCGACTTCGCCCTCGAGCGACGACCGCCAGGCTACGGCCTGCGTGGCAGCCTGAGCGCGGCTGGCGCCGAACTCGCCGCGGAAGGCTACGACGTCGACGTCCGGGTCCGTGACGGCCGCGCCGTGCACAGCGCGGTCGTGCGATTCGCGGGCGTCCTCCATGCCGTCGGCCTCTCGCCCCGCTCCACGCAAGTGCTCGCCATCCGGATCGAGGTCGACGCGAATCCGCCGGCCGGCGCCGGGACGGACGTCACCCTGGTGCGCCGCCACGAGACGCTCCGGCTCTTCCACCACGACCGGGCCTCCCTCCTCGCCGGCAAGTTGCACGCCGTCCTCGAGCGGCCGTACACGAAGGGCCGCGATCTGTACGATCTCGTCTGGTACCTGGCAGACCGTGGCTGGCCGCCTCCCAACCTGCCGTTGCTGAACGCGGCGCTCCGGCAGACCGGCCGGACCGATGCCGCGCTCACTGCCGAGACGTGGCGGACGGCCGTCGCCGAGAAGCTGGAGGCGCTGGACTGGGACCGCGCCGCCGCGGACGTCCGACCGTTCCTCGAGCGGAGCGACGACGCGGCGCTGGTCACGAAGCAGAACGCCCTCCGGCTGCTGCTCGCGCGACGGGGCTACTCACCGCCCAGCCTTGGATGAGGGCCGGCAGCGATGCTGCCGGTCGCTGCGAATCCTCGCCCATCGCTTGTCGGCATGTCGACGACCGCGTCGGTACCGACGCGTCCATCAAGTTGCGCGAGTCATAGCCAATCGGCTATACACGAGTGTGGTGTTGCGGAATCTCGTTCGCGAAGCGAGGAAGCGCGCGCGCCTCACACAGGCGGCGCTGGGACGCCGGGCGGGCGTCCCCCAGTCGACGATCGCCCGCATCGAATCCGGCGCCCGCACGCCCTCGACGGACCTGGTCGAGCGTCTCGTGCGCGCGGCCGGCTTCGAGATCCGCGTTCGTCTCGGCCAACCGGCGCTGCCTCGCCTGCAGGAGCTGCTCGAACGGACTTCCGCGGCGGGGCGCCGCCGCGGCTGACGGGCTCCAGTCCCGGTGCCCGTAACGCGTATCGTTGTACGGTACCTGTACGCCGGGTTTCGGCGGCGGAGCGCGCACCCGCCGAGACGGGAGTTCCGAACGATGACGCCTCTTCGAATCGCTCTCGCCGCCGCCACCGTCGTGCTTGCGCCAGCGATCACCGCCGGGCAGACCGCCGCCCCCGGCCCGGCCGCGCGCGACGCGAGCACGGCGTGCCTGGAGGTCATCGCCCACCGCGGCGCGTCGGGGTACCTGCCCGAGCACACGCTCCCCGCCTACGCGCTCGGCTACGGCCAGGGGGCCGGGTGGATCGAGCCGGACGTCGTCCTGACGGCGGACGGCGTCGCCATCGCCCTGCACGACGTCACGCTGGATCGGACCACCGACGTCGCCGGGCGCTACCCGGATCGGGCGCGGGACGACGGGCGGTACTACGCGGCCGACTTCACGTTCGCGGAGCTCGAGCGCCTGCGCGTCGTCGAGAGCCGGCCGGGCCGCTTCCCCCACGCGATGTTCCGCGTGCCGCGCCTGACGGAGGTGCTCGACCTCGTCGACGGCCTGAACCGGACCACGGGGCGCCGGGCCGGCGTCTACCCGGAGCTCAAGAGTCCTGACATCCAGCCCGGCCTGGGCGAAACCGTGCTGGACGCGCTAGCCGGCTACGACCTCCCGATCCTGATCCAGTCGTTCGACGCCGCGGCCCTGGCCGCCCTCGTGACCGATCTGCCGCGCGTGCAGCTCATCGCGTCCCCGGCCCAGCC